>NZ_JAUSVA010000002.1:6657500-6973564 GCF_030813695.1 Kitasatospora herbaricolor
AGAAAACAACCGTGATTCCGGGAGTAGTGGCGAGCGAAACCGGATGAGGCTAAACCTGATACGTGTGATACCCGGCAGGGGTTGCGTATGAGGGGTCGTGGGAAAGTTCTTCAGTCGTCTGCCGGCGGCTGGGTGAGTCAGAAACCGTTGGTGTAGTCGAAGGACATGCGAAAGGTCCGGCGTAGAGGGTAAGACCCCCGTAGACGAAACATCAGCGGCTCACTTGAGCTTCTCCCAAGTAGCACGGAGCCCGAGAAATTCCGTGTGAATCTGGCGGGACCACCCGCTAAGCCTAAATATTCCCTGGTGACCGATAGCGGATAGTACCGTGAGGGAATGGTGAAAAGTACCGCGGGAGCGGAGTGAAATAGTACCTGAAACCGTGTGCCTACAAGCCGTGGGAGCGTCGGACAGTGGGCTTGCCTGCTGTCTCGTGACTGCGTGCCTTTTGAAGAATGAGCCTGCGAGTTTGCGGTGTGTAGCGAGGTTAACCCGTGTGGGGTAGCCGTAGCGAAAGCGAGTCCGAATAGGGCGTTTCAGTTGCATGCCCAAGACCCGAAGCGGAGTGATCTAGCCATGGGCAGGTTGAAGCGGAGGTAAGACTTCGTGGAGGACCGAACCCACCAGGGTTGAAAACCTGGGGGATGACCTGTGGTTAGGGGTGAAAGGCCAATCAAACTCCGTGATAGCTGGTTCTCCCCGAAATGCATTTAGGTGCAGCGTCACGTGTTTCTTGCCGGAGGTAGAGCACTGGATAGGCGATGGGCCTCACCGGGTTACTGACCTTAGCCAAACTCCGAATGCCGGTAAGTGAGAGCGTGGCAGTGAGACTGTGGGGGATAAGCTCCATGGTCGAGAGGGAAACAGCCCAGAACACCGACTAAGGTCCCTAAGCGTGTGCTAAGTGGGAAAGGATGTGGAGTCGCAGAGACAACCAGGAGGTTGGCTTAGAAGCAGCCACCCTTGAAAGAGTGCGTAATAGCTCACTGGTCAAGTGATTCCGCGCCGACAATGTAGCGGGGCTCAAGCACACCACCGAAGTCGTGTCATTGCAGCAACAGGGCCAACGCCTGCTGTGATGGGTAGGGGAGCGTCGTGTTCCGGGTGAAGCAGCGGAGGAATCCAGTTGTGGACGGGACACGAGTGAGAATGCAGGCATGAGTAGCGATACAAGAGTGAGAAACTCTTGCGCCGATTGACCAAGGGTTCCTGGGTCAAGCTGATCTGCCCAGGGTAAGTCGGGACCTAAGGCGAGGCCGACAGGCGTAGTCGATGGACAACGGGTTGATATTCCCGTACCCGCTTTGAAGCGCCAACGTCGAACCTCTGAATGCTAAAGCCGCGAAGCCGGCCCGGAGTCTTCGGACAATGGGACGTGGTGGAGCCGCTGACCCAACAGGGTAGTAGGTGAGCGATGGGGTGACGCAGGAAGGTAGTCCAGCCCGGGCGGTGGTTGTCCCGGGGTAAGGGTGTAGGACGTTGCGTAGGCAAATCCGCGCAACACATAGTCTGAGACCTGATGCCGAGCCGATTGTGGTGAAGTGGATGATCCTATGCTGTCGAGAAAAGCCTCTAGCGAGTTTCATGGCGGCCCGTACCCCAAACCGACTCAGGTGGTCAGGTAGAGAATACCGAGGCGTTCGGGTGAACTATGGTTAAGGAACTCGGCAAAATGCCCCCGTAACTTCGGGAGAAGGGGGGCCGGAACTGGTGATCGGATTTACTCCGTGAGCTGGGGCCGGCCGCAGAGACCAGCGAGAAGCGACTGTTTACTAAAAACACAGGTCCGTGCGAAGCCGTAAGGCGATGTATACGGACTGACGCCTGCCCGGTGCTGGAACGTTAAGGGGACCGGTTAGTCGAGATTCGTCTCGGCGAAGCTGAGAACTTAAGCGCCAGTAAACGGCGGTGGTAACTATAACCATCCTAAGGTAGCGAAATTCCTTGTCGGGTAAGTTCCGACCTGCACGAATGGCGTAACGACTTCTCGACTGTCTCAACCATAGGCCCGGTGAAATTGCATTACGAGTAAAGATGCTCGTTTCGCGCAGCAGGACGGAAAGACCCCGGGACCTTTACTATAGCTTGATATTGGTGTTCGGTTCGGCTTGTGTAGGATAGGTGGGAGACTTTGAAGCAGCCACGCCAGTGGTTGTGGAGTCGACGTTGAAATACCACTCTGGTCGTGCTGGATGTCTAACCTGGGTCCGTGATCCGGATCAGGGACAGTGTCTGGTGGGTAGTTTAACTGGGGCGGTTGCCTCCTAAAGAGTAACGGAGGCGCCCAAAGGTTCCCTCAGCCTGGTTGGCAATCAGGTGTTGAGTGTAAGTGCACAAGGGAGCTTGACTGTGAGACCGACGGGTCGAGCAGGTGCGAAAGCAGGGACTAGTGATCCGGCGGTGGCTTGTGGAAGCGCCGTCGCTCAACGGATAAAAGGTACCCCGGGGATAACAGGCTGATCTTCCCCAAGAGTCCATATCGACGGGATGGTTTGGCACCTCGATGTCGGCTCGTCGCATCCTGGGGCTGGAGTAGGTCCCAAGGGTTGGGCTGTTCGCCCATTAAAGCGGTACGCGAGCTGGGTTTAGAACGTCGTGAGACAGTTCGGTCCCTATCCGCTGTGCGCGTAGGAATATTGAGAAGGGCTGTCCCTAGTACGAGAGGACCGGGACGGACGAACCTCTGGTGTGCCAGTTGTCCTGCCAAGGGCATGGCTGGTTGGCTACGTTCGGGAGGGATAACCGCTGAAAGCATCTAAGCGGGAAGCCTGCTTCGAGATGAGTATTCCCACCTCCTTGAGAGGGTAAGGCTCCCAGTAGACGACTGGGTTGATAGGCCGGATGTGGAAGCCCTGTAAGGGGTGGAGCTGACCGGTACTAATAGGCCGAGGGCTTGTCCTCAGACGCTCGCGTTCACTGTGTGGTTCCCGGGTAGCGAACAGCTATCGCCGGTGACGGACCGAAGTATCGGTCCAACCACGATAAAGAGACACCTCTTAACTAAAAAGTGTGTTTCGCTGAATACCCGATAGGGTTTCGGTGGTCATAGCACGAGGGAAACGCCCGGTTACATTCCGAACCCGGAAGCTAAGCCTCGTTGCGCCGATGGTACTGCAGGGGGGACCCTGTGGGAGAGTAGGACGCCGCCGAACAATCATTCAAAGGCCGTGGCCCCAGCGATTCGCTGGGGCCACGGCCTTTTTGTTTTTCTCGAACGCAGGTAATCCGGCTCCTCGGGACCTCCGCCCAGACGCGGGGTCGTCCCGGATGCCGGACAATGGAGATGGTGCGCGGCCACGAGGCCGGCATCGAACCGCTCCGGGCGCTGGTGTCGCCCGAGGTAGCGGTGGAGCTGAAGTAGCAGAAGGAGTCACCACGATGCCGAACCCGCCCCAGGACCGACCCGATCGCCGCCCGGACGACGGCCGCGGCTACGAGCCCCGGTCCCGCGGTGGCTTCAACCGTGATGACCGTGGCCCGCGTCGCGATGACCGTCCCTCGGGCGGTGGCTTCAACCGTGACGACCGTGGCCCGCGCCGGGATGACCGTCCCTCGGGTGGCGGCTACAACCGTCCGTCCGGCGGCGGTTTCAACCGTGATGACCGTGGCCCGCGTCGCGATGACCGTCCCTCGGGTGGCGGCTACAACCGTCCGTCCGGCGGCGGTTTCAACCGTGATGACCGTGGCCCGCGTCGCGATGACCGTCCCTCGGGCGGTGGCTTCAACCGTGATGACCGTGGCCCGCGTCGCGATGACCGTCCCTCGGGTGGCGGCTACAACCGTCCGTCCGGCGGCGGTTTCAACCGTGATGACCGTGGCCCGCGTCGCGATGACCGTCCCTCGGGCGGTGGCTTCAACCGTGATGACCGTGGCCCGCGTCGCGATGACCGTCCCTCGGGCGGTGGCTTCAACCGTGACGACCGTGGCCCGCGCCGGGATGACCGTCCCTCCGGCGGCGGTTTCCGTCGTGACGACCGTCCGTCCGGTGGCGGTTTCCGTCGCGACGACCGTCCCTCGGGTGGCGGTTTCAACCGTGACGACCGCCCCTCCGGCTTCAACCGTGACCGTGACGACCGCGGCCCCCGCCGTGACGACCGTCCCTCCGGCGGCGGCTACAACCGTCCGTCCGGCGGCGGTTTCAACCGTGACGACCGTGGCCCGCGCCGGGATGACCGTCCGTCGGGTGGCGGGTTCAACCGTGACCGTGACGACCGTGGCGGCTTCCGCCGTGACGACCGTCCGTCCGGTGGCGGTTTCAACCGTCCCTCGGGCGGCGGTTTCAACCGTGATGACCGTGGTCCGCGCCGTGACGACCGCCCGTCCGGTGGTGGCTTCCGTCGCGACGACCGCCCCTCGGGTGGCGGTTTCAACCGTGACGACCGCCCCTCCGGCTTCAACCGTGACCGTGACGACCGCCCCTCCGGCTTCAACCGTGACCGTGACGACCGCGGCCCGCGCCGTGACGACCGTCCCTCCGGCGGCGGCTACAACCGTGACCGTGACGACCGTGGCGGCTTCCGCCGTGACGACCGTCCGTCCGGTGGCGGTTTCAACCGTCCCTCGGGCGGTGGCTTCAACCGTGATGACCGTGGTCCGCGTCGTGACGACCGTCCGTCCGGTGGTGGCTTCCGTCGCGACGACCGCCCCTCGGGCGGTGGCTTCAACCGTGATGACCGTGGTCCGCGTCGTGACGACCGTCCGTCCGGTGGTGGCTTCCGTCGCGACGACCGCCCCTCGGGTGGCGGTTTCAACCGTGACGACCGCCCCTCCGGCTTCAACCGTGACCGTGACGACCGCGGCCCCCGCCGTGACGACCGTCCCTCCGGCGGCGGCTTCCGTCGCGACGACCGCCCCTCGGGTGGCGGCTTCAACCGCGACGACCGTGGCGGCCGGCCGTACGAGAACCGTGGCGAGAGCCGCGGGGGCGGGCGCTTCGAGGGGCGCCGGGAGGAGTACCGCCGCGACGACCGTGGGGGCTACGACGACCGTCGTGGCAACTACGAGCCCGTCAAGCGGCTGCCGATCCCCGAGGACGTCACCGGCTTCGAGATCGACGCCGACGTGCGCCAGGAGCTCAAGAGCCTGCCCAAGACGCTGGCGGACGACGTCGCCCGCAACCTGGTGATGGTGGCCCGCCTGCTCGACACCGAGCCGGAGGAGGCCTACCAGTACTCCCGCGTCGCGCTGCGGCTCGCGTCCCGCGTCGCCGCCGTGCGTGAGGCGGCCGGGTTCGCCTCGTACATGACGCAGCGTTACTCCGAGGCGCTGACCGAGTTCCGCGCCTCCCGCCGGATGACCGGCCGGGTGGACCTGTGGCCGGTGATGGCCGACTGCGAGCGCGGTCTGGGCCGCCCCGAGCGCGCGCTGGCGATGGCCGGCGAGCCCGAGGTGAAGCAGCTGGACAAGGCCGGCCAGGTCGAGATGCGCCTGGTCGCCGCCGGTGCCCGTGGCGACATGGAGCAGTTCGACGCCGCCGTGGTCACCCTGCAGAGCCCCGAGCTGGCCTCCAACTCGGTGCACCCGTGGAGCGCCCGGCTGCGGTACGCCTATGCCGAGGCCCTGATCGCGGCCGGCCGGGCCGACGAGGCCCGCGACTGGTTCGCCAAGGCGGCCGACGCGGACACCGACGGTTCGACCAACGCCTCCGAGCGGCTGGCCGAGATCGACGGCCTGGAGTTCGTCGACGCCCTCGACCCCGACCTGGACGTCGAGGAGGGCGAGGAGTCCGAGGACGAGGCGCAGGCCGAGGACGAGGCTCCTGCCCGGTCGCGCGGCAAGGCCCCCGCGGGCGGCGTGCCGGACGAGCGGGAGATCTTCGAGGACGAGGAAGACGTCGAGGAGTACTACGACGAGGACGACCTGGAGATCGACGAGGACTTCGACGGCCGCGCCCCCCAGCGCGCGGAGCAGGCGGACGAGCGCGACGAGCGCTGACCGGGCGGATCTGACGAGAAGCCCTGCCGCACCCCACTCGGGGTGCGGCAGGGCTTCTCGTCGTTCCGGGGCGGGGCCGCAATGCCCGCCCCGGCGTGCGCAGGCCGCCCGGCGGTTGCCCGCCCCCCGCTCAGCCCAGTTCGAGGCTGCGGATCACCAGCCCGGTGGCCGGCTTCGGGCCGAAGGAGGTGGACTTGCGGGGCATCGTGACGCCCTGCTCGGCCAGCCGCCGCACCACGCTCTCCTTGACCGGGTGCAGCAGGACGGCCGTCCCGCCGGTACGGGCGGCCTCCCGCTCGGCGCCGGCGGCGGTGTGCAGGTAGCCGATGTCGTCCGGGCCGTCGGGGACCTGCCAGATGTGCTCCAGCAGGGTGGAGTGCAGGACCGTCGCGTCCAGGTGACGCCACTCCTGCGGCTTGTCCTGCGGCACGGTCGCGTCCAGCAGGGCCTCGTCCGGCTCGCCGATCAGCCAGAACTGCCCGTCCCCGCCGGTCAGGACGAAGCCGTTGCCGCCGTGCCGCTTGAGTTCCGTGAGGGCCTCCAGGGCGCCGGTCAGCGGCCCCGCGACCTCCTTGACCTGCCAGTGGTCGCCCAGGAGCTCCAGCGCCTCGGTGACCGGCAGGCGGTAGAGCACCCGGTGGATCGCGCGGACCCGCAGCGGGTAGCGGGCGGTGTCGACCAGCAGCACCAGCCCGCGGTCCCATGGGCTGCGGGGCAGGTGCCGGTGCTCGCGCTGGAGTCGCAGGTACATCTCCCAGCGGTGGTGGCCGTCGGCGATCAGCGCCCGGCAGGTGG
This sequence comes from Kitasatospora herbaricolor, assembly GCF_030813695.1. Lineage (NCBI taxonomy): Bacteria > Bacillati > Actinomycetota > Actinomycetes > Kitasatosporales > Streptomycetaceae > Kitasatospora > Kitasatospora herbaricolor. The sequence continues at coordinate 6,664,230 of NZ_JAUSVA010000002.1, forward strand.
CCAGGTCGCGGGAGACCTCGGCGAGGTCGGCCGGCGCGGTGACCGCCCACAGTCGGTGATGGGTGCCGTCGGTGGTGGTCGTGGTGAGCAGCGGTTCGCCGAGCACCGCGCGTTCGATCACACCGGCCGCGCCGCCGTTGCCCCGGTAGGTGAGCAGCAGCGGTTCGAGGTTGGCGCGGGTGGTGCGCATCAGGCCGACCCGGTCGGCGACGGGTTTGGGCATCACGTCCTCGTGCGGCAGCACGACCCCGCCCTCCGGGCCGCTGACCGCCAGCGCGCCGATCAGGCCGCGCTGCACCCGCCCCGGGCCGGTGCCGTCGTCGCCCGCCCGCTGCTCGTAGACGTACAGAGCGGGCGCGGGGTCGGGCACCAGCACGCCTTCGCGCCGCCAGGCCCGCAGCAGTCTCGCCGCGTGGCGGTAGCGGGTGTCGCGGTCGGGCCGGTCGCCGGCGTCGTCGGGCTCGGGACGCGGCAGGATCAGCCGTACGACGTTGTGCGGGTCGGCCGTCTCCAGGTCGAGCCGGCGGCCGGGATCGACCACGTCGTACGGGGGTGAGGTGACGGCGGCGAGCGTGCCGACCCGGTCGGGGTCGTACCGCAGGCCGCGGAAGGGGGACAGGGACAGCCCTGCGGTGGCGACGTGCCCGGGATCGCCGGGGCCGCCCTGCGGAGACTCCGCTCCGCTTTCTGCACTGGGTGCACTCATTCTGGGCATCGTAATCGGGTACGCGTTGTTGAGAGATCGGAACACCCGGCCGACCGGCAGGTCGGGGAGTGGGACGGACCGGGAGCGAGGTACGGGATGAGCGACGGGCAGGAGCGGGTCGGCGGCGGCGGACCCACCGACGGCGGGGGCGGGGCGCCCGAGCAGGGGCGGCCGGGCGAGCCGACGGGCGATGTGTACGACTGGTACCGGCGTGGTGCCAAGCTGCTGGCGGAGGGCCATCCCGGGGCCGCGGTGCAGTTGCTGTCCCGGGCGGCGGCGGCCGAGCCGCAGTCGCACAGCATCCGCGAGGCGCTGGCCAGGGCGCAGTTCGACGCGGGTTCGTACGCGGCCGCGCTGGAGAACTTCCGGGCGGTGGCGATGGCCGACCCGTCGGACGACTACGCTCGGTTCGGCTGGGGCATCTCGGCCGCCCGGCTGGGCGACTTCGAGACCTCCGCCAAGCACCTGGCGCTGGCGGTGGCGATGAGCCCCGGAACGGCCCACTACCGGGCCGCGCTCAAGCAGACCCGGGCGACGCTGGCGGCCCGGGCGGGGGCCTACGGGCCCCTGCTGCCCGGGGCGCCCGGCTACCCGGGAGCCGAGGCCGGAACCGAAGCCGGAGCCGAGGCCGTCCAGCTGGACGCTCCGGACGCTCCGGGCGGCGGGGCCGCGGCGGGCACGGGCCAGGGCACGGACAAGGCCGGCAATGGCGCGGGCGACGCGGAGCTGACGGACGACGAGGAAGAGCACGAATGAACGACACGGCAACCACCGCCCGGCGCACCGTACCGGCCGGCAGTGACCGCCCGCTGACCGAGGCGTACGACACCGCCCTGCTCGACCTCGACGGGGTGGTGTACGCCGGCCCGCACGCGATCGCGCACGCGGTGGAGTCGCTGGACGCGGCCCGGGCGGCCGGGATGCGCCTGGCCTACGTCACCAACAACGCCTCCCGTCCGCCGCAGGTGGTGGCCGGCCACCTGACCGAGCTGGGGGTGCCGGCCGAGGCCGGGGACGTGATCAACTCGGCGCAGGCGGCGGCCCGGCTGGTGGCGGACAAGGTGCCGGCCGGCTCCAAGGTGCTGGTGATCGGTGGCGCCGGGCTGGTCGAGGCGGTGGCCGAGCGCGGGCTGGTCGCCGTCCGTTCGCTGGACGAGGAGCCTGCCGCGGTGGTGCAGGGGTACGACCCGTCGGTGGGCTGGGCGCAGCTCGCGGAGGCCTCCTACGCGGTGCAGCAGGGGCTGCCGTGGGTCGCGTCCAACACCGACCTGACCATCCCGACGGCCCGCGGCATCGCTCCGGGCAACGGGACGCTGGTGGCGGCCGTCCGGGCCGCGACCGGGGTCGAGCCGGAGGTGGCGGGCAAGCCGATGCCGCCGATGCACCGGGAGACGGTGCTGCGGACGGGCGCGGAGCGGCCGTTGGTGGTCGGCGACCGCCTCGACACCGACATCGAGGGCGCCCACAACGGCGGGGTGGACAGCCTGCTGGTCTTCACCGGTGTCACCACCCCCGCGCAGCTGCTGACCGCGCCGGTCGAGCACCGGCCCACCTACCTGGCCGAGGACCTGCGCGGCCTGCTGCTCGCCCAGTCGGCGGTGGAGCCGGCGGACGGCGGCGGCTTCGCCTGCGGCGGGTGGACGGCCTCGGTCGCGGAGGGCCTGCTGCGGCTCGACGGGGTCGGCGAGGACCGCTACGACGGGCTGCGGGCGCTGTGCGCGGCGGCCTGGACGGCGCTGGACGGCGGCGCCGGTGTGCCGGACGGGCGCAAGGCCCTGGCGGACCTCGGGTTCTGAGTCCGCGGGCCGCTTGTCGCAGGATGCCCGGCGGGGCTCGGGGGACCGGGGACCGCCGGGCGTTCGCGTTCCCGGCAGGGCGGGCAGCCGGCCGGCCCGTTCCTGGCAGCGGCTGCCGGGGCGCGGCGGCCCGTGGGCTCAGACCCGTGGGCTCAGAGCAGGGTGCGCAGCCGGAGCAGGTCGCGGAAGCCGGCCTCCAGCTTGACCCGGCCGCCGGCCCAGGCCGAGGCGAAGTTCAGCCGGCCGCCGACCAGGGCGACCAGGTCGTCGCCGGACATCGCGAGCCGGATCTCGGCCCGCTCGGCGGGCCTCCCGGGAGCCTCGGTGACGTCCTGGATCCGGCCCTCGCGCAGCCGGCCGTGGAAGGTGATGTCGAGATCGGTGATCCAGCAGGTCAGGGAGCGGTCGAGGGCGGCCGCCTTGCGGACGTCGCCGGTGGAGTTCGCCATGTTCCGGCTGAGCTGCTCCAATGCCTCGCGGCACTCCTCGGCGTTGGCCATGGCTGCTGTCCACTCCTGCTTCTGCGGTTCCGGGAGCCTCACGCTATCGCAGCCCGGTGGGGGGATCGCCTGCAGCGGGCCGGGGCACCTTGGCGGTAGCGTCGTCAGTGGGCGCCGGTCCGGTCCGGGGTCTTCCATGACGGAGTGATGCTCGAAGGAGGCGCCCGGATGCTTCGGGACACGGTGCGGGGATTTGTCACGGTCGCCTCCGGGCTGGCCGAGGAGGCCGGCAAGCGGGTCGTGCTGACCGCCGCCGAACTGCTGGAACGCAGTGGGATCGATCTGGCCGAGGTCGAGCGGAAGGCACGCGCGGCCGGCCAGTTCCCGCCCTCGGTCAAGTCGCTGCAGACCCTGGCGGAGGAGGCCGTCACCGCCGGCCGCGCCGGTTTCGACCTCGCCACCGGAGTGGCCCGCAGCGAGGTGGAGAAGGCCTTCGAGAAGGTCGGTGACCAGGTGACCAAGGTCGGCGTCGTGCTGGCCTACCTGGAGAGCAGACTGCGGGACGTCGAGGAGGACGACGCCCCGGCGGCGCGGCCGGCCGACAAGAACGGCGCGGCCGCGGCGCGGGCGGACGGGCTGTTCGGCCACGGCTGGGAGCAGGGCGGCGGGTCGTCGGACACCGGCGGCCGGCCGGGCGAGCCGATAGTGGCCGAGCGGGTGCCGGTGGACGACGGCGGGTCGCCGGAGCCGGCCGGCGAGGACCGGACCGGCGAGGCCTGGACCCCGGAGGGGGCGGAGGCCCCGCAGCCGCCGGCCCCGACGGCGCCGGCGAAGCGCGCGGCGGCCGGGAAGGCCGCCCGGAAGACGCCCGGGAAGCCGGCGGCCAAGGCCGGGACGGGCGGCGCGGCCGCGGCCGGGCGTCCGGCGGCGAGGACGGCGCCCGCGAAGCAGGCCCCCGCGAAGCAGGCAACCGCCAAGGGGACGCCCGCCAAGGGGACGCCGGCGAAGGGGACGCCCGCCAAGCAGGCGTCGGGCAAGGGCCCGGCGGCCGGGGGCGCCACGCCGGACAAGGCGGCCCCGGCGAAGAAGGCCGCCGCCGCGAAGAAGCCGGCCGCGAAGAAGGCCGCGGGCAAGAAGACCACGGTCACCAGGACGGCGTCGGCCGGCCAGCCGACGGCGAAGAAGGCGACTCCGGCGGCCGGCGCGACCAAGCGGGCGGCGACCAAGCGGACGACCGTACGCCGGACGACCAGCAGCAAGGGCCCCGATGCCTGACCCCGCCGCGCTCCCCGGGACCGCACCCGAGGCCGTTCCCGCTCCCGCAGCCGGGTCGCCCGCCCCAGCCGCGACGGCCGGCCGGGACGCCGAGGCGCGTCCGCTCGGCGTCGAGTTCACCCCGACCGGCGATCCGGCGGTGGACGCGGCGCTGGGCCGGCTGGAGGCGCTGGACGGGGTCCCGACCGAGGGGCACCTCCCGGTGTACGAAGATGTTCATCAGCGGCTGGGGGAGACCCTCGCCGCGCTCGACCGGTCCTGAGGCCGGCCACGGGCCCGGATCGCGGCGGCCCGGCCGTCCCCTCGGCCGTCCGGCACGGGCAGTTCTCCGAGCAGTCCGTCCGAGCAGTCCGTTCGAGCAGTGAGTTCGAGCAGTCCGTTCAAGGCAGTTACAAGGCAGTCCGTTCAAGCAGGCGACACCTGGCAGCAGCACACCGCGGTGGACGGCGCGGTGGGCGGCGGCAGGCAGCGGTAGGAGCTGAAACCCAGTGGCAGTGGCACGACGCCGACTCGACGCGGAGCTGGTCCGCCGCAAGCTGGCCCGGTCGCGCGAGCACGCGTCCGAGCTGATCGCGGCCGGCCGGGTGACCGTCGGCGGCACCACCGCGACCAAGCCGGCGACCCAGGTCGAGACCGCGGCGGCCGTGGTGGTCGCCAAGGACGAGAACGACCCCGACTACGTCTCGCGCGGCGGGCACAAGCTGGCGGGCGCCTTCGCGGCCTTCGGCCCGCAGGGCCTCGTGGTGGCGGGCCGCAGGGCGCTGGACGCCGGCGCGTCCACCGGCGGCTTCACCGACGTCCTGCTGCGGGCCGGCGCCGCGCACGTCCTGGCGGTGGACGTCGGCTACGGGCAGCTCGCCTGGTCGCTGCAGAGCGACGAGCGGGTCACCGTGATGGACCGCACCAATGTGCGAGAGCTGAACCTGGAGCAGATCGGCGGCAGGCCCGTCGACCTGGTCGTCGGCGACCTGTCCTTCATCTCGCTCGGGCTGGTGCTGCCGGCGCTGGCGGCCTGCAGCGCCGAGGACGCCGACCTGGTGCTGATGGTCAAGCCGCAGTTCGAGATCGGCAAGGAGCGGCTCGGCAGCGGCGGGGTGGTCCGCAGTCCGGAGCTGCGGGCCGAGATGGTCCGCCGGGTGGCCGCCCAGGCCTGGGCCCTCGGGCTGGGGGTGCGGGCGGTCACCGCCAGCCCGCTGCCCGGCCCGTCCGGGAACGTCGAGTACTTCCTGTGGCTGCGCCGGGACGCCGCGGAGCTGGACCCGGCCGAGGCGGACCGGGCCGTCGCGGAGGGCCCCGGATAGGGTGCTCTGCGGACGTCCGGCCGCCATGCCGAGTGGCGGCCGCACCGGGCCGAGGGCGACCCGAGCCCCCGACAGGCGACCCGGCAGGCGTAGGGAGAGGGCAGCATGACTGAGGAACGTACGGTCTTCCTGATCGCGCACACCGGTCGCGAGACCGCGCTGCGCAGTGTCGAAGGACTGGTGCACGGCCTGCTGAAGGCGGGGATCCGGATCCGGCTGCTGGCCGCCGAGGCGGTCGACCTGGACCTCCCGGACGGGGTGGAGCGGGTCGCCGGCGGGGAGGGCGCGGCGGACGGCTGCGAGCTGATCCTGGTGGCCGGCGGGGACGGCACGCTGCTGCGCGGCGCCGAGCTGGCCCGCGAGCACGGGCTGCCGATGCTCGGCATCAACCTCGGCCGGGTCGGCTTCCTCGCGGAGGCCGAGCGGGACGACCTCGCGGTGGTCGTGGAGCGGGTGGTCGACGCCGACTACGAGGTCGAGGAGCGGATGACCCTCGACGTGCTGGTGCGCACCAACGGCGACGTGATCCACCAGGACTGGGCGCTGAACGAGGCGTCCATCGAGAAGGCCTCGCGGGAGCGGATGCTGGAGGTGGTGACCGAGGTGGACGGCCGCCCGGTCTCCAACTTCGGCTGCGACGGGGTGGTCTGCGCGACGCCGACCGGCTCGACCGCGTACGCCTTCTCGGGCGGCGGCCCGGTGGTGTGGCCGGAGGTGGAGGCGCTGCTGATGGTGCCGATCAGCGCGCACGCGCTGTTCGCCCGGCCGCTGGTCACCTCGCCGCACTCGGTGCTGGCGGTCGAGGTGCAGCCCAAGACCCCGCACGGGGTGCTCTGGTGCGACGGCCGCCGTTCGGTCGAACTGCCCGCCGGCGCGCGGGTGGAGGTCCGCCGAGGCCAGACGCCGGTCCGGCTGGCGCGGCTGCACCGGGCGCCGTTCACCGACCGGCTGGTGGCCAAGTTCGCCCTCCCGGTGACCGGGTGGCGCGGGCGCGGCGGAGCCTGCTGAGGCTTCGAGGACCTTCCGGTACGGACGGCAGGCATGGCCGGGGACCATCGCACGGGCCCCGGCCGCAGGCGCCCCGGGCGGGCGCGGTGAAAGGGGAGTGGCGATGAACGGGACGATAGCGGCGGTCAGCCGCGGCACGGGGCACGGGTTCAGCAAGCCGAACCGGCCGAGCGTACGGCTGCTCGCGGGGCTCGGCGTGGAGGGCGACGCCCACCTGGGGGTGACCGTCCAGCACCGCTCGCGGGTCGCGCAGGACCCGACGCAGCCGAACCTCCGTCAGGTGCACCTGATGCACGCCGAGTTGCACGACGAACTGCGGCTGGCGGGACACCCGGTGGCGGCCGGCGAGCTGGGGGAGAACATCACCACCCGCGGGCTCGACCTGCTGGGCCTGCCCCGCGGCACCAGGCTGCACCTGGGCGCGGAGGCGGTGGTCGAGGTGACCGGGCTGCGCAACCCCTGCCTGCAGATCGAGGCGTTCCAGGGCGGCCTGCTGAAGCAGGTGGTCGGCCGGGACGAGGCGGGCAACGTGGTCCGCAGGGCGGGGATCATGGGCGTCGTGCTGGCCGGCGGCGAGGTCCGCCCCGGCGACACCGTCCGGGTCGAGCTCCCGGACGGGCCGCCACTGCCGCTCGAACGGGTCTGAGGCCCCGGGGTCCCTCCCGCTCCCGTCCGCGTCGGCGGCGCCCCGGCCTCAGACCGCCAGCGGCTGGCGCCCGTCGGCGGCCGACCAGCGGTCGCCGGACTCGGCCAGCGAGGCCACGGCGGCCAGCCGCTCCACCGCGTCCGGGACGGCCGCGGCGGGCACCGTGAGCGGGATCCGGAGGAAGTTCTCGAAGGCGCCGTCGGCGCCGAACCGGGTGCCGGCCGCGATCCGCACGCTGCCGCGCTCCCCGGCCCGGGCGAGCGCGGCGCCCGAGACCCCGTCGGTGGCCAGCCAGAGGCTGAGCCCGCCGGGCGGCTCGGCGAACCGCCAGTGCGGCAGCCGCTCGCGCAGCCCGGCCGTCAGGGCCGCGGCGGTGGCGCGCAGCTGCCGCAGCTGGTGCGCGCGCACGTCCGCCAGCTGATCGCCGAGCATCACGGCGGCGATCAGCTGGTCCAGGACGGGCGTGCCCAGGTCGGTGTAGACCCGGTCGGTGGCCAGCTGGCGCACCAGCGCGGGCGCCGCCCGGACCCAGCCGATCCGCAGGCCGCCCCAGAGCAGCTTGCTGGCCGAGCCGACGGTGACCACCTGGGCGGCGCGGTCCAGCGCGGCGGTCGGGCGCGGCAGCAGGCTCTCGTCCTCGATCCCCCAGCCCAGCTCGGCGGTGGTCTCGTCGGCCAGCACCACCGTCCCGGCGGCCCGGGCGGCCGCCAGCAGCTCGCGGCGCTGCTCCTCGTCGATCAGCGCGCCGGTCGGGTTGTGGAAGTCGGGGATGACGTAGGCGGCCTTCGGCGCCGCGCCGCGCAGCACCCGGCGCCACTCGGGGAGGTCCCAGAGCGGCAGCCGGTCGGGGCCTCCGGGCCAGGCGTGCGGCACCGGCACCAGGCGGGAGCCGTTCAGCCGCAGCGCCTGCAGGGTGTGCGCGTAGCTCGGTGATTCGACCGCGACCCGGTCGCCGCGCCCGAGCAGGGTCCGCTGCAGCAGGTGCAGGGCGCTCATCGCGCCGGTGGTGATCAGGATCTGGTCGGGGGTGGTCGGCAGGCCACGCGCGGTGAACCGGCGGGCCACGGCCTCCTGGAGGACCGGCAGGCCGGTGGGGTAGCAGCCGTGTCCGGCCGCGTACGCGGGCAGCTGCTCCAGCGCCCGGGCGGCGGCCTCGCCGAGGTAGGGCTGCGGGGCGGGCAGCGCCGCGACCCCGAGGTCCAGCACCCGGCCCTGCTCGTCCGGCGGGACGGGGTGCATGGCGTCGCTGGGCGGCGGCGCGCCCGCGGGCAGCGCCGTCCAGCTGCCGGCGCCCCGCCGGCTGTGCAGGTAGCCCTCGCCGCGCAGGGTCTCGTAGGCGGTGGCGACGGTGGTGCGGCTCACCGCGAGCGCGAGGGCCAGTTCCCGCTCGGCGGGCAGCCGTGCGCCGACCGGCAGCCGGCCGGCCGAGACCAGCGTGCGGACCTGGTCGGCCAGCGTGCGGTACGCGGGGCGATGCCCGGCCGGCTCGGGCAGCCGGGCGGCCCCCAGCAGCCGGGCGAGGGCGGCGGGGGTGACGGTGCTGTGCCATTCGGCCACGGGAATCAGTCCACTTGCTCGTGATTGGCCCTGGGATCGGCCCAGGTGGCCTGGTCATCATGGCACTGCGGCCATCGAGCCCGCCAGTGGACCGGCTGCACCGGTCCGTCGCGCCGCAGCGCACCCGAAGCACCCGCGCCGCCCCCGCAGCACCGCAAGGAGACACCCGATGGCCGTCGTCGCCGCACCCGAACGAGCCCCCGCGACCCTGGCCGGCCGGGCCCTCGGCCGCCGCGTCCCGCAACTGCTGGCCGGACTGCTGCTCTACGGCTCCAGCATGGCCCTGATGATGCGCGCCACCCTCGGCGTCAACCCCTGGGACGTCCTGCACCAGGGCCTCCAGCGCCACCTGGGACTCTCGATGGGCGCCTGGGTGACCATCACCGGCGCCGCCGTCCTGCTGCTCTGGATCCCGCTGCGCCAGCGGCCCGGCGTCGGCACCGTCGGCAACGTGCTGCTGCTCGGCCTGGCCATGGACGTCACCCTGCGGACGGTCGGCACCCCCGGCCCGCTGCCCGCCCGGATCGCGCTGCTCGCCCTCGGCATCGTCCTCAACGGCCTGGCCACCGGCCTCTACATCGGCGCCCGGCTCGGCCCCGGCCCCCGGGACGGCCTGATGACCGGCCTGCACCGGCGTACCGGCCGCTCCCTGCGGCTGATCCGGACCGGTATCGAACTGACCGTGCTGCTCGTCGGCATCCTGCTCGGCGGCACCGCCGGGATCGGCACCGTCGCGTACGCGCTGGCCATCGGCCCGCTGGCGCAGTTCTTCCTGCGCCACTGCGCCGTGACGCCGGCCGTGTCCGAACCGGCCGCCCCCGGCCTGCCCGAGCGGCCCGCCGGGCCGCCCTCCCGGGTCGGTGCCCCGGCCGGTACGACGGCCGCCGGCGAGGTCACCGCGGTGCCCCGGAACTGATGAACTTGGGGCCGCGGGGCCGTCGCTCGTCGCGCGGCGGGGGTGGAACCTCGTAAGGTCGTCTCCGTGTTGGACGAGATGCGGATACGAGATCTTGGTGTCATCGACGACGCCGTGGTCGAGCTGGCACCGGGGTTCACCGCCGTGACCGGCGAGACCGGCGCCGGCAAGACCATGGTGGTGACCAGCCTCGGCCTGCTGCTCGGCGGCCGGGCCGACCCGGGCCTGGTGCGCGGCGGCGCGGCCCGGGCCGTGGTCGAGGGCAGGATCGAGCTGCCCGCCGGCTCCCCGGCGGCCGCCCGCGCCCTGGAGGCGGGCGCCGAACTCGACGACGGCGCGCTGCTGATCAGCCGTACCGTCTCGGCCGAGGGCCGCTCCCGGGCGTTCGTCGGCGGGCGGGCCGTGCCGGTCGGGGTGCTCGCCGAACTCGGCGAGGACCTGATCGCCGTGCACGGCCAGACCGACCAGCAGCGGCTGCTGCGCCCCTCGCGCCAGCGCGGCGCGCTGGACCGCTACGCGGGCGAGAACCTGACCGGGCCGCTGGAGCGCTACCGGGAGGTCTACCGCGACCTGCGGGAGGTCTCCGCGACCCTGGAGGAGCTGACCACCCGGGCCCGCGAGCGCGCCCAGGAGGCCGACCTGCTCCGCTTCGGCCTGGACGAGGTCGCCGCCGCCGAACCGGTGGCCGGCGAGGACACCGAGCTGTCCGCCGAGGCCGAGCGCCTGGGCCACGCGGACGCGCTGTCCTCCGCCGCCACGCTGGCCCACGCCGCCCTGGCCGGGGACCCGGCCGAGCCCGACTCGCTGGACGCGGGCACCCTGCTCGCCCAGGCCCGCCGGGCGCTGGACGGCGTCCGGGCGCACGACGAGCGGCTCGCCCCGCTGGCGGACCGGCTCAACGAGGTCGGCTACCTGCTGGCCGACGTCGCCGGCGACCTGGCCGGCTACGCGGACGACCTGGACGCCGACCCCGTCCGGCTGGCCGCGGTGGAGGAGCGCCGCTCGGTGCTCGCCCACCTGCTGCGCAAGTACGGCGGCCCGGAGAACACCCTGGCCGAGGTGCTGGCCTGGGCCGAGGCCGGCGCCGCCCGGCTCGCCGAGCTGGACGGCGACGACGAGCGGATCGACGAGCTGGCCGCCCGCGAGGGCGAACTGCGAGGCGAGCTGGCCCGGCTCGCCGCCGAGGTGTCGGCCGCCCGCGAGGCGGCCGCCGGACGCTTCGCCGAGGCCGTCTCGGCCGAACTCGCCGAGCTGGCCATGCCGCACGCCCGGGTGACCTTCCGGATCAGCCGGACGGACGACCCGGCCGGGCTGGAGGTCGACGGCCGGACCGTCGCCTACGGTTCGCACGGCGTGGACGAGGTCGAGGTGCTGCTCGCCCCGCACCCGGGCGCCTCGCCGCGCCCGATCGCCAAGGGCGCCTCGGGGGGCGAGCTGTCCCGGGTGATGCTGGCCGTCGAGGTGGTGTTCGCCGGCGCGGACCCGGTGCCGACGTACCTCTTCGACGAGGTCGACGCGGGCGTCGGCGGCAAGGCGGCGGTGGAGATCGGCCGCCGGCTGGCCAAGCTGGCGCAGAGCGCGCAGGTCGTGGTGGTCACCCACCTGCCGCAGGTCGCGGCCTTCGCCGACCGGCACCTGGTGGTCGAGAAGACCAACGACGGCACCGTGACCCGCAGCGGCGTCAAGGTGCTCGACGACGAGGAGCGGGTCCGGGAGCTGTCCCGGATGCTGGCCGGCCTGGAGGACTCCGAGCTGGGCCGCGCCCACGCCGAGGAACTGCTGGCCGCCGCCCGCGCCCCGCGCGGCCGCTGACCGGCCCGCGGCCGTCGTGGCCACCGCCGCCCCGGCGGTGGCCAGGACGCACCCCATCGTGGTGCCGACTGTCCAAGAAGCCCGCCGACCTGGCATCGTGGCGCCTGGACACTGGCCTTCCAGTCCCGAGCGCCGCTCGCGGGCCCCACCGGCTCCCTGCCCACCACCACGGGCGAGGGGGCGCCTCCCCGGCCACAACACCGGGAGGAGCGGGACCCGGAAGCGGCGATCAGTACCTGATCGAGTCGGAGCGAGACGACGTGGACACATCCGCTGCCCGGACCTCGGCGGCCGCCCCCGAACCGGGGCAGCTGCACGTGGTACTCGTCCTGTCCGCCGGTACCGGTGGCATCGGCGCGCACGTGCGCTCCCTGGCACAGGGCCTGGTCGCGCACGGAGTGACCGTGACCGTCTGCGCGCCCGCCGGGGCGGACGCGCTGTTCGGCTTCTCCCGGACCGGCGCCAGGTTCCACCTGGTCGACATCACGCCCACGGCCGGCGCCCGCAGCGACGCCGCCGCGATCGGCGAGCTGCGCCGCGCCTTCACCGGCGCCGACGTGGTGCACGCCCACGGCCTGCGGGCCGGGCTGCTCTCCGACCTGGCGCTGCGTACGGCGGGCCGGTTCCCGGGCCTGCGCCCGGAGACCCCGCTGGTGGTCACCTCGCACCAGGCGATGCTGGCCACCGGGATGGAGCGCCGGCTCCAGCGGCTGATGGAGCGCCGGGTGGCGAGGGCCGCCGACCTGGTGCTCGGCGCCTCCTCGGACCTGGTCGCCCGGGCCCGCGAGCTGGGCGCCACCGACGCCCGGCTCGGCCCGGTCGCGGCCCCGCCGATGCCGCCGGGCTCCCTGGACCGCTCCGCCGCCCGGGCCGCCGTGCTGGGCGGCGGCCCCGACCGCCCGCTGGTACTGGCGATCGGGCGTCTCGTCCCGCAGAAGGCCTTCGGGCAGCTGCTGGACGCCGCCCGGGAGCTGTCGGGTCTGGACCCCAGGCCGCTGGTGCTGATCGCGGGCGAGGGTGCGGAGGGCCCGGCACTGCGTGAGCGGGTGGCCGCCGAGCGCCTGCCGGTCGAGCTGCTCGGTTACCGCACGGACGTCCCCGACCTGCTGGCGGCCGCCGACCTGGTGGTGGTCAGCAGCCGCTGGGAGGCCCGCTCGCTGGTGGTCCAGGAGGCGATGCGGGCCGGTGTCCCGGTGGTCTCCACGGCCGTCGGAGGGATCCCCGAGCTGGTCGGCGACGCCGCCGTGCTGGTCCCGGCGGGGGACGCCCCCGCGCTGGGCGCCGCGGTGCGCGGTCTGCTGGCCGACCCGGACCGCCGGGGCCTGCTGGCCGAGGCCGGCCGCCAGCAGTCCGGCACCTGGCCGGACGAGGCCGCCACGGTGGCCCAGGTGCTCAGCACGTACGACGAACTGGTGCAGCGCGGCTGACCCCGGGCGCGCCCCGGGCGGGGGCGCCGGGGCCGGCCGCCGGGCTCAGATGGTGGCCTGCTCCCCGAGGTCGGCCGCCGCCGGCCCGTCCGCGTGGCCGGCCGGCTGGGCCGACAGGTAGGCCCCGCCGCAGGCGGTCAGCCGCAGCGCGGTGTCGATCAGCGGCACGTGGCTGAAAGCCTGCGGGAAGTTGCCGACCTGGCGCTTGAGCCGCGGGTCCCACTCCTCGGCGAGCAGCCCGATGTCGTTGCGCAGCGACAGCAGCTTGTCGAACAGCTCCCGCGCCTCGGTGACCCGCCCGATCATCGCCAGGTCGTCCGCGAGCCAGAAGGAGCAGGCCAGGAACGCACCCTCGTGCCCGGACAGCCCGTCGACGTTGTTGCCCTCCCCGTCGTGCGTCGGGTAGCGCAGGACGAAGCCGTCCTCGGTGGACAGCTCGCGCTGGATCGCCTCGATGGTGCCGATGACCCGCTTGTCGTCCGCCGGCAGGAAGCCGACCTGGGGGATCAGCAGCAGCGAGGCGTCCAGCTCCCGGCCGCCGTAGTACTGGGTGAAGGTGTTGCGCTCCGGGTCGTAGCCCTTCTCGCAGACGTCCCGGTGGATGGTCTCCCGCAGCTCCCGCCAGCGCTCCAGCGAGCCGTCGTCCGGCGCGTCGGCCGGGGCCTGCTCCAGCAGCTTGATGGTGCGGTCGACGGCGACCCAGGCCATCACCTTGGAGTGCACGAAGTGCCGGCGCGGCCCGCGGACCTCCCAGATGCCCTCGTCGGGCTCGGTCCAGTGCTCCTCCAGGTAGCTGATCAGCTTGAGCTGGAGGTGGTGGGCGTGGTCGTTGCGGGTGAGCCCGGTCATGTGGGCCAGGTGCAGGGCTTCGACGACCTCGCCGTAGACGTCCAGCTGGAGCTGGCCGGCCGCGCCGTTGCCGACCCGGACGGGCAGGGAGCCCTCGTAGCCGGGCAGCCAGTCCAGCGAGGACTCGGTGAGCTCGCGCTCGCCCGCGATGCCGTACATGATCTGCAGGTTCTCCGGGTCGCCGGCGACGGCCCGCAGCAGCCACTCGCGCCAGGCCCGGGCCTCGTCCCGGTAGCCGGTGCGCAGCAGCGAGGAGAGGGTGATCGCGGCGTCCCGCAGCCAGGTGTAGCGGTAGTCCCAGTTGCGCTCGCCACCGATGTCCTCGGGCAGCGAGGTGGTGGGCGCGGCGACGATGCCGCCGGTCGGGGCGTAGGTGAGGCCCTTGAGGGTGATCAGGGAGCGGACCACGGCCTCGCGGTAGGGGCCCTGGTAGGTGCACTGGCCCGCCCAGTCGCGCCAGAAGTCCTCGGTGGCGGCGAGCATCTCCTCGGCGTCCGGCGGGCTGGGGGCGTCCAGGTGCGAGGCCTGCCAGGTGAGGGCGAAGGCGATCCGCTCGCCGGCCCGGACGGTGAAGTCGGCGTAGGTGGTGAGGTCGCGCCCGTAGGTCTCGGCCTCGCCGTCCAGCCAGACCGAGTCGGGGCCGGCGACGGCGACGGTGCGGTGGCCGCCGTCGGCCTGCTCGACCCGGTGCACCCAGGGGACGACCCGGCCGTAGCTGAACCGCATCCGCAGGGCGGAGCGCATCCGGACCTTGCCCTCCAGGCCCTCGACGATCCGGATCATCTGCGGCACCGAGTCGCGGCCGGCCAGCGGCCGGGGCGGCATGAAGTCGATCACCCGGACCTTGCCGCCCTGGGAGTCCCACTCCTGCTCCAGGATCAGCGAGTCGCCGCGGTAGCGCCGGCGGTCGGCGGGCAGGGCGGGGGCCGCGGCGGTCGGCGGCGGGATCCGGAGTTCACCCGTTTCGGTGAACGGGTTGCGCGGCGCCGGTGTGCTGGGGGCGGCCGGGGCGGCGACGGCCTCGGCCGGGCCGATCCGCCAGAACCCGTGTTCATCGGTGCCCAGCAGCCCGGCGAAGACGGCCGGGGAGTCGAATCTGGGCAGACACAGCCAGTCCACCGCCCCGTCCCTGCTGACCAGGGCGGCGGTCTGCATGTCCCCGATGAGTGCGTAGTCCTCGATACGGCCGGCCACGTGGATCTCCAGTTCGCAAGGTGGGCACGACGCGTACGGCGACGGCTTGGAGCGAGCGGGAGCGATCCCGGTCCGACCCCGCCTGGCACCTCGGCGGACCTGCCGCGGTGGTGGCGGGGCCGGCGGGTGTTTCGCGAGGGGCTGAGGTGGGCCCCCGCGGGGCGGGGAGGAACGGGGTGACGGGGAGGTCCGGTCGCGCATCGGGGACCGAGGGGTGTGCTGGCCCTCCCTCGCCCTCCGCGTGCTCTGCTGTCGGCGATGCGTCCGTGCAGCTTACGTCGGGCAGGTGGGGCTGAGCACATGCACAGTGGCCCGTGTGGCGGCATATTCCGGCCGAAATGCCGTTCTTCGGCGGGTCCGGTCGGAGGATCATCCTGATGGGCCATGCGGAGGTGATCCTTCCGGGCCGGTTCCCGTGGCCCGGTCGGGGCCGCTCCGGCGCACCCGGGGACGGGCCGGAAGGCAGCCGGTCCGGCTCACTGATACCCTGGTATCCCGTGGACTGGTGGGGTCAAACGCCCCGGACCAGCCGACCGACGACCCCGCCGGAGCTCCTCCAGAGACCCGGCCGAGCACGCTCACCGAGCACCTGCTCCGCGTCGCGAGGCGAGCCGAGGGCCCCCGCCCCTAGTCACATCGACACGCGACCCACGGGAGCCCCCTCTTGGCACAGCCCCATTCCGGCAAGGCATTGAACGGCCGCGCCGTGACGACCAAGCACCTCTTCGTCACCGGGGGTGTCGCCTCTTCGCTCGGCAAGGGCCTCACCGCCTCCAGCCTCGGAGCCCTGCTCAAGGCCCGCGGGCTGCGCGTGACGATGCAGAAGCTCGACCCGTACCTGAACGTCGACCCGGGCACGATGAACCCGTTCCAGCACGGTGAGGTGTTCGTCACCGACGACGGTGCGGAGACCGACCTGGACGTCGGCCACTACGAGCGCTTCCTCGACACCAACCTGCACGGCTCGGCGAACGTCACCACCGGCCAGGTCTACTCCACGGTCATCGCCAAGGAGCGCCGCGGCGAGTACCTGGGCGACACCGTCCAGGTCATCCCGCACATCACCAACGAGATCAAGTCCCGGATCCGCCGGATGGCGACCGACGACGTCGACGTGGTGATCACCGAGGTCGGCGGCACCGTCGGCGACATCGAGTCGCTGCCCTTCCTGGAGGCCGTCCGCCAGGTCCGCCACGAGGTCGGCCGGGACAACGTCTTCTTCGTGCACGTCTCCCTGCTGCCGTACATCGGCCCCTCGGGCGAGCTCAAGACCAAGCCGACCCAGCACTCGGTCGCGGCCCTGCGCAACATCGGCATCCAGCCGGACGCGATCGTGCTGCGCGCCGACCGTGAGGTCCCGCAGGCCATCAAGCGCAAGATCTCGCTGATGTGCGACGTGGACGAGGAGGCCGTGGTCGCGGCCATCGACGCCAAGTCGATCTACGACATCCCCAAGGTGCTGCACGGCGAGGGCCTGGACGCGTACGTGGTGCGCCGCCTGGACCTCCCGTTCCGCGACGTCGACTGGACCACCTGGGACGACCTGCTGCGCCGGGTCCACGAGCCCCAGCACATCGTCAAGGTGGCGCTGGTCGGCAAGTACATCGACCTGCCCGACGCCTACCTCTCGGTCACCGAGGCGCTGCGGGCCGGCGGGTTCGCCAACAACGCCCGGGTCGAGATCAAGTGGGTGACCTCCGACAACTGCGCCACCCCCGAGGGGGCGCAGGAGCAGCTGGGCGACGTGGACGCGATCTGCATCCCCGGTGGCTTCGGCGACCGCGGTGTGGACGGCAAGGTCGGCGCGATCACCTTCGCCCGTGAGAACAAGGTGCCGCTGCTGGGCCTCTGCCTGGGCCTGCAGTGCGTGGTCATCGAGGCGGCCCGCAACCTGGCCGGCCTGCCGGAGGCGAACTCGACGGAGTTCGACGCCGCCGCCAAGTACCCGGTGATCTCCACCATGGCCGAGCAGCTGGCCATCGTCGACGGCAAGGGCGACCTGGGCGGCACCATGCGCCTGGGCCTCTACCCGGCGAAGCTCGCCGAGGGCTCGATCGTCCGTGAGGTCTACGGCGGCGAGCAGTACGTGGACGAGCGCCACCGCCACCGCTACGAGGTCAACAACGCGTACCGCGCCGACCTGGAGAAGACCGGCCTGCAGTTCTCCGGCCTCTCCCCGAAGGGTGACCTGGTCGAGTACGTGGAGTACCCGCGCGAGGTGCACCCCTACCTGGTGGCCACCCAGGCCCACCCGGAGCTGAAGTCCCGCCCGACCCGCCCGCACCCGCTGTTCGCGGGTCTGGTGGCCGCCGCCATCAAGATCAAGACCGGCGGCGAGTAGTCGGTCCCCGCTCCATCGGACGGCGGCCGCGCGGACACCCGCGCGGCCGCCGTTCCGCGTACATTAGCGTCGTACTGACGAAAAGGGGAGAAGAGCGATGACGCACGCAACGCAGCCGATCCGGGACGAGGCCGAGCAGTGGCGGGTGCTCAGCACCGAGACGCCGTTCCGCGGCCGGGTCACCGGGGTACGGAGCGACCAGGTCGAGATGCCGGACGGCTCCGTCGCGCGCCGCGACTACCAGATCCACCCCGGCTCGGTCGCCGTCCTCGCCCTCGACACCCGGCAACGGGTGCTGCTGGTGCGCCAGTACCGCCACCCGGTCCGCCAGCGGCTCTGGGAGCTGCCCGCCGGCCTGCTCGACGTCCCCGGCGAGAACCCGCTGCACGCCGCCCAGCGCGAGCTGTACGAGGAGGCCCACTGCAAGGCGGGGGAGTGGAAGGTCCTGGTCGATTTCTACACCTCCCCCGGCGGCACCGACGAGGCCCTGCGGCTCTTCCTCGCCACCGACCTCGCCGAGGCGCAGGAGGAGCGCTACGCCGCGCACGGCGAGGAACTGGAGATCGAGCTGGCCCGGGTGCCGCTGGACGAGCTGGTCGCGCTGGTCCTGGCCGGCGAGCTGCACAACCCCACCCTGGTCACCGGCGTGCTCGCGCTGCGGGCCGCGCTGGCCGCCCCCGGCGGGACGGCCGCGCTGCGCCCGGCCGGATCGCCCTGGCCGGCCCGGCCGTTCGAGCACGGCTGACCGGCCCGGCCGCCCGCCCGCCGGGCCGTTGATCCACGGGGGTGATTTACCGGTTCGTACGACCGGATCCCGGCCCCGCGGTGCCCCCCGCCGGACCGCGCTCGAACTACGCTTCGCAAACAGGGCCCTGGACGGGCCGGCTTCGCTGAGTGACAGGTCGGGAGTGGCGCTGGTGGCGAGGAAGACGGCGACGATGGACGCACGGCCGGCCCCGGACGGAGCCGCGGACCAGTTGCCCGCCGGGCCCGCCGTGTTCGCCGGGCGCCGCACCGAACTCGCCGCCCTGCGGGCCGCCGCGGCCCGGCCCGCGGACGGCCGCAGCCCCGTCCTGGTGCTGGCCGGGCGCCCCGGCTCCGGCCGCACCACGCTGGCCGTCCGCTTCGCCCGCGACGTCGCCGCCGACTACCCCGACGGCGTGCTCTTCGCCCGGCTCTCCGCCCCCGACGGCGGCCGGGCGGCGCCCGGCCAGGTCGCCCGCCGGCTGCTGGAACAGCTCGGCGCGCCGGTGGACGCGATGCTGCTGCCCGGCGCCGGCGAGGAGGGCCGCGACGACCCGGCCTGCGTCCGGCTGCGCGCCGCGCTGGCCGGCCGCCGGGTGCTGCTGCTGCTGGACGACGTCAAGGACGCCGGCCAGCTCTGGCCGCTGCTCGCGGACGAACCCGGCTGCCTGGTGGTCGCCACCACGGCCGGCCCGCTCACCGGCATCGAGGACATCGACCCGTGCATCCTCGGCGGTCTGGAGCAGCCCACGGCGGTCGGCCTGCTCGGTGAGCTGGTCGGCGGGAACCGGATCAGCTGCGACCCGGTCGGCGGCGCGGACCTGGCCGAGGCCTGCGCCTCGCGGCCGGCCGCGCTGCGGCTGATGGCCGGCTGGCTGCGGGCCAACCCCAAGGCGGCCGTCACGGACGCGGCGCGTGAGCTGGTCAGTGTGACCGGGACGGTCGGCGGCGCCGCCAAGGCCGGTGCGGTGAAGGCCGGTGCGGTGAAGGCCGGTGCGGTGAAGGGCGGGTCCGCGAAGGGCGGTACCGCGAAGTCCGGCGGGGTGAACGGCGCGGCGGTGCGGAACACGGCCGGGCCGGCCGCCGTCGCGGTCACGCCGGGAGGGACGAAGAGCGCCGACGCGGCCCAGGCCGGCGGGGCAGGCGTCAACCGGGGACGCGCGGACGCCCTGCCCGTCGGTGGGACGCCCGGGGGTGTGACGCCGGCCGGTCCGACGCCGCCGGGCACGCCGCTCGTGGGCGGGAAGCCGGTGGACGGGACGCCCGCCGGCGGCGCGCCGGGCAAGGGCGCCGCCGCGCCCGCGGGGGCGGCCGGTGCGCCGGACACCCGGCCGGCGGCGGGCCGGGCCGGCAAGGGACGCAAGGGCCGGGCCCCAGCGGGCCGCCCGGCCCCCGCGGCCGGCCACGCGCTGCGGACCCCACCGGTGGCACCCGGCACCGGGCCGGCCGCCGGGACCACGGCCGGGACGGCCGCCGCCGCGGCCGCGGCCGGGGACGCCGCCGAACGGCCCCCGGCCGTGCTGCCGCCGGGCACGGCCGAGCCGGTCCCGGTACCGGACAACGACCCGCTGATCGGCGCCTTCACCCTGCTCTACGGCACGCTGCCGCCGGCCCAGGCGCGGATGCTGCGGACCCTGACCCTCGCCCCGGCCCAGATCGCCGACCTCCGGACCGCCTCCGCGCTGGTCGGCTGCCCGGCCCCGGAGGCGGCTGCCGCTCTCGCGGCGCTGGCCGCCCACGAACTGCTCGGCGAGGAGCCCCCCGCCGCCGACGGCACGCCCCGCTACCGGGTGCCCGGCCGGCTGCACCCCAGGCTGGTCCAGCTGCGGGAGGCCGTCGACCGCCCGACCGAGACCGAACTCGCCCGGGCCCGGCTGCTGGAGCGGCTGGTCCGGCTGGTGGACTCGGCGCGCGCCCTGCTGGACCCGGCCGGCGGGCCGGCGCCCGAGCCGCTGCCCGGGCCGCTGCGGCTGCGCAGCGCCGTCCAGGCCCGCCAGTGGCTGCTCGGCGAGCGGGACCTGCTGCTGGGCGCGGTGGCGGACGCCATCGGCCAGGGTGACCTGGACGGCTCGGCCGGCCGGCTGGTGACCGCGCTGCTGCGCGCCCTGCCGCTGACCGGCGCCGCCGCCCCGGCCGACCTGCACCAACTGCACGAGATGGTGCTGCGGGTGGCCGAGCGGCACGGCGCCCCCAGGCGGGCGGCGGCAGCCCTGCTCAACCTGGCCGACCTGCACGTCGCGGCCGGGCACTGGGAGCAGGCGGCGGAGCGCTTCCGCGCGGCTCTCGGAGCGGCCCGCGAGGCGGCGGACGAGCCGGCCTGCGCGCGGGCCCTGGAGGGCGCGGCCGGCTGCCACCGCGCGCTGGGCGACGCGGTCCGCGCCGCCGACGCGTACGGGCGGGCCCTGGCCCTGCGGCAGACCCTGGGGGACCAGCCGGCCGAGGCCCGGCTGCTCGCCAGGGTCGCGGAGGCGCACGTCGCCCAGCGGCGGTTCGAGGAGGCCGAGCGGGAGTACCGGGCGTCCCTCGCGGTGCTGCGCAGGCTGGGGGACGAGCAGGGCAGGGAGGCCGTCACGGCTGCCGTACAGCGGCTGCGCGAGCAGGTCGATGGCGGTTGGTGACGATCGGCTTCGGAGTAATGTCGCAGATGCCGTTTTTGCTCGATTTTGGCGGGGAAGTGGCCTAGCAAGCCTACGAACCTGCCAATGTGTCCGGCTGATTTAGTCAGTTTGGAAGGCTGACACGCCGCCTGGGCTTCATTACACTCGAACCTAGTCGCGCAGCGAACTGTGCCCCGGTGTCTTCCGGAGGCTTCCGCGCGCGTCGCCCACCGGTCTTCCCCCGGCTGGGACCACAGGCAAGAGGGACGTGTTTAGCCGTGACCAAGGTCGGCATCCCCCGCGAGGTCAAGAACCACGAGTACCGCGTGGCCATCACGCCCGCCGGCGTGCATGAGCTGGTCCGTAACGGACACGAGGTCTACATCGAGGACAACGCCGGCGTCGGCTCCTCGATCCCCAACGAGGAGTACGTGGCCGCCGGTGCGACCATCCTCCCCACCGCCGACGAGGTGTGGGCCACGGCCGACCTGCTGCTGAAGGTCAAGGAGCCGATCGCGCAGGAGTACCACCGCCTGCGCAAGGGCCAGACCCTCTTCACCTACCTGCACCTGGCGGCCGACCGGGCCGGCACCGACGCGCTGCTCGCGTCCGGCACCACCGCCATCGCGTACGAGACGGTGCAGCTCGCCAACGGCGCGCTGCCGCTGCTCGCCCCGATGTCCGAGGTCGCGGGCCGGCTGGCCCCGCAGGTCGGCTCGTACCACCTGATGCGTCCGGCCGGCGGCCGTGGCACCCTGCCCGGCGGTGTGCCCGGCACCCACCCGGCGAAGGCCGTCGTCATCGGCGGTGGCGTCTCCGGCTGGCACGCGGCCACCATCGCCATCGGCATGGGCTACGACGTGACCCTGCTCGACCGCGACATCAACAAGCTGCGCGAGGCCGACAAGATCTTCGGTACGAGGATCAAGGCCATCGCCTCCAACGCGTTCGAGCTGGAGAAGGCCGTCCTCGACGCCGACCTGGTGATCGGCGCCGTCCTGATCCCGGGCGCCAAGGCCCCCAAGCTCGTCACCAACGAGCTGGTCTCCCGGATGAAGCCGGGCTCCGTGCTCGTCGACATCGCGATCGACCAGGGCGGCTGCTTCGAGGACTCGCGCGCCACCACGCACGACAACCCGACCTTCCAGGTCCACGACTCGGTCTTCTACTGCGTCGCGAACATGCCGGGCGCCGTCCCGAACACCTCCACCTACGCGCTGACCAACGCCACGCTGCCCTACATCGTGGAGCTGGCCAACCGCGGCTGGAAGGACGCCCTGCGTCGGGACGCCGCGCTGGCCAAGGGCCTGAACGCGCACGAGGGCCAGATCACCTACGCGGGTGTGGCCGAGGCCTTCGGCCTGGAGTCCGTCTCCCTGGAGAGCGTGCTCGCCTGACGCCCCCTCAGCCAGGCCCGCCCCCGCTCGGGGGCGGGCTGCCGGCCCCCGGCCCGCTCCCCTCGGGCCGGGGGCTTCGGCATGCCCGCGAACGGCCGCCCGCGGCGCCGGGCGGCAGCCCGTCGGGCCCCGCGGACGCCTCCCGGGCGTCCGTCGGCACGCCCGGGAGGCGTCCGCGCGCAGTCGCCGCAAGGACACCGTGCGGTCACGGATCGTTCACCGTCGGGGCACCGCGCGAGTGTCGTCAATTTCTGTGGGTCGCGTCACCCGACCGCAGAAACGTTAGGGTCAAGGGCCCGCCCATCCCTTGACAGCGGGTGGCCCGATAGTCGACACATCCTGCCCACTACCGTGGATTGTGTTGCTGCGAACGCCTTAAACGGCCTAGAGTCGCAAACCGTCGGCATGCTGCCACGCTGACGAATCGACATAGAGTCCTGGATGCCCAAGGAGGTAAGACGACTTGTGAATGAGTCGACATTTGCTCCCGGGGGTGGTCAGCCAGGACTGGCGGGGCACACCGCCGGACAGCCGAGTGAGGGGCCCGGGGCCCGGCAGGCCACCGTGGGCTCGGCCGAGGTCGGCTCGGTCGCGGTCCGCACCTTCGAGGCCCGCCAGGCCACCGCGCCGGTCATCGACCTGGACGCCGACCTGCCGTCACACGGCCTGGCCTACGGCGAGTTCGCCTACGGCGCCTACGACGACCCGGACGCCGAGTACGAGCCCGACCCCGAGTACGCCGCCACCCTGGCCCCCGACGCCGCGCGCCAGCGCCGCGAGCGGGTCGGCCCCACCGGCCGGCCGCTGCCGTACTTCCCGATCCCCGCGCCGCTGGCCGAGCACGGCCCCGCGCAGATCATCGCGATGTGCAACCAGAAGGGCGGCGTCGGCAAGACCACGTCGACCATCAACCTGGGCGCCGCCCTCGCCGAGTACGGCCGCCGCGTGCTGCTGGTCGACTTCGACCCGCAGGGCGCGCTCTCCGTCGGCCTCGGGGTCAACCCGATGGAACTCGACGTCACGGTCTACAACCTGCTCATGGAGCGCGGCCTGACGGCCGATGAGGTGCTGCTCAAGACCGCGGTGCCCGGGATGGACCTGCTGCCCTCCAACATCGACCTGTCGGCCGCCGAGGTCCAGCTGGTCAGCGAGGTGGCGCGGGAGTCGGCGCTGGCACGCGCGCTCAAGCCGCTGCTGCCCGACTACGACTTCGTCATCATCGACTGCCAGCCCTCGCTGGGCCTGCTGACGGTCAATGCCCTGACGGCCGCTCACAGCGTCATCGTCCCGCTGGAGTGCGAGTTCTTCGCGCTGCGCGGTGTCGCGCTGCTCACCGAGACCATCGAGAAGGTCTGCGAGCGGCTCAACCCCGAGCTGCGGCTGGACGGCATCCTGGCCACCATGTACGACTCCCGCACGGTGCACAGCCGTGAGGTGCTCGCGCGGGTGGTCGAGGCCTTCGGGGAGCACGTCTTCCACACCGTCATCGGCCGCACCGTGCGCTTCCCGGAGACCACCGTCGCCGGCGAGCCGATCACCACGTACGCGACCAACTCGGTCGGCGCCGCCGCCTACCGCCAGCTCGCCAGGGAGGTGCTCGACCGGTGCCGCCCCGCCGAGTGAGTCTCCCGGGTGCCGACGAACTGTTCCGGACCACCGGCGGGATGGCGCTGTCGCCCTCCCTGAGCCGGCCGGCCGAGGCGCCCAAGACGGAGACCGCACGGGCCGCCGGCGCCGAGGAGGCCGGGCGGGACCCCCGTACCGGCCGCCCAGGTGCCGAGCGCCAGGGCGAGCGGCCCACCGTCCCGGCGCCGTCGCACGGCCAGCCGGGGTCCGGAGGGCAGGCGGGCCAGCCGGGCGCGGGCATGCCGGCCCAGGGCGCGGGGCAGGGCCGCCAGCACGGCGCCGCAGAGGACGAGACGGGCGCGGGCGACCCCGCCCGCCGGGCCCGGCCGCGCGGCCGGGCGCCGCGCCGCCCCAGCGGCCGTGAGCGGCACGACGAGAAGATCACCGTGTACGTGTCCGCCGAGGAGCTGATGGACCTCGAGCACACCCGGCTGGTGCTGCGGGGCGAGCACGGCCTGGCGGTCGACCGCGGCCGGATCGTCCGGGAGGCCATCGCGGTCGTCCTGGCGGACCTGGAACAGCGGGGCGAGGCCAGCATCCTGGTCCGGCGGCTGCGCGGGCGCTGAGGCGCCGGGCGGCGCCGGGGCGGCGTGTCGGCGCCCCCGGGTCGGGCGGTGCGGCGGGTCCGGGTGAAGATGGACCGTCATGCCGAGCACGAACGAGACCCCGGTTGCCGCCACCACCGCTGATCACGCCCCACCCGCCGGGCCGCAGCAGCGCGGGGGCTTCCAGGTGCGGCTGGACAACTTCGAGGGCCCGTTCGACCTGCTGCTCGGCCTGATCGCCAAGCACCGGATGGACGTCACCGAGGTGGCGCTCTCCAAGGTCACCGACGAGTTCATCGCCCACATCCGCGCGATGGGCCCGGACTGGGACCTCGACGCCGCGACCGAGTTCCTGGTCGTCGCGTCCACCCTGCTCGACCTCAAGGCCGCCCGGCTGCTGCCCGCCGCCGAGGTCGAGGACGAGGAGGACCTCGCCCTGCTGGAGGCCCGCGACCTGCTCTTCGCCCGGCTGCTGCAGTACCGGGCGTACAACTCTCGCCGGCTGCTGCAGTACCGGGCGTACAAGCGGGCCGCCGCGATCTTCGGCGAGCACTGGGCCGCCGAACTGCTGCGGGCCCCCCGTACGGCCGGCCTGGAGCCGCAGCACGCGGCGCTGCTGCCCGAGGTGGTGATCACCCTCGGCCCCGAGGACTTCGCGCGGCTGGCGGCGAGGGCGATGACCCCCAGGCCGGCGCCGGTCGTCCACATCGACCACATCCACGCCCCGCAGGTCAGCGTGCGGGAGCAGGCCGCCCTGGTGGTGGGGCTGCTCGGCTCCCTGGGCGAGGCCACCTTCGCGCAACTGGTCGCGGACGCCCCGGACAACCTGGTGGTGGTCGCCCGCTTCCTCGCCCTGCTGGAGCTGTACCGCGAGCGGGTGCTCGCCTTCGAGCAGCCGGAGGCGCTCGGGGACCTCCTGGTGCGCTGGGTGGCCGAGGCGGACCGGGCGGTGGTCGAGGTGACGGACGAGTTCGACCGCCCGCCGGGTGAGCCCGAGCGCGAGGCGGAGCCGGACGCCGGGGCCGCGGGCCCGGGCTCGCCCGGCTCCGGCCCGGCCCGGCGTACCCGGACGACAGTCAGCACCGGCAGAACCCGCGAGGACGGTGATCCGCGATGACCGCGGCCGACGACCACGGGGCCGAGGGCGCCCGGACCGAGCAGCCCGCCGACCGGCCCGCCGCGCCCGGCGACGCGGCCCTCCCGGGGGCCCGCAGGCCCGCGCGGCGCCCGCTCGGGGTCCCGGGTCGCCCGCGCGCCGAGGAGTGGCAGGAGCCCGCCCACAACCCCGGGACGGGCGTACTGGAGGGCGTGACGGCGGCCCCGGAGCGCGAATCGGCGCTCGCACCCCGGCCGTCCGCGCTGCCGGCGCCCTCCGAGCCGCCCGCGCCGGCGGCGGAGGAAGGCGCCCGGCTGCCCCATCAGGCCGAGCCGGTCGCACCGGCGCCGCCCGTCCGCGCCCCCCGGTCCGCCGGGGCAGGCACGGCTGCGGGCCCGGGCGCGGACGCCGCGGTGGAGGCCGGGGTCGGTACCGGGCCGGTGGTGGCACTGCGGCCGGCGCTGGAGGCGATCCTGATGGTCGTCGACGAGCCGGCCGGCGAGGCCCACCTGGCCGACGTGCTGGAGCGCCCGCGCGCCGAGGTGGCGGCCGCGCTGCGCGACCTGGCCGCCGAGTACACCGCGCAGGGCCGGGGCTTCGACCTGCGGCTGGTGGCCGGGGGCTGGCGTTTCTACACCCGGGCCGACTGCGCGCCGGCCGTCGACCGGTTCGTCCTGGACGGCCGGCAGGCCCGGCTGACCCAGGCCGCGCTGGAGACGCTGGCGGTGGTCGCGTACCGGCAGCCGGTGTCCAGATCGCGGGTATCGGCCGTCCGTGGTGTGAACTGCGACGGTGTGATGCGTACCCTGGTACAGCGAGGACTGGTGGAAGAAACCGGGTCCGAGCCCGAAACAGGTGCGATCCTGTATCGGACGACGAACTACTTCCTGGAACGGATGGGGCTGCGCGGCTTGGACGAGCTGCCGGAGCTCGCGCCCTTCCTGCCCGAGGTCGACGACGTGGAAGCGGAGTCCCTGGAGGGCACGATGATCGCGGATGCGGTCGCCGCCGCTACCGCGCAATCTGCGGTCCGCAGCGGTGAGACCGATCGGGCTGCGTCTGATCGGTAGGGGGCGGTGAGGTCGGCCGAGACGACTTGCACATCCCAGACGGAATCGACGTACGGACTTTTTGATGCGTAGCAGTGGTAACGGCAGGAACAGCAGCGGCGGCGGCAGCGGCAGCCGTGGCGGACAGGGTGGGGCCCGGGGCGGAAGCTCCTCCGGCGGGGGTTCCTACGGCGGCGGCCGTGGCGGCCAGCAGGGCGGCGGCTCGTACGGCGGAGGCTCGGGCGGCTCGCGCGGCGGCTCCGGCGGCGGCTCGTACGGCGGCGGTTCGCGTGGCGGCTCCGGTGGTGGCTCGTACGGCGGCGGCTCCGGCGGCGGTTCGCGTGGCGGCTCCGGTGGTGGCTCGTACGGCGGTGGGTCCGGCGGCGGTTCGTACGGCGGCGGTTCGCGTGGCGGCTCCGGTGGGGGTTCCTACGGCGGCGGCTCGGGCGGTTCGCGTGGTGGGTCCGGCGGCGGCTCGTACGGCGGCGGTTCGCGTGGCGGGTCGGGCGGCGGTTCCTACGGGGGCGGCTCCGGCGGCGGTTCGTACGGCGGCGGTTCGCGTGGCGGCTCCGGTGGTGGCTCGTACGGCGGCGGCTCCGGCGGCGGCAGCCGTGGCGGTTCCTACGGGGGCGGCTCGGGTGGCTCGGGCGGTTCGCGCGGTGGCTCCGGCGGCGGCTCGTACGAGCGCAGGGACGACCGGCGCGACGACCGCAGGGACGACCGCCGGCAGTACCCGGACCGTCCGCTGCGCCCCGAGGAGCGCAAGTACGACCGTCCGGAGTTCGGCTCCGGCGGGCACTACGGCGCCCGCAAGGCGCTGCCGCAGAGCCAGCGCCCCCGCACCCAGGCCCCGCGCAAGGAGGGCCAGGGCGCCCCGGGCGACCCGCGTCGTCAGCCGCAGCGCTCGCGTGAGCTGCAGGCCAAGATCGAGGACGCGGTGCTGGCCCGGCACGACAAGCCGGCCGTGAAGCTGCCGAAGACCTTCGACGAGCCCGAGGGCGAGCGCCTGCAGAAGGTGCTGGCGCGGGCCGGCATGGGCAGCCGCCGGGCGTGCGAGGAACTGGTGACCCAGGGCCGCGTCATGGTCAACGGCAAGCTGGTGACCGAGCAGGGCAAGCGGGTCGACGCGCAGCACGACGAGATCAAGGTGGACGGCCTGACCGTCGCCACCCAGTCGTACCTGTTCTTCGCGCTCAACAAGCCGGCCGGCGTCGTCTCCACCATGGAGGACCCCGACGGGCGCCAGTGCCTCGGCGACTACGTGACCAACCGGGAGACCCGGCTGTTCCACGTCGGCCGCCTGGACACCGAGACCGAGGGCATCATCCTGCTCACCAACCACGGCGAGCTGGCCCACCGTCTCACCCACCCCAAGTACGGCGTCACCAAGACGTACATGGCCGCGATCCAGGGCCCGATCCCGCGCGACCTGGGCAAGATCCTCGCCCAGGGCATCGAGCTGGAGGACGGCTTCGCCCGCGCCGACAGCTTCAAGGTGCTCTCGAACGTGGGCAAGAACTACCTGGTCGAGGTGACCCTGCACGAGGGCCGCAAGCACATCGTCCGCCGGATGCTCGCCGAGGCGGGCTACCCGGTCGAGAAGCTGGTCCGCACCCACTTCGGCCCGATCGCC
Source organism: Kitasatospora herbaricolor (assembly GCF_030813695.1). Taxonomy (NCBI): domain Bacteria; kingdom Bacillati; phylum Actinomycetota; class Actinomycetes; order Kitasatosporales; family Streptomycetaceae; genus Kitasatospora; species Kitasatospora herbaricolor. The sequence goes on from NZ_JAUSVA010000002.1 coordinate 6,692,185, forward strand.
CTGGGCGACCAGAAGTCGGGCTGGCTGCGCCGCCTCACCAACCCCGAGGTCGGCCAGCTGATGAACGAGGTCGGCCTGTAGGCGGGTGCCACACCTTAGGACAGCGTCACCGCAGGAGTCTCCTACCTGCTGATGAGGGCCTCCCCGCCGTTCGGCGGGGAGGCCCTCTCGCCGTCCGGCGGCGGGATGTGAACCTGGCCGCACCGCCTTGTCAGCCGGATGATCTGTGGCAGAGGATTGCCACCTGACATCGACCCGCCGTGTGGCGGGAGTGCGCCACTACCGGAGCACAGAGGCGAACGGGGGAGGAACGTCGTGTCCGAAGCACTCAGCGCGTTGGGACTGGCCGAGCCGGACGGACAGGTCTACTCGGCGCTGGTGGCCAATCCGCAGTCGACCGCGGAGGACCTGGCCGAGCAGTGCGGGCTGACGCTGCAGCAGAGCGGCCGGGCGCTGGACCGGCTGGCCCAGCACGGCATGGCCACCCGCGCCCCGGTCGACCGGCAGCGGTTCCTGCCGGTCGCCCCCGACGTCGCGATCGGCACCCTGATCGGCCACCGTGAGGCAGAACTGCGGCATGCCCGCGCCGAGATGCACCGGCTGATGGACGCCTTCCGGGAGGCCTCCCGCTACACCGACCCGGCGCACTCGGTCGAGGTGCTGACCGGCGGCGAGGCGATCGCCCAGCGGCTGGAGCACATCACCGAGACCAGCCAGTACCAGGTGCGCGGCTTCGACTGCCCGCCGTACATCCAGGACCCGGTGGCCGACAACCCGGTCCAGCGCCGGCGGCTCAAGGAGGGTCTGCGGCTGCGGACCATCTACGACCGGGAGGCGGTCGCCTGGCCCGGCCGGCTGGAGAAGAACATCCTGGTCGGGGTGGAGGACGGCGAGGAGGCCCGGGTGCGGCCGGTCCTCCCGATGAAGATGATCATGTCCGACGACCGGATGGCGATCGTCCCGATCAGCGTCGGCGACAGCGTTCTGGACGCCGCCTACGTGATCCACCCCTCCGCGCTGCTGCAGGCCCTGGACACGCTGTTCGAGGCCGAGTGGGAACGGGCCGTCCAGCTCCAGGCCGCGATCGGCTCCGGCGAGGACTCGCTGGAGCCCGAGGCCGACCACCGCAAGCTGCTCGGGCTGCTCGCCGCCGGCCTCACCGACGAGTCGATCGCCCGCTCGCTCGGCTGGAGCGCCCGCACCACCCAGCGCCGGCTGCAGAGCCTGATGCGCGAACTGGGCGCCACCACCCGGTTCCAGGCCGGTATGGCGGCCCGGGAGCGCGGCTGGCTGTGAGCTGGGCGCCCCCGGCGCCGAGGGCTCGTGAGCAGGCTCCCGCGCCGGCCGGGGCACCGGCCGGGCCCCAGGGCCGCCCGCAGCGGCCCGGCTCAGCTCCAGGGGGAGAGGCTGGCCCAGCGCTTGTCCGGCCCGCGCTCCACCTTCTCCAGGCCGACCACCGCGCTGCGGTTCAGCCGCCCGTAGATGTGCGGGTACAGGACGCCCGGGGTGGCGCCCGGCACCGGCCCGCCGTCCGCGGCCTCCCACTTGACCATCGGCTCCACCAGGGACTCCTCGATCAGCAGCACCATCAGCGGGCCGGGGGAGTCGGCGAAGAAGGCGTTGGCCACCGCGAGCGCCGTCCGCTCGTCCGCCGAGCAGTGGATGAACCCGTCGGTCAGCAGCGAGGCGGTGGCGTACGGCCGCCCGGGGTCGGTGAGCCAGTCGTCCAAGGGGGCGAGGTGCAGGATCATTCTCCTGTTCTACCCCGAATCGCCGTCACATCGGCCACTCGCGGGCGGCCTTTGCCCCGGGGTGTCACAACCCCACCGGCGCCGCCCGTCCGTCCCGCGCCCGCCGCCCCGCCCGGCGGCGGGGGCGGGCGGGGCGGTCACCGGTCACCGGGCGGGCGGCGAGCGGCGGGCTCAGAGACCCGCGACCTTGGCCGAGGAGGACACCTCGTAGACCAGCGTGACGGTCCGCCGGGCGCCGGGCGCCAGGACGAGGTCCCAGCGGACGATGCCCTCGGAGTCGAAGGCGTCCGGCGCGGGCGCGCAGCGCTCCTTGCGCAACTTCACCTCCACCGCGGAGACCTCCGAGACCGGCACCCGCTCGCGGACCGTCACCACCCGCTCGTCGCGCTCCTCCGGACCGGAGAAGCGCGAGACGAACAGCCGGACCGTCCGGGTGGAGACGTTGCGCTGGGTGATCCCGGCGGTGGAGTCCTGCTCCTCCGTCTCGCGCACCACCCGGTAGTCGTCCGAACTGCCGAAGGCCAGCTCGGCGTCGGCCCCCGGCGCGGTGAAACCCAGCTCGCCGCGGCCGGTGAAGCCGCTGCCGCGCACCAGCTCCACCGGGCCCGCCAGCAGGGCGTGACCGGCCCCGTTGCGGAACCGCACCACCTGGGTCACCAGCGGCGACAGCTCGGGAGCGCAGGCGTACTCGCTGCTCGCGGGGGCGGTGAAAGCCCCCAGCGGCACCCGGTGCGCCCGGCCGTCCGCGGGGACGGTGGCCGGGGCGGGCGCGGGCAGCACCCGGACCTCGCCGCCGTCGTCCACGCCCGGGACGGCCGCGGTCGGGCCGAGGGTGCTGATCGCCTCCTCGCGCAGCTCCACCTCGACCGTGCGGCGCTCCTCGGCGCTGCGCTCGCGCAGCGTCAGGCGGTCCTCGGCGATCTGCGGCGGGTCGGTGGCCAGCGCCGAGCGGGCGGTGGACAGGGTGAGCCGCACGCCCGTCCAGTCCTCGCCGGTGCGCTGCCAGACCACCGCCTCGGACTCCAGCCGCAGGGCGCCGTCCACCAGCGTCGCCCGGTAGGAGGGCCGCCAGAGCGCGCACGGGACGAGGTGGCTCACCGTCAGGCCGGCCGGGCCGGCCCGGTCCGCCTCCACGGTGAGTTCGAGGTGGGCGACCAGCTCGGCGGGCTCCTCCTCGGCCGCTTCGAGCGCGCGGCCGGCCTCCTCGCGCTCCTGCTCCAGCACCCGCAGCCGGGAGCGGGCGGCGCGCAGCTCCTCGCCGTAGCGCTCGCGGTCGGCGTCCACCCGGTCCAGTTCGCGGGTCCAGCGGGCGCGTTCGACCTCGCCGAGGCCGGCGCCCTCGCCGATCTCGCGGAGCAGGTCCGCGGCGAGCTGGGCGAGCAGGGCCAGCCGGGCGTCCAGCCGGTCCCGCAGCCGGCCGTTCTCGCGGACCAGCCCGTCGAGTTCGTGCAGGCGGTGGCTGAGCCGGGAGTCCTCCGGCCCCGGCGCCAGCGGGGCCCGCGGTGTCCAGGCGCGCACCACCCGGGCGTCCAGGACGCGGACGCCGGGCCGGTCGGTCTCGGCGCGCAGGGTCCGGTCGGCGGTCAGGGCGGTGACCGGGCCCAGTCGCAGGCGCTGGACGCCCGTCGTCAGCTCGACGGTGGCGGAGCGCTCGACCTGGGCGCGGTCCTCCAGGCAGGTGACCGCGGTGACCGGGAAGGGCAGCGGCGGGACGGGGGTGAGGGGGGCCATGGGTCAGTTCCTCCGGTTTCCGCCGACGATGGCCTTGCCGGCCGGGATTCGGATCTCGTAGCCGCCGTCGAGTTCGGCCCGGCCGCCGGCCGGCACCTCGACCCGCCACAGCCGGCTGCTCGCCGGGAGGCCGTCCGCCGCGTCCTGCGGCGCCTGCCAGCCGGCCCGCTCCTCGATCCTGATGTCCGCCTCGGACGGCACCGGGACCCGCTCGCGAACCTCCACCGTGACCGGGTGGCCGAGCCGGTTGGCCAGCTCGACGTGGACCCGGTGGTCCAGCACCGTGCTGCTGTTCAGCATGCCCGCGGTGGACTCGCGCAGCTCGGTCCGCCGGGCCACCTCGATGCTCTCGGTCACCCCGAGCCCCAGCCGCCGGGTGCCCCCGCGCGCCAGCGAGGACAGCCCCGCGGTCAGCAGGTAGTCCCCGTCCACGGTCACCTCGACCGGCCCGGCCAGCAGGGCCTGCGCCGAGTCGTTGGTGATCACCAGGGTGCCGTAGACCCGCTCCTCGACGGACGGCACGCAGATGTACTCCGGCCGCAGGCCCACCTCGACCTCGCCGACCGTGACGGTGTGCCAGGTGCCGTCGGAGGGGATGTCGGCGGGCGCGGCGGCGTCGAAGCGGTGGTCGAAGGAACCGGCCGACCTGCGCGGCGGGACGGCGTGGCGGGGCAGCGGTAGCGCCGCCACCCGCTCGGCCCGGCCGCGCGCCGCCGTGTCCGACCGGCCCGCCGGGTCGGCCGGCGCCGGCCGCAGCTCGCCCCGTCGGCCGGAGCCCGGCTCCGGGCCGGAGAGCCGCAGAGCGGGGTAGTCGAGCAGGGCCTGGTCCGGTGCGGGCGGCCCGGCCGGCGCCCCCGCCTCCCGGGCGCCGGGCGGTGGACCGCCGGGGGAGACGTCGGCCGACCGCGACAGGTCGGCCTTGCGGGCCCGGGCGACCGGCTGCGGCGCCGGGGCGGCGCCGCCGAACCCGGCCGAGGCCTGCGGCGCGCCGTAACCGGCCTGCGGAGGCGGCGGGGCGCCGTAGCCGCCGGGGGCGGACGGCGGCGCGGCGGACGGCGCCAGGGCCGGCAGGAAGGGCGCTGGCGGCGGTACCGGCGGACCACCGGCCTCCAGCGTGCCGCCGCGGGGGCGCGCCGCCACCGGCCGGGCCGCGGCGGCCACCGGTAGCGGCTGCCGGCCGGCCGGGCGCGGGCCGGCGGCGTCGTAGCCGCTGAAGAGCTCCGCCAGGCCGCTCGGCGGCTCGCGCCAGCCGGTGGGCGGCGGGGCCGGCTGGCTGCGGCCGATCCGCAGCGAACGCAGCCGGGGCAGCTCGGTGCGGCGCTCCAGGTCTGCGCTGGACAGGGCCAGGCGCACGCCCGTCCAGTCCTCGCCGGTGCGCTGCACCACGGAGGCGCGCAGCAGCAGGCTGCCGCTGCCGGCGCCCCGGCGGTAGTCCAGCCGGTAGGCGGGGACCCAGCGGGCACCCGGTACGCCGTACTCCAGCTCGATCTCCAGCTCTGGGCCGGGCACGCCGGTGACCGGCGCCTCCTCCGCCCCGGCGGCGGGCGGACCGGCCAGCGTCAGCAGGACGGTGGCGCCGGTCTCCACCGGGCGGCTCGGGCCGGCGGTCGAGGAGCGGTCCACCAGGTCGGTCAGGACCTCGGTCTCGTGCTCGGCCAGCCGCAGCTCCTGGTCCAGTTCCTCGGCGCGGGCGTGCAGCGCGGCGAGCCGCTCGTCCACGAAGTCCGCGAGTTCCAGCCAGGCGTCGGCCGGGGTCCGGCGGTGCGGCTCCTCGCGGCGCCGGGGCGGCGGTACGGCGCGCAGCGCGGCCGTCTCGTCGATCCGGGCCCGGACCAGCGCATGGCGCTCCCGGACGGCGCTCTCGCGCTCGCGGGCCTCGTCCAGCCGGCGCCGCCGCTCCGGCAGCTCGGCCTGGTCCCGCAGCTCGGCGCGGGGCTCCAGCCGGGCCTCGATCACGCTCCAGCCGGGCGCGCCGCCGACCACCGAGGCCCGTAGCGACCGTCCGTCCAGCACCTGGGGCAGGCCGGTCAGCCGGACCCGCCGCCCGGCCGGCACCGCCCCGCGCGCCCGTCTGCGGCACACCGCCCCCACCGCGTACACCACCACCGATTCGAGGGCCGACTCCCAGCTCCCCGCGCCGCCGTCGGTGGCTCCTCGCCCGGCCCCGCCCCCGTCCGCCGTGCCGTTCCCGTCCGTGCTGCCGCCCGCTTCAGCCGCCACCCCGATGTCCCTTCGTCCGTTGCGCCGCTCCGGGCGCACAGTCTGCCGCCCGCCGGGCCCGCTGTCCCCGGATTTGCCCGCCGACGGGCGTGTGCCGGTCGCGGCGCGGGGCGCGGACCACGACCCACGGGCGCCGGGCGCCGGTCGGCGGCCGGGCCCGGACCCGGGCGGGCGAGGGGGCGCGCGGGTGCGAGAGGATGGGCGGGCACCGCCACCAGGCCCGCCCGTCAGGAGACGTACCAGCCATGCGCACTGTCGCCGTCGTCGGCACCGGACTGATCGGCACCTCCGCCGCGCTCGCCCTCACCGGCCGCGGGCTCACCGTCCACCTGGAGGACGCCGACCCGGACGCCGCGCGCACCGCCGCCTCGCTCGGCGCCGGGACCACCGAGCCGGCGGACGGCCCGGTCGACCTGGCGATCATCGCGGTGCCGCCCGCGCTGGTCGGCAAGGTCCTCGCCGACTGCCAGCGCCGCGGCCTGGCCCGCTGGTACACGGACGTCGCCAGCGTCAAGGACGGCCCCCGGGCCGAGGTGGCCGCGCTGGGGCTGGACACCGTCCACTACATCGGCAGCCACCCGATGGCCGGCCGCGAGCGCTCCGGCCCGCTGGCCGCCCGCGCCGACCTCTTCGAGGGCCGGCCCTGGGTGCTCACCCCCACCCCCGACACCGACACCGGGACGCTCAACGCGGTGCTGGAGGTGATCGCGCTCTGCGGCGCGATGCCGATCGTGATGGACGCCGCCGCGCACGACCGGGCCGTCGCGCTCGTCTCGCACGCCCCGCAGCTGCTCTCCTCGCTGGTCGCCGCCCGGCTGGAGCACGCCGACGAGACCGCCGTCCGGCTCTCCGGCCAGGGTGTCCGGGACGTCACCCGGATCGCCGCCTCCAGCCCCGCCCTGTGGGTGGACATCCTCTCCGCCAACGCCGGTGTGGTCGCGGACGTGCTGGAGGACCTCGCCACCGACCTCGGCGAGACCGTCACCGCGCTGCGGTCCATGCAGGCCGCCGACGAGGGCGAGCGGCTGGCCGGCGCGGCCGGCATCGAGGCGGTGATGCGGCGCGGCAACCACGGCCAGGCCCGGATCCCCGGCAAGCACGGTGCGCCGCCCACCCGCTACGAGACGGTCGCCGTGGTGCTCGGCGACCAGCCCGGCGAGCTGGGCCGGCTGTTCGGCGAGGTCGGCGCGGCCGGGGTGAACATCGAGGACGTCGTGATCGAGCACTCCAGCGGGCAGCAGGTCGGCTTCGTCCAGCTCTCGGTGGCACCGGGCGCGGTCAAGCCGCTGACGGCGGCGCTGCGGGAGCGTGGCTGGAGCGTCCGGGACTGACGGGCCCCCGGGTGCGCGGGCGGTCTTCCGCGCGGCCGGTGCTCGGGGACGGCCGGTCATCCGGGGACGGCCGGTCCTCCGGGACGGGCGCAGGGGACTCCCGGACGTCCCGGAGGGCGGTCGGACGGGGACGGAGGGTGACGGCGGACGGGGCGCGCACCTGCGTCCGGGCGCCGCGTCCGGAGCCCGTGGGACGTTGGGCCGGGCGGGTGACGGCCGCAGCGGGCGGGGGTTCCGCGCCGGTCGTCTAACCTTGAGGGAGACATCCCCAGGTTTAGAGAGAGGTTCGCCCCGTGGACACTGCCGACCGAGCGCACGCCCCGGTCGTCGTCGCCATCGACGGACCCTCCGGCTCCGGCAAGTCGACCGTTTCCCGCGCGGTCGCCGCCCGGCTCGGACTCAGCTTCCTGGACACCGGCGCGATGTACCGCGCGATGACCTGGTGGATGCTGGCCAACGAGGTGGACGTCGACGACGCCGAGGCCGTCGCGGTCGCCTGCGCCAAGCCGGTGGTCGTCTCCGGCACCGACGCGGCCGGCCCGACCATCACCGTCGACGGCCAGGACGTCTCCGGCCCGATCCGCGGCCCCGAGGTCACCGCCCAGGTCAGCGCCGTCGCCGCCGTCCCGCAGGTGCGGGCGCGGCTGGTGGAGCTGCAGCAGCGCTGCGCCCGGGTCGCCGAGCGCGGCATCGTCGCCGAGGGCCGGGACATGGGCAGCGTGGTGTTCCCGGACGCCACCGTCAAGATCTTCCTGACCGCCTCCGAGACGGCCCGCGCCGGGCGCCGGGCCGCCGAACTGCGGGCCAAGGGCGTCGACGAGGCCACCATCACCGCGATGGCGGCCGACCTCGCCCGCCGGGACGCCGCCGACTCCTCCCGGGAGACGGCACCGCTCGCCCAGGCGGCCGACGCCGTCCTGGTCGACACCAGCGAGCTGACCCTCGACCAGGTGATCTCCACGATCGCCGCGTTGGTCGAGGAGCGGGCCGGCCTGTCGGCGGTCTGACCCCCGCCGGCACCACCCGCCGGCACCACTCGCCCCAACCGGCGCGCCCGTCCGACCCGGACGGCCCCCGCCGGAAGCAGTCCGAACGCATCACCCCTGATGTTTCGCACCACCCCTGATTTTTCGCGCTGCCCCGTGTCGAGGGCAGGTACGCACGGCACGTCCCTGGGAAGGGCTGCGCCGGGAAATGGAAAAACGAAGATGACCGAAGACACCGCCACCGGCTCCGGTGAGCTGGACGCCGCCGACTACGCCGAGTTCATGGCCCTCGCGGCCGAGGAGGGCTTCGACGGCGAGGAGCTGGACGGCGAGGGCGCGCACGCCCCGCTGCCGGTGCTGGCCGTCGTCGGCCGGCCGAACGTCGGCAAGTCGACCCTGGTGAACCGCATCATCGGCCGCCGCGAGGCCGTCGTCGAGGACAAGCCGGGCGTCACCCGCGACCGGGTGTCCTACGAGGCGACCTGGAACGGCCGCCGCTTCAAGCTGGTCGACACCGGCGGCTGGGAGCTGGACGTCCTCGGCATCGACGCCATGGTCGCCGCGCAGGCCGAGCTCGGCATCGAGAGCGCCGACGCGGTGCTCTTCGTGGTGGACGCCACCGTCGGCGCGACCGACACCGACGAGGCCCTGATCAAGCTCATCCGGCGGGCCGGCAAGCCCACCGTGCTCTGCGCCAACAAGGTGGACGGCCAGTCCACCGAGGCCGAGGCCGCGTACCTCTGGTCGCTGGGCCTCGGCGAGCCGTACCCCGTCTCGGCCCTGCACGGCCGTGGCTCCGGCGATCTGCTGGACGCCGTGATGGCCGCGCTGCCCGAGGCGCCGCCGCAGACCTTCGGCGTCGCCCCCGGCGGCCCGCGCCGGGTCGCGCTGATCGGCCGCCCGAACGTCGGCAAGTCGAGCCTGCTGAACAAGGTCGCGGGCGAGGACCGGGTGGTCGTCAACGAGCTGGCCGGCACCACCCGTGACCCGGTCGACGAGCTGATCGAGCTCGGCGGCAAGACCTGGAAGTTCATCGACACCGCCGGTATCCGCCGCCGGGTCCACCTCACCGCCGGCGCCGACTTCTACGCCTCGCTGCGCACCTCGTCGGCGCTGGAGAAGGCCGAGGTCGCCGTCGTGCTGGTGGACGCCAGCGAGACCCTCGCCGAGCAGGACACCCGGATCATCTCGATGGCCGTCGAGGCCGGCCGCGCCGTCGTCATCGCCTACAACAAGTGGGACCAGATGGACGAGGAGCGCCGCTTCTACCTGGAGCGGGAGATCGAGAAGGATCTCGTCCAGGTGCAGTGGGCCCCCCGGGTCAACGTCTCCGCGCTGACCGGCCGCCACATGGAGAAGCTCGTCCCGGCGATCGAGACCGCGCTGGCCGGCTGGGAGACCCGGATCACGACCGCGCGTCTCAACGCCTTCCTCGGCGAGCTGGTCGCCGCCCACCCGCACCCGATCCGGGGCGGCAAGCAGCCGCGCATCCTGTTCGGGACCCAGGCCGGCATCCGTCCGCCGCGGTTCGTCCTCTTCGCCTCCGGGTTCCTGGAGGCCGGCTACCGCCGCTTCGTGGAGCGCCGCCTGCGTGAGGAGTTCGGCTTCGTCGGCACGCCGATCTCGATCTCCGTGCGGGTGCGCGAGAAGCGCCGCCGCAAGTGACACCCCGGTGAGCGGCGGGCGGTGCGTCCGCCGCTCACCGGACACGCTCACCGGACACGCTCACCGGACACGCCCAGCGAACCGGCTGAGCGGACAGTCCGTGCGGACAGTTCGAGCGGACAAGGAGGCCCTGGCACCCGTGGGTGCCAGGGCCTCCTGCCGTTCGGGCCCGGGCCGTCGTCCCGCGCAGGGCTCCTCGCCGTGAGCGGGTCCGGCCGTCGGTGGCCGGTGGGCCTGGGCCACCGGGCGCTCAGGACTCGCCGGAACTCCGGCCCGGCGGCAGTGACAGCCGGTTGCGGTGCCGCCCGCCCACCCCGGCGCCCGCGGCCTGCACCGGGCCGAGGTAACCGGCGGCCACCCAGCCCTGCCCGTTCCCGAGCTGCCCGCCGTGCGAACCCGCCTGCGACCCGGCCCGCAGGCCGGCCGGCTGCCCGCTCTGACCGTCCGTCCGCTCCTCCGGCTGCCCGCCGGCCGGGCCGCCGGCGGTGCCGCCCTCCTGCCCCTGCTGGCCGTTCTGCTGACCCGGCATGAACTGCGGGGCCCCGAGGGCCTGCCCCGCGTACGTGAGGAAGGCCTGCTGCTGCGGAGGGTACGACCGGGCCTCGGACCGGCTCGGGTACGGCTCCCGGACGGCGAACCCGGCGAAGCGGAGGTCCTCCTCGCCCGAGCGGTCCCCGGGCAGGGCCCGGAACAGCCGCCGGTACTCGGAGTACAGCTCGTCGTAGATCGGCGTCGTGGAGTGGGGGTGCTCCGCGTCGTACGACGGGCGCATGCCCGGGATCGGGCGGCTGGTGACGGTGGTGGGCTGACGGTGGGCTGCGGCGACGTCGTAGCTGTACACGTAGGAGCCAACGAGCGAGAACGGCAGGGGATGCGGGTCCGGGGCGCTCACCCCGGGCCTTCGAGGAGGGGCCCCCGGGCCGGCCGGCGGGCCGGGCCCGCCGGCCCCGGGGTCTGCCGTGCCGGCCGCCGCGCCGGGGCTGACGGCCCCGCGTCCGGGCTGACGGCTCAGGTGCCCGCTTGCCCGCCTGACCGCTTGCCCGCCTGCCCGCTCGGTGCGGGGCGCGCGACGGCGCGGGTGCCCGCCGCGGCCGCTCAGGTGCCCGCGAGCGGGAGCGAGGCGGCCACCACCTGGCCCTGGGCGGCGGCCCGCTCCAACGCGAGCCGCAGCAGGTCCTCACGCGGCTGGCGGCCGATCGTACCGGCCGGCACCGCGTACATGGTGACCTCGGCCTGCTTGCCGGCCGCCACCCGCCAGGCGTCCGTGACCTGCAGCGGCTGGTGGGCCTGCCACCACCCGGTGCTGCCGCCGGCCGCGGCGGGCTGCAGGATCGCGTGCAACTGCCCCATCACCATCAGCACCGACCAGCCGGACAGCTGGCCGGGCGTCACGTCCACGTCCGCCAGCGGCTGGAACCCGGCGTCCTGCAACAGGCTGAGGAACTCGTCCGTGCCCGAGGTGTTGCCCGGCCGGCCGACCGGACCGGTGGGCTCGACGACCAGGGCGGCGTGACCGGTGCCGCCGTGCATCACCAGCCCGCAGGTGATGCCGAGGACGGCGGCCTGCCCGGCGGCGGCCGGGGCGGGGAGCGGAGCCTCCGGGGCCGGGGCCGCCGCCGGGGCGGGTTCCTGGGCCGGGACGGTGTAGGAGGGCTGCCGGGGTGCGGCGACCGGCGGCTGTGCGGCCACCGGCTCCTGGGCCTGGCTGATGCTCCGGACGGCGCCGAGCAGCTGCTCCTCGGACACCGGCACCACCTGGGACGGGATGCAGCGGGAGTGCGCGAAGGCGAGCACCGCCGTCTCGTCGCCGATGAAGAGCACGGTGCTGGTGGGCTCCGTCAGGGTGTCGCCCGGTGTCCGGCAGGACGTGCATTCGTAGGTGTCGGGCGCGTGGGCCCCGCCGAGCAGGCGGTCGGCCTCGTCGTCGCCGATCTCGGATCGAACCTCGTCGCTGACATCGAGCATGTGCGGCACGAAGACTCCTCGGGTTGTTGCGGGGGTGACGGGGGCGCCCCCGGCCGCCATTACCAACGGACCCCTGTGTCAGGGGTCACGGGTGGGTCCGGGACCTGACGTGAATTGCCGCATTCCTGATGACGGAGGGTGATTCACCGGTCGCAATATGTCGATCCCGAGTGCGAATCGGGATCGGTTGACCTATGACCTGAGTCACGGTCGAACGAGGTTTGATCTAGGAAATAATGGCTAAATGGTGCATTTGGGACATGAATCCGAGATCATTACCGCTGGTAACACTTCGCTGAGCTGGGAAGTCCTCGAACTGTTTGGTTTCCCGGGTGGACGACTCGTAGCTTCATTCCCGGTGCAACGAGCACCACCCGGGTTCACCCCCCGCCGCACGGCCCGCCGGCTCACCCCGGCCCGGGACGTGCCCGCCGCAGCGACCGGCTCGAACAGGTCCGCGGTGTGACGGAGGGCTGCCGGGGCGGCGCGGCACGTCCCATACGTGCCCGGCCGCTCATCGAGTGAGGCGAGTGAGACACGGCCCGTCCAGGGTCTGGTTCCGCATGCCCGCCCGGGGCTGTCGAGAGGAACCTCATGACCTTCCGTAACGAGACCGCCGCTGCCACCACCACCTCCGCCAAGCGCAACCGCGTGCGGATGGTCGTCATGGCCGGCGCTGTCGCCGCCCTGCCGGTGGCCGGCCTCGTCACGGCCCACTCGGCCTCCGCCGCGTCGGTTGCCACCTGGGACGCCGTCGCCCAGTGCGAGAGCACCGGCAACTGGAGCATCAACACCGGCAACGGCTTCTACGGCGGCCTGCAGTTCACCTCCAGCACCTGGGCCGCCTTCGGTGGCACCGCCTACGCCCCGCAGGCCAACCTGGCGACCAAGGCGCAGCAGATCGCCATCGCCGAGAAGGTGCTCGCCTCGCAGGGTCCCGGCGCCTGGCCCGTCTGCTCCGTCAAGGCCGGCCTGACCAAGGGCGGCGCCCCCGCCGCCGTGGACACCGCCGCCCCGGCCGCCAAGCCCGCCGCCCCGGCCGCCCCGGCGAAGCCCGCCGCCCCGGCCAAGCCCGCCACCTCCTCGGACGCGGCCCCCGCCGCGAAGGCCGCCCCGGCGCCGAAGGCGTCGGAGCCGGCCAAGAACTGGAGCTCCGACTCCGCGAAGTCGTGGAAGTCCGCTCCGGCCAAGAAGAGCACCGACGGCAACTACACCGTCAAGGCCGGCGACACCCTGAGCAGCATCGCCGCCGCCCAGGGCCTCGACTGGCACGCCCTGTACGCCAACAACGCCCAGGTCATCGGTGGCAACGCCGACCTGATCTTCCCCGGCCAGACCCTCACCGTCTGATCCGGTCCGGGTACCTCCGGCGCACGCCGCACGGCCGCTCCCCTTCGGGGGAGCGGCCGTGCGGCGTGTCCGGGGTGTCGGGCGTCTCCGGCGTCTCCGGCGTGGTCGGCATCGACGCAGGCGGACGCTGCCGCGCGGGCGCCCTGACGGGCGTAGCGGGCCGCGCGGCCCGCTACGCCGGATGGCAGGCACCGGCGGCGTGTCACGGCCGGTGGCGGTGGCGGCCGCCTACGCTCGACTGCTGTGCCTTCCTGGGACTAAGCGACAAGCATTCTTAATCGGCGCGGTGGCGCTCTGGCTGGCCGTGCCGGTGTCGGGCGCCGTGCTGCGCCCGGCCACCGCGGCCGCGCAGCTCGACGGGTCCGGCCCGCGCGCCCCCGTCGCGCCGGCGGTCCCCCACGCGGCCGGGGCGCCCGTTGCCCCGGCCGCCGCGCCCGCCACGCCCACCGGCGAACCGGTACCGGCCGCCCAGAGCCCGGTCACGTGGCCCGGGCGGTCGGCGGACCCGCCTCCGGACCGTGCCGCGCCACGGCACCCCGTCCGTCCCGGCGTGCCCGGTAATCCCGGTATGTCCGGTGCGCCCGGCGCGAGGCGACCACCGGCCGGGCTCCTGCCGCCTGCCGCGAACCCTCCGCCTGCCGTGGACCTGCCGCCGGCCGCGGCCAGGGTGCCCGCTGCGCCGGTCCGGCCCGCCGTCCACGACGCGGTCTGGGACGAACTCGCGCAGTGCGAGAGCAGCGGCGACTGGCGGGCCGACACCGGCAACGGCTACTACGGCGGCCTGCAGATCTGGCCACCCACCTGGGCGGAGGCCGGCGGACCCGCTTTCGCCGACCGCCCGGACCACGCGACGCGGCGTGAGCAGATCGTCGTCGCGGAGCAGATCCTCCGGATGCAGGGCTGGGGGGCCTGGCCCGTCTGCTCCCGCGAGATCGGTGCCACGAACATCGAGCCGGAGCCGGAGCCGGAACCAGGCCATGACCTCGGCCTTGACCCTGGCCCCGACCCCGACCCTGGCTTCGACCCCGACCCGGCCCTGGACCCGGACGGCGGTCAGGACCCGGGGCCGGCTCCCGACCCTTCCGCCGGCTCCGAGCCGGTGCAGGCCCCCTGGAACGGCCCGCAGAACGAAGCGGCTCCCGGCCAGGTCCCCGACCCGGATCCCGGCCACGGGCGGGTGCGCGGGCAGGACCGCACGCGGGCGCACGGAAGCGACCGCGCGCCGCACCGGGGCGGAGTTCCCCCGGCGGCTGCGCCCGCGCCCGTACGTCCGGCGCCCACGCCGTGACCGGACGGGGCTGTACCTGATCTGCACGGGGCCGCCGTGGTCGCCCCGTGCCCCTGAGTGCAGCCGGGCCCGGAGTGTCGCCCCGCCGGGCCCGGCCGGCGTCGCCACCACCCCCGGGCGCGGGAATTTGCCGGGCCGCTGGAGAATTCGACTGGACGAAGGCGGTAGCCGGGCGGAGGACCTCCCCCGGGCCGCCCGGGAGAGGAAACACACCCATGGGAAGCCCCGTCGACCAGCTGGTCGAACTGCTCGACCTGGAGCAGATCGAACTGAACATCTTCCGCGGCCGCAGCCCCGAGGAGGAGCTGCAACGCACCTTCGGCGGCCAGGTCGCCGGGCAGGCGCTGGTCGCGGCCGGGCGCACGGTGGAGGGCGACCGCCCCGTGCACTCCCTGCACGCCTACTTCCTGCGCCCAGGTGTCCCCGGAGTGCCCATCGTCTACCAGGTCGACCGGATCCGGGACGGCCGTTCCTTCACCACCCGACGGGTGCTCGGCATCCAGCAGGGCCGCTCGATCTTCGCGCTCACCGCCGACTTCCACGTCCCAGAGCAGGGCGGCATCGAGCACCAGAACACGATGCCCGAGGTGCCCGCCCCCGAGGACCTGCCCAGCGCCCTGGAGGAGGTCGGCGCCAGACTCGGCGAGCTGCCGCCGTTCATCAGCCGCCGCCAGCCCTTCGACATCCGCTACGTCGACCGGCTGCGCTGGTCGAAGGAGGAGCTGGCCGGGGTCGAGCCGCGCAGCGGTGTCTGGCTGAGGACCAACGGCGCCCTGCCGGACGATCCGCTGATCCACGTCTGCGCCCTCACCTACGCGAGCGACATGACCCTGCTGGACGCCGTCCGCGCCCCGGTCGAGCCCCTGTGGGGGCGGCGGCACTTCGACATGGCCTCGCTCGACCACGCGATGTGGTTCCACCGCCCGTTCCGCGCCGACGAATGGCTGCTCTACCAGCAGGAGTCACCCGTCGCGCACGGCGCCCGCGGCCTCGCCCGGGGCCAGATCTACGACCGAAGCGGCCAGCTGGTGGTCTCGGTGGTGCAGGAGGGCCTCTTCCGCCCGCTGCCGGAGTAGCCGCCGCCGTCGCCACGCCGCGGCCCCGCCGCCGGCCCGGCCGGCCGACCCGCCGGCACCCGCCCGGGGTGGGCCCGCCGGCGGGGCATGGCTGACCTGCGGGGAATGTTCCGCCCCCGGACCGAGCGTTGAGGGTGTTGAGACCGGGTGAGCCGGTGCCTGTCGGACTGGAGCGTTTCGATGACCGAGACTGCCGCAGAGGCGTGGAAGCACTGGAGCGACGGCCGAGCGGCAACGGTGAGTTCGCCGCACGGCCAGCTCGCGCTCACGGGAACGCACTGGCTGGAGCCGGATCCAGGCGCCGTACCCGGCCTGCCCGGTCTCTGGTGGAGCGACACCGAAGGCGTCCGGCTGCGCGCCAAGGCCCAGGACGGCATCGTGCTCGACGGCAGGGGCAGCCCGGACGCCCCGGTGGACGGCGAGGTGCTGCTCCGCCCCGACACCGACCCGGCGGCCGACACCGCCGTCCTCGGCGACCTGCGCCTCGTCCCGATCGAGCGCGAGGGGGAGATCGCCCTGCGGGTGTTCGACCCGGCCGCGCCGGCGCGCCTCGCGTTCGCGGGCATCGCCGCCTACCCGTACTCGCCCGAGTGGGCCGTCCCGGCGGTCTTCACCCCCTTCGAGGCCGAGCGCCCGCTGGTGGTGCCGAACGCCGACGGCCGGGAGCGGCCGCTGACCGTGACCGGCCGGATCACCTTCACCCTGGCCGGCGAGCACCACACCCTGACGGTCAGCCGCTCCGGCGCCGGACTCAGCGGGGTCATCGCCGACGCGACGAGCGACAAGGACACCTACCGCTTCCGCTTCATCACCCTCCCCGCCCCCGACGCGGACGGCCGCACCGTGCTCGACCTCAACCGGGCCCACCTGCCGCCCTGCGCCTTCGCGGACCACTTCATCTGCCCCTTCCCGCCGCCGGGCAACCGCTTCGCCATCGCGGTGGAGGCGGGGGAGAAGCACGTCCTGACGCGCTAGCCGGCCCCGCCCCTCGCCCGCCGTTCCCTACGGAAGGTCCTCGCCGGTTCACGGCTGCCGGGGGCCGTCCCCGGGCGGGCCGCCACCCACCCCGGTGGACGGCGGTTCGAACAGGCAGTCGACGATGAATGCTGTGCCGACGAATCAATCCCCAGCGGGCGAGTCCCCGACGCAATCCCCCAGCCCATCAGCCGGCCGGTCCCGGCCCGACGCCCCGGGCGGCGACCCGGCCCCCGACCACCCCGTGACCGCCGGGCCCGTCGTCCAGGACTCCGTCACCGCGGTGCCCGCCGGACCCGCCGGCGCCGCGCCCTGGTACCGCCGAGCCGCGCGCGGCGCCTTCGCCGACCTGAGCCCGCTGCGGGAGAACGCCGACTACCGCCGCCTCTGGTTCGGCCAGGCCGTCTCCTCCATCGGCCAGCAGATGACGGCCGTCGCGGTCTCCGTCCAGGTCTACGACCTCACCGGATCCAGCTTCGCCACCGGCCTGGTCGGACTCTGCTCGCTGTTCCCCCTGGTCGCCTTCGGCCTGTACGGCGGGGCGATCGCCGACACCGTCGACCGCCGCCGCCTCGGCCTGATCGGCGCGGCCGGCCTGGCCATGGTCTCCGCCGTCCTGGCCGGCCAGGCGCTCGCCGACCTCGGACAGGTCCTGGTCCTGTACGCGGCCGTGGCCGTCCAGGCCGGATTCTTCGCGATCAGCTCGCCCGCCCGCTCCGCGATGGTCCCCCGGCTGGTACCGACCCATCAGCTGCCGGCCGCCAACGCCCTCAACACGGTGAGCATGAACCTCGGCCTCACCGTCGGCCCGATGATCGGCGGCGTCCTGATCGGCGCCTACGGCGCCCAGGCCGCCTACCTGGTCGACACCGTCGCCTTCGCCGCCACCCTCTACGCGATGTGGCGGCTGCCCGCGATGCGCCCGCTCGGCGAACGCAAGGGCCGCGCCTCCGTCCTGGACGGACTGCGCTTCCTCCGGGAACAGCCCAACCTGCGCACCAGCTTCCTGGCCGACCTGGCCGCCATGATCTTCGGCATGCCGCGCGCCCTCTTCCCCGCCATCGCCGTCGGCTTCTACGGCGGCGACGCCCGCACGGTCGGCCTGCTGGTCTCCGCCCCGGCGGTCGGCGCCCTGATCGGCGCCCTGTTCTCCGGCTGGATCAGCCGGGTCCACCGCCAGGGCGCCGCCGTCCTGGCCGCCGTCGCCGCCTGGGGCCTGGCCATCGCGGCCTTCGGCCTGCTCCACAACCTCTGGCTCGGCCTCTTCATGCTCGCCCTGGCAGGCTGCGCCGACACCGTCAGCATGATCTTCCGCAACACGATGATGCAGGTCGCCGCCCCGGACGAGATGCGCGGCCGCCTCCAGGGCATCTTCATCGTGGTCGTCGCCGGCGGCCCCCGCCTGGGCGACTTCGAATCCGGCGCCGTCGCCTCCCTGACCTCACCCGCGGTCTCCGTCGTCACCGGCGGCCTCGCCTGCGTGGCCGCCATCCTCCTGCTCGCCGCCCGCCGCCCGGCCTTCCTCCGCTACGACGCCCGCCACCCCACCCCCTGACCTGCACCACCCCGTCACCCGCCCCCGGCAGACCCCCGCTCCCACCAGCCACGCCGCCCCCGGAAACCTGGCAGCGAGCACCCCTCCACGTGCTGTATTGTTTTCCACGTCACCGGGTCACCGGGGACAAGGTCGAGAAACCGAGAAGCCGAACCGCAAGGCCCGGCGACGAGGATCCGAGACCACGGGACGTGGCGCAGCTTGGTAGCGCACTTGACTGGGGGTCAAGGGGTCGCAGGTTCAAATCCTGTCGTCCCGACAGTGATGTCGGAAGCCCGCCGATCTGGATATATCCAGGTCAGCGGGCTTCTTCGCGTTGATGCCGATGTTCACCTGACGAGGCGAAGGCGCCGCGCGCCCGGCTCCGTGGGGACCAGCTGGGGACCAACCGTCTCCCGGCCGGCCGCGAGGTGCGCGCTCAGCGCTTGGCCCGCCAGCTCGATCGACTGCAGATCGGGATGCAGGTACCGCTGCGTTGTGGTGAGCGATCCATGCCCAGCGATCTTCCGCAGGACATGCAGCGGGACCCCGGCATCAGCCATCCACGTGAGCCCGGTGTGCCGGAGGTCGTGGCGGCGCAGGTACTCGTACCCGAGCCGAAGCACCACCTCGTCCCAGTGCGTCGCGTCGCGAAGGACAGCAGTGGTGATCCGCCCGCCCCGTGGACCGGTGAACAGCCTGGCCATCGGGTCGTGTCCGACGGCGTCGAGGCGCTGTTCCACCAGTGCGCGGATCTCGGGGATGAGCGGGACTGTCCTCCGGCGCTTGCCCTTGGTGCCCTTGTCCAACAGCCCGCCGGGGCCGGGTGTGGTCTGCCGGCAGAGGTCCCACATCCAGGTCGTCCGGTTGATGTCCTTGGCGCGGACGCCGGAGACTTCCCCGATGCGTGTGGCGGTGCAGGCCGCGAACCTCACGACGTCGCCCCACCCCGGGTACTGGTCGGCGGACCGTTCGACCAAGGCCGTGGCGAGTTGATCCAGGGCCGCCCAGTTGCGCAGCGCGAGAGAGCGAGGGTTGTCCAACTCGTCCTCGGCCCGCTTGTACTCCTGCTGCCAACCGACCACCCGGGCCGGGTTGACGTCCATGAGGCCGTCCCGGACCGCCTGTTCCATGACCCGGACCATCACCGCGAGGCTCGACTTCACGGTGGATCTGCTGCACTCGTCCGCGATCCATCCGTAAACCGCGCGGTCGGCCAGGCCGTTCGTGATGGTGGCGACACCAAGGTGACCGAGGGCCGGCACCACGCGCAGCCGCCAGCCGGCCCGGTACGGGTCCAGGGTCTTGGGCTCAAGGCCCCGCATCGCCAACTCCCAGTTGGCATTGCCGTACTCGGCCAACGTCATCGTGGCCGCGGCCGGGTCGATGCCACGGGAAGCGGCCTTCCGCATCCGCTCGATCCAGCCGAGCGCGTCCTCTTCGGTCTCGAACGCCTCGGAACGGGACGGCCGCTTCTTCGTCCGAGGATCGGTCCACCGCACGCGGGCACGGAAGGGCGTTGCCCGGTCGGGCCGGTGTTCCACGTCCGACGACAACTTGATGCCGAGGGGGAGGAAGTGTTCAGCCATCACGCCGCCTGCGACGGGTCGACGCGACGCGATCGCAGCCAAGCATGGACGTCCGGCACGCTGTACATGGTGACCCGCGACGTGAGCCGCACGAAGGGCGGGCCCTGCGGGGGAGTCGACGTTCGCCAGCGCCTCAGCGTCGACGGATCCACCCCTATGACGGCGGCCACGTCCTCGGTCGAGAACCACCCTCCGTCCAAGAGGCCAGAAGCATCGTTCTTCGAGGGCGGTCCTGAGCGACTGACCGATTCAAGAAGCTCGGCGACTTGCGCAACTGTCAGCAGAGTCTCAGGCATTGGTGGGTTCTCCTTCCGTTCCGGGTGCGGGTTGTAGTGCGGCGGTGAGCCAGGTCTCGCCGGGGGTGAGGCCGATGCCGGCGAATACCCAGTGGGCGAGGACGAGGGTGGTCTCCTCCTCGGTGTCGGGGGTGTCGGGGCCGTTGAGGTGTTCGAGAGTCTGGGCTCGGCGCCAGGCGGCGCGGGCGTTGCGGAGGGCGCCGAGGGTGGTGGAGTACTTGCGGGTCTTGGTGGAGAAGTGGCCGCGGAAGCCGAGCATGTGGGCCCAGGCCCGCAGCCGGAGGTCTTCCAGTTCGGGGTCGGTGCCGAGGGTCCAGCAGGTGCGGATGAGGCGGCGGGCGTGGTCGGGGATGTCGAGGTGTCCGATCTCGGCGAGGAAGCGAACGGGGCGGTCGAGGGCGCCGGTGGCGGTCTCGGCTCCCTTGGTCGCGTACTTGGCGATGTAGGCGGCGACGGCCCGTTCGGTGATCTGCACGGGGCCGGTGAAGTCGGCGCTTCGGATGGTGCGGATGTCGAGTTGGGTGCCGAAGGCGAAGCGGTGCTCCCGGCCGCCCCGGAGGGGGCCGGGGATCTCGGTGCGGCGGGCGGCGGCGCGGATCGCGTCGGTGAGCAGTTCGGCGGACGCCCAGGCCGGCGGGGGTGTGTCGCCGCCGTCGGGGCCGTCGAGGCGGATGACGGCGTGGAAGTGGATGGCGCCGCGTTTCTGGTACTCGGCGACCTTGCCGAAGGAGATCCGGGCGAAGTCCTTGAACTCCCGCTGGGTCAGGCCCGCCCGTTTGGCGACTTCGCGGCGCAGGTGGATGGAGAAGCGGGCCCAGATCTTCCCGGCGTGGGCGTTCCAGAGGACGGCGGCTTCGTAGTCGTAGGTGTCTGGGTTGAGGGGCGTGCCGAGCAGCGGGTCGCCGGTGGGGTGGGTGGTGCCGCAGCGGCAGCGGCCGGCGGTGGGGCGGTTGTGGACGGGGCCGAAGCTGGGGGCGGTGAAGGTGGCGAAGACCCGGGGGTGGGTGGCGACCGTCTCGGGGGTGCCTTTGCCGCCGGTGAGTCCGGCGGTGATCAGGTGGTAGGTGTCGCGGCGGTAGGTCTCGGCGCAGGACGGGCAGCGGGTGACGCGCCGGTTGCCGCAGCGGATCAGGAGGTTGCCGGCGGGCAGGTCGGCGGATTCGAGGTGGTGCAGGACCTGCCCGGTGGTCTCGTTGATCTCGGTGCGCCAGCCGTCGAGGCGGATGGGGGTGGTGCAGCCGGCGAGTCCGGAGAGCTGGCGCATGAGGGCGGGCATGGTACCGAGTTGGGCGATGCTGAGCAGGTCAGCGACCGGGGGCGGCGCGGTGGTGGTCATCAGGCGGCCACCGCCCGGGGCATACGGGCGGGCTCCAGGACGCTGCCGAGGACGGCTGCGGCGAGGCCCGGGGGGACGGCGTTGCCGATCTGTTCGAACTGCTTGGTCCGCGAGCCCTGCCAGGGGTAGTGGGCGGGGAAGTCCTGGAGGACGGAGGCTTCGGCGATGTCGAGTTCGCGGCGGTCGCCGGGCAGGTCGCCGGTGCGCAGGGTCCAGGAGCGGGCGCGACCGGTGAGGGCCCAACTGGGGCCGGTGGTGGTGAAGCGGTTGCCGCCGGTGCGGTGCTCGCCGCGGGTGACGATGTCGCCGGAGGGCAGGGCGAGGGCGTCGGCCATGGTGACCCAGGGGGCGCGGCCGGGGCCGAAGAGGGTGTCCGGTTCGGGGGTCTTGGCGTGGGTGGGTGTGGGCGGGGCGGTCTGTCGGGTGCGGGAGGCGATGAGGAGGGTGCGGCGGCGGGTCTGGGGGATGCCGTGGTCGGCGGCGTTGAGGATGCCGACCCAGGTCGAGTAGCCGATGGTTCGCAGGATGCGGGCGGTGTGGGCGAAGAGGGGCTCCACGGCGGGTACTTCCTCCAGGGCGATCCAGTCGGGGCGGGTGTCGAGGGCGAAGCGCAGGGGTTCGACCACGAGCAGGGAGCGGGGGTCGGTACAGGCGGCGCGCAGGGCGGTGCGGGTGTCGTGGCCGGCGGCGAGGTCGTCCAGGGCCTGGTGGCACAGGGCGATGTCATCGGCCCCGGCCTGGAGTCCGGCGGCGGAGAAGGTCTGGCAGGGCGGGGAGCCGATGAGGCCGGAGACCTTGCCGCGGAGCTGGGCGGTGGGGAAGGCGGCGACGTCCGCGCGGACGGTGCAGTGGCCGGCGGCGGCGCGGGTGGCGCAGGCGGCGGGGTCGAGTTCGAGGCCTGTGTCGGTGTGGCCGAGTCGGCGGAGTGCTTCGGACCAGCCGCCGGGGCCGGCGAACAGGTCGATGATGTGGCGGTTCACGGCGGTTCCTCCCTTCGGGGAGGGCCCCGGAGTCGGGCGCTGGGTGACTCCGGGGCCGGCTGGTCAGGACCGGTCGTTGGTGGGCTTGGGGTGCTGGTCGATCCACTGCTCGGCGCACACCTTGTGGACGGGCTTGCCCCGGTCGGAGCGCAGGTTGGTGTGCTTCTCGCAGACGCCGCAGGGTTCCGGTTTCGGGGACCAGTGGCGGGAGTCGCGCCAGTCGAGGAGGGCCATCGGTCAGGCCGTCCGGGCGCCGGCGGTGGCCAGGAGCCGCAGGACGGTGCCGGTGCCGTGGCAGGTGGGGCAGGTGACCGGGACGGTGTGGCGGGTGCCGTCGCTCAGGCGCAGGCCGGTGGCGATGGCCACGGCGGCGAAGCCGGAGCAGTCGGGGCAGATCCGGGTCTGGGCGTGGGTGTGCTGGGGCATGATGAAGGTCTCCTTCGTGGGCTTCGGTTCGGGGAGGGGTTGCGGTCTCCGGGGCGGCGGGATGCTTGGCGGTGTCGAGCCGCCCCGGGGACCGGTCTTGCTAGCGGCGGCGGGAGGTCCGGCCGTCGGGCTTGTGGGAGTACATGTCGCGGTCGGCGGCGGCGAGCGCGTCCGTGAGTGAGGGGACCGGAAGGTTCGCGAGGTGGCAGACGCCGACGGAGGCGCCGACGGGGATCTGCTGGTCAACCAGCAACATCTGCTTTGTAAGAGCAGCGTTGAGCTGTTCCAGGCGGTCGGCGGTGGCGTCCAGGACAACGACGGCGAATTCGTCCCCGCCGAGGCGGGCGGCGAGGCCGTGGGGCGCGCACCAGGTGGAGAGCCGGTTCGCGGTGGTCGCAAGGACGGTGTCGCCGGCGGCGTGGCCGTGGGTGTCGTTGACGGCTTTGAAGTCGTCCAGGTCCACGAGCAGGACCGTGGTGCGCTCGGGGTGGGAGCGGATCAGGCGCTCGGCGCGGGCGGTGAAGCCGTCGCGGGTGTGCAGGCCGGTGAGCGGGTCGCGGCGGGCGGTGGCGAGGCGGCGGTAAAGCCAGGTTCCGTGGGTGCTCCAGCCGACCAGGGGGACGCCGGCGGCGGCGAGGATCGGGGCGAGGTCCATGGTGCGAGGTCCTTCCGGTGCGGGTTGCGGCCCCGGGGGCGGCGGGATGCTTGGCGGTGTCGGGCCGCCCCGGGGGCCGGTCAGAGACCGAGGGAGAGCGCGCGGGCCGAGGCCCGGTCGAGCAGCTGGTGAATGTCCGCCTGCCGGGTGGTGGGGCGGTCGTTGTAGTCGTCCAGGGAGCTGACCGGGCGTCCGGTGGCGTGCAGGATCTCCATCACCTGGACGCGGGCGGTGGTGACGGTGCCCGGGGTGCCGTAGCCATGGGCGAGGACGGCGGCCTGTGCGCCGAGGAGGCAGACCCGGCCGGAGGTGTCCCACAGGGCGCCCTGCACCCAGCCGAAGGCGGCGATGTAGCGGGAGGCGAGCAGCAGGTGATCGGCGGCGGTCACCGGGACGGGTCGGGCCGGGCGGCGGGCGAGCCGGTCGAGCAGGGTCGGGTGCGGCACGGGGTGGCCGGCGTTCCAGGGCTGGACGGTGGAGCCGAGCGGGCAGACGTACGGGACGGTGCGGCGGGCCGGGGTGGGGAGGGAGGCGAGGTAGGCCTCGATCTCGGCGATCAGGCCGGAGGCGTCCGGGGTGAGGCGGAGCGGAGGGAGCGTCAGGAGGTCGGTGGTCATGGCGGGTGCTCCGTTCACTTCGTGGTGACGGCGTTGACGCCGGATCGGGTGGTTTCCTCGATGACGGGGGCGAGGAAGGTGCCGGCGAGGTAGAAGCCGAAGAGGGCGATGAGGGCGGCGACCCACAGGCGGATGCCGAGGAGCTTGACGGCGGTCCAGGTGGCGGCGCCGAGGACGACGACCAGGGGCAGGGTGACGTTCACGGGAGGGGTCTCCTGTCAGCGGACGGTGCAGCGGTGGGTGCGGGCGGCGATCTCGGCGGCGGGGCGGGAGTCGTAGTCGGCGGAGAAGCCGCAGCGCGGGGCGGTGCAGACGGCGGTGTGCTTCTCACGGCCCCGGCCGTCGTAGTAGCTGGCGACCTGGACGGGGCCGATGCGGATGCTGTTGCGGGGGCGGATCGGGCGGGGCACGGCGGTTCCTCCGGTCAGGTGAGTTGGGCGGCGATGGCGTCGGCGAAGTGCGCGGGGACGCCGAGGCGGACGCGCAGGGTGTCCGGGTCGATCGGGGTGCCGGTGCGGGCGTGGTGGTCGTCGGCGACCTTGCGGGCGTGGTCGATCAGGGCGGCGGGCACCGCCACCGGCGGAGCCGGGACCGGGACGGGTGTCGGGGCGGGCGGAAGAGCCGGGACCGTTTCGGGGGCTTTGACGGCCGGCGGTTCGGGCTCGATCACCGGGGCGACTGGCGGCGCGGGCTTGTAGGGCGGCAGGTCCGCCTCCGGGGTGGTCTCGGGTTGCGCGGGACGGTCGGTGGCGGTGGTGGTGTGGGCGAGGAGGGTGCCGCCGAAGAAGGCGAGGGCGGGCCAGCCGGCGACGAGGATCCGCAGCCACGGCGGGACGTGGCCGAGGTCGAGGAGTCCGGCGGTGGCGACGTTCGCGCCGAGGGAGGCGGTCAGGGCGATGGCGAACCAGGTCCAGGCGGCCGGGGCCGGGGTGCCAGCGGCGCGCAGGGTCCGCATGCGGTGCCAGGCGGCGACGAGCAGCAGGTCGACGGAGACGGGGTAGGCCCAGGCCTTCCAGCCGTTCTGTCCGGCTGCGGCGGCGAGGTCGTGGAGGTGGGCGAAGGACAGGGCGCCGGCGATGGCGGCTTGCACGAGCACGGCGTCCGGGCGGAGCAGGCGCATCGGATGGGTCCTCCTTCCAAGTGGTTGGGGCCAGCACCGGGCGGGCCAGGGGCGGGCGTGCGCCCGGTGCCGGCGATCAGGGGGTTACTGGGCGGTGGTGCCGGAGCCGAGGCAGGTCGGGCACAGGACCTCGACCTCACCGGCGGGACGGGCCTTCTTGCCCCGGCCGACGGTGTGGGTCTCCTTGACCCAGCCCGCACCGGCACAGGCCGGGCACTTCGGCAGGGCGGGGGCGCGGGCAGGGCGCTTGCGGGTGGCGGGCACAGGCACTCCTCGTGTGGGCGGTGGTCAGATGAGGCGGCCGTCGCAGTCGCGGTACTCGCCGTCCGGGTCCCGGTGGGCGCCGTAGCACCGGTCGCCGTGGGTGTCGCCCTGCGGGTCCTGCTGCTGGTCGTTGTTCTGCGGGTCGCTCACGGGTGTTCCTTCCGGGGTCGGGCATGGCGGGGTAGGGACGTGGCGCCAGAGCGGCGGCGCCGGCCGGGGGCGGGGTGGGTCAGTTCGTGACGGGGCGGGGCTTGACCAGGGACGGGCCGCCGGCCGGGGCGGGCACGGTCGCGACGGCGGGCCGGAAGGCCGCGAGGGCGGGCAGGTCGGGCGTCAGGTGCGCGGTTTCGCGGCAGACGCGGGCGGCGTCGGCGAGGGACAGGTGGGGGGGTGCGGATGCGGGACCAGCCGCCGGAGGAGTCGCCGGCCACCGCCACGCCGGGCATCTCGGGGGCGATCTGCGTGGCGGCGAGGACCGCCTCCGGGGAGATGTCGCCGAGCCCCATCTCGGCGGTCGGCTTGTCGTTGACCCGGTGGACGACGCGGCCGGTGAGCTGAGCGCGGAGCATCGTGGCGCCCTTGCCCAGCTCCGAGCCGAAGCGCTGGCCGCAGACCTCCAGGAACATCCCGGCGGCGCGGCCCAGTTGGGCGAGGCGGATCAGCTGGGTGACCATGTGGTCCCGCCGGTCCTCGTCCTTGCGGGTCGCGACGAGGAACAGCTCCGCGACCTCGTCCACGATCAGGACCAGCGGCACCGGCCGCAGCTTCGCCGGCAGCCCCCACACGTCCGAGGTGATCTCCTCGTCCGCCACCGAACCCGGTACGCCTTGGTGGTCGCGGATCAGGTCGTAGCGGGCCTCCATCTCCTCGACCAGCCGATCCAGCAGGGCACTCGCCTGCTGCGGGTCGGTGGCCAGCGCGGACAGCCGCGGGGCGAAGGGTGCCTGTTCGACGCCGAGCTTGCAGTCGATGCCGACCAGCGCGACGTTGCGCCGGGCGAGACCGGTGATCAGGTTGCGCATGTAGACGGACTTGCCGGTCAGCGTCGCGCCGAGGGTCAGGCAGTGCGGGATGGCCCGGTAGTCCCGGACGAAGGCCGTACCGTCGTCCCGCAGCGCGACCGGCACCAACAGGTCACCGGCAGGCAGGCGGCGCGGCATCCGCACCTTGCGGAGCACGTCGAAGCCGGTCATCCGCAGCTCCACCACACCGGGCTTCACGATGGTGACGTGGACGGCGTGGACGCCCCAGGCGTGGCGAAGACGCTCCGCCGAGGCCGCCACGTCCGCCGGCTCCTGACCGGGCGCCAGCCGAAGCCGGACCCGAAGGCCCGTCGAGGTCGGACGGACCCGGCGGATCCTCGGCGGGACCGGGCGGATCTCCCGGCGGGTGGTCGCCCGAGTGACCAGCACCCGCAGCCGCGACGGCGCCACCGTGAGCCCGCAGGCGTCCATGGTGCTGCCGTACGTCGCGGAGAACCGGACCGCCGTGGCCGGCAGGCCGACCGCCGACCAGTACACCGCCGGAGCCTTCACCCGGGCGTACGCGGCGCCACCGGTGACAGCGGCCAGCGGACCGGCCACCTCCGCCAGAGTCAGCAGCTCGGACACGGCGCTCAGCCCTTCGCCGGGGCCGGTACGAGGGAGGTGATTGCCATCGCGCGGAACGAGATCCCGTGCCGCTTCTGGCCGTTGAACTCGTTCTCCCAGTCCCGGGCCTTGAGGCCGGTCACCGCGACCGGCATCCCGACCGCCAGACCGTCCGAAACGCCGGTCTCCGGCACCGTCACCGTGTAGAGGTTCGCCTCACCGTCGTCCGCGATCGTCAGGCCCACGGTCAGCAGTCGGGCCCCGGTCTCCCGGTCCATGGCGATCTCGCCCGTCTGCTTGTTCACCAGCTTCAGCGCCGGCGGGACCACGACGAACACGAACGCGGTCGAAGTATCGATCTTGAAGACAGCCATCGTACAGCTCCTCTAAAGGAGTCGATCTCATGCACTCATGTACATGAGCTGATGGATAGAAGAGTGCATCACTCCTGTACATGAGTCAACCCGCCGCGAGAAGAATCTCGCGGCGGGTTGCAGGAGTTGATCTGACGTCAGTCGCGGGCGGCGAAGCGGTAGTCCAAAACGAACTGGTCAGCGGCCATGACGGTGTCGCAGACCTCCACGACGATGCCGGCGGTGGTCGTGGCGTTCCGGACGAGATGGATCACCGGCGCACCGGGGCTCAGCGCGAGTGCGCCCGTCTCGGCCTTCGTGGCCAGCCGCGCGCGAACGGTCTCAGTGAACTCGGAGAGCACGTGCCCGCGCTCTTCCAGGCGGGCGTAGATCCCGCCGCCGCCAGGGTTCTCGGCGAACATCTCCGGGATGTCCTTCACCACGTCCCACGGCAGGTAGGACGTCGCCTCTTCCGTTGGCGTCCCATCCCGGAAGTACCGGCGCTTTCGCGCGAGGACCTTCGAGCCGGCCGGAACGTTGAGCCGCTCCGCGATCTCTGCCGGGGCATCCACCGGACCGACGAAGAGCACGTTGACGGACGGGACACCGCCCGACTGCTCGGCCTCCGCCAGGTACGCAGCCTTGCCCGCCAGACGGTGAGCCCGCCGGAAGCGGTCGGACGACTTGCGCTGGACCGGAGGCCGGGAGCGGACGTACGAGCCCCGCCCGTGGTGGGTCTCGATCAACTGCGTCGTCCGCAGCTCGGCCACGGCCTTGCGCACCGTGCCGGAAGCGACGCCGTACCGCTCCATCAGCTCAGCTTCACTGGGTACTGCATCACCAGGAGCCAGGACGCCCGAGCGGATCTGTGTCGCTAGGTCATCTGCGATCTGGAGGTACTTCGGCTTGGCCGTCGAGGCCGGGTCGCTCGCCATAGTCCTGCATTATCTCCTATCCTCCTGTACATGAGTAACAGCGCTCAGCAAGCCACGTCAACGCCCCTGCACTCCGTGTCCGTAGCCGGAGCTGTGGTGCGCGAGGACGGCCGGCTACTGGCGATCCGCCGAGCCGACAACGGCACCTGGGAGCCCCCGGGCGGAGTACTTGAGCTGACGGAGACCGTCGAGGACGGGGTACGCCGCGAGGTATTCGAGGAGACCGGCATCAAGGTCGCCGTGGAGCGGCTGACCGGCGTCTACAAGAACGTGAACCGGGGTGTCGTCGCCCTGGTTTTCCGGTGCCACCCCGAGGGTGGGAGCGAACAGCTTTCCGAGGAGTCGACGGCCGTCGCATGGCTGACACCGGAAGAAGTGGCCGAGCAGATGGGCGAGGTCTACGCGGTGCGCCTGCTCGACGCTCTCCAGGGGAACGCGGTTCCCCACATTCGTAACCACGACGGCCGGAGCCTGATCGACCTGCCCGAGGCCAGCTGAGTCACCGGCTCCGGGCGCCTCGCTTGCCTATTTGGCTCCACACGTATCGGTGCCGAGCCACCCGGTAGATCTGTTCTTGCCGAGTCAGGGACAGGAGAGCTGGCCGGGCTGAGAGGGTCGTCGCGATCAGCACGGCGTCGAGGACGTCCACCCGATGGGAGGTCGCGCCATGGGTGATCTTGCGCGCGCCTACCACCGCGATCACTGGGTGAACGGGGACGTCGAACCCGCACCACTGTGAGAGCAGCCGGGCCGTGCGATCAGCTTCGAACTCGGAGTTCTGGAGGTAGGGGTGGCTGCTTCGGTTGATCTTCACTGCACCGTCGCCGACCCACACCGAAGCGTCGGGATGGTGCTTTGCATTGACGGTGAAGACGCCCGGCGGTCCGATGACTACGTGATCGATGTCTGATCCGGTGGGCAGCGGGATACCGTGCAGCACCTCCCAGCCGGCGGGCTTGAGGCCCTCCAGGAGACCACCGACGATCTCTTCCCCCTCAAGCCCCTTGAGTCGCTGCTCGCCCCCCAGCGAGTCCCCAACGAGTTTTGCGGCGACCCGCACCAGCCACTTGTGACGCTGCTCGTCAGCTCTGATCATCGACTGCAAGCCAGCACCGGGGCGGTTCCGGGCGAGGTCGTCCTCAGAGGTCAACGGAGGCAGGACAGGTAGAGCCGCCGGCTGTGGTGGCGACTGTGATGGTGACTGTGGCGGGCGGGCCGGCTGCCGTGTCGTGCCAGCCTTCGGCTTCACGGTTCGCGGCGGAATCGCCCGACCGCAGGTCCGGCACCAGTCCTCGATCTTGGCGAGAGCCGCGGCTTCGTACTCCCAATTGGTGATCGTCACCACGCCCGTTTGGCAGTCCAGCCACGCAACCGACGCGCCCTTCGCCCCCGGGCGGTTGACGTACAAGCGATCCTTGCCTGCCCTGCGCCACGGCCCAACAGTCAGTTCCTCCATGTTGCCCCCTCCAAGCGCGCGTCCCCTGATACGAGATCAGCACGCCCAAGGTGGTGATGACAAGAACGCGATCAGCCAAGCCAGGGCCGGTGCCCAAGGGAGCGGGACCGGGATCGTGGACGGGAGGAGGGATGCGTAAAAACCTTCTCTACGGGTTCAAGGCGCGGCGCCGAGCGCCGCGCGGCACTCGCCCGGCCGCTCGCCGTCGCTCCTGTCTACGCCCCGCTCCGGCGGCGGCCGGCGGTGCCGCGAGTGGCGGCAGAGAGAAGTGGGGCTCTGCCCCAAACCCCGGCCCTCCTCGGAGGGGGTGTCCGGCAGGCGCGAAGGTGCACCGTCAATGTGGTGATCGTGGTGGGTCGCGGGACGGCCCCCTCCTCGACCGGACACCCAAGGGCGTACCCGGAACCCCCAGGGGCCGCCAAGGCCAAGCGCAAGCGTCACGACGTGAGCCTTGGCGGCCCCTGGAGAACCCGGGTGCGGCGAAGCTGCCCGATCGAGGAGGGAACCACCCCGCTCGGTGAGGAGCCTGCCGGCGGCGCGAATCGCTGGCTCCGAACCGGGCAAACGCCCCCCAAACCCCGGTCGCCATCGGCCCAAAGATTGCATCACTCCTGTTCAGTGCCCCTGTCACCAGCTGCAGCCACGACCAAGGGATGCATTGCCAGTCCCTAGAGCTCCGCCGGGCTGGTCAGAGCTGAGGTAGGTGTTGACAGTTCTCCGACATGCCCCAGTCCAGCCTGCCAGGGCAAACGATCTAAGCAAGATGACTTGCGTTTGCTTCGGTTGTTGCGAATAATTCGAGTAAGACAGTGGAGGGAAGCCATGGGAACTGTCACAGGCAGGAAGATCGAACCAGGCACCGTCGACGCTGGTGACGCCAAGCGTGCACTCAAGCGGATCAACAACTACCTCTCAAGTACAGCCCGGAGTGATGAGGACATCCAGGTCCATCTCGAAACGGGTGCGCAGGACGAAGCCCTCGTCCTTCCCCGCCCGGTGGTGGAGATGTTCGCCTCGATGCTCGCCGCCCTCGCCAAGGGGCAAGGCATCCAGATAATCCCGGTCAATGCCGAGCTCACGACTCAGCAAGCCGCGGACATGCTGAACGTGTCGCGTCCCTACCTGATCGGGCTGCTTGACTCTGAGCAGATCCCATTCAGACTCGTAGGGCGCCACCGGCGCATCCGTTTTGCCGATCTGCACCAATACCTGCGCGAGGACGACGCAGCCCGGAAGGATGCGGCCGACGAACTCATGCAACTGGATCAGGAGCTAGGACTGCTCTGACATGGCCTTCGTCGTCGTCTATGACGCGTGTGTGCTCTATCCCAACACGCTGCGGGATCTGCTCATACGTGTTGCCCTTAGGGGGCTTGTCCGAGCGCGCTGGACGGACGCCATCCTCGATGAGGTTGATCGCAATCTCTTAAAGGATCTTGAGATTCCTGCGGAGAAGCTGCAACGCCGTCGGCGGCTCATGAATAATGCCATCCGTGATTGTCTGGTCACAGGATATGAGCCCCTCATCGACGGGCTCAAACTCCCCGACCCCGACGACAGGCACGTGGTGGCCGCTGCGATTCGCTCCAGCGCCCAAGTAATCGTCACGGAGAACCGTAAGGACTTCCCCCAGCACTACCTCGACACGTTTGGCATCGAGCGGAAGAGTGCCGACGACTTCATCATGGATCTCATCGGGTTGGACGATCGTGTCGTGTACGCCTGCGTGCAAGAGATCGCTTTGGGTCGACGGAACCCAGCTCAGACGCTCGATGACGTACTTGCTCAGCTGGAGAGGTCCGGGCTCAATCAGACGGTCTCGGCCTTGCGTCTTGGCCGGACAGAGGCCAGTGACTAGGGCCTCATCGACGCTTGGGGGCAAGCCAGCCAGGAGGGTTCAACCGTGAGTGTCTAACTGCGCTAAAACGGAGCCGTACTTCGGCGCACCACCACGGACACTTGCGGACTGGATGTGCAGGTCAGCAGTCATCCTCCCCCAGGTACACCGAGCGTCCGAGTTGCTTCGGGGCGAAGAGGCCGCCCTGTTAAGTTCCGACCCCTAGTTGTACAGAGGCCCCATCGGAGCGAGCCCGGTGGGGCCTCTGCATGCCGTCCCGCTGCGTTTGGCTACGGGCTAACAATGCTGGCGGTGGAGCAAGCGTCAGACTTCAGATCTGCTGGCCATGTCGATTCAGGGTGGGTGGCTCGTGGTGTCGTACCGGCGTGTCAGGATCGCGGGCGGACCAGTCCGTCTGTTTAAGGGGGCGTTGTGGGGCGTTCGTTGCGTGTGGGTGATGTGCTCCGGTACACGGCTGCGAAAGACACCGCGCCGGCGGCCATCGACGGCTTCGGCAACTTCTATTTCGTTACCGACAGTCCTGGTCAGAAGCGCGCACTGCTCGAAGCCGGTATCAATGCCATGGCCAAGGTCAAGACAGGGGAGGGTATGCGGCGGCCGGCAGTGATGATCCGGTCGAGCCCGTGGAAGGCAGGGTCCGAACAGACTCCGTGGCACGACGTCTTCGACGTGACCAATGGGCATGTCCGTTACTTCGGCGACCACAAGCCCGACACGACGAAGCCGGTCGGTAGCACCACGGGCAATGCCGCGCTGCTGGAGGCGTTCGACAGTCACCAGGCACCCACGGCCGTCGGGCGAGCTGCTGCGGCGCCTCTGCTGCTGTTCCGCTCCGTGTCGAAGAACGGCAAGGTCAAGGGCCATGTCGAGTTCTGCGGGGTTGGCCTGATCGAACGTGCGGAGCGGGTGCTTCAGTGGGGAGGGCCGGACCGGACGACGTTCACCAACTATGTCTTCGACCTCGTGGTGGTCGACCTCACCGCAGAGGACGACAAGTTGGACTGGGACTGGGTCACCGCTCGGCGTGACCCTGCTCGGTCGGATGCCGAAGTGTTGAAGTTGGCCCCCGCGGCATGGCGCGAGTGGGTTAAGCACGGGCAGTCGGTGCTGCCGAAGGTGCGCCGGCGGGTAGCACGCGCACAGGTGGTCAAGGTGCGAGACCAGAAGCCCGCGACCGGGAGCAAGATCGAATCCGATCTGCAGACGGTCTACAAGCGGTTCGACGACGACAAGCACGCGTTCGAGGTGCTCGCCGCGATCGTGGCGGCGAAGGTGATGCGGGCATCCGGGCACAGTTATGACGAAGGCTGGCTCACCCGTCGCTCGGGAGACGGCGGCGCCGACTTCGTCGGTCGGTTGGACCTGGGCAGTGGTCTGGCCGGCACGAAACTGGTCGTTCTTGGGCAGGCGAAATGCATCAAGCCGGGGACCCTGGTGTCGGCCGAGCAGATTGCACGGGTGGTCGCTCGACTCAGGCGCGGGTGGATCGGCGTGTACGTCACCACGGGGTCGTACTCGGAGCCGGCGCAGTTGGAGATGGTCGAGGACCAATACCCGGTAGTGCTGATCAACGGGCAGGATCTGATCAAGGAGCTGCACGAGATCGCGGGCAAGGACCACGGCGGCGATCTCATGACCTGCGTCGAAGACCTGTTGAGCAGTCGATCACTGGAAGTCCTCAACCGAAGGCCCGAGGAGATCCTTCTCGATTGAGCCGTTATGGGTGACACCTCGCGCGTGCCACAGGCGTGCCAGATCGGGTGGTACATGGCGGTGCATTGCGGTCGCTGGTGGCGCGAACGTGGCCAGGTGGCCAGGTCGGGCGGGGCGCAGGTCAGGGCGGGTGGCGCACGCCAAGCCTTACAAAGCAGGCGTTTTTCCCGAGGCCGGTGCACGGGGCCGAGCTGAAGTGTTGCCACATCCGGTTGGTGGTCACTCGGGTAAGAAGATGGGTGGCTGGGGACCAGCTGGGGACCACACGCTGTGCACGGGGGTGCGCAATGGGAGCTTGACTGCACGAGCTTTCGTGTGCGAGAAGGCTGCCGACCTGCGGAGATTCCCGATCCCATCCTCTGGGGGTCAAGGGGTCGCAGGTTCAAATCCTGTCGTCCCGACAGTGATGTCGGAGCCCCGCTGACTGGACGGAAGTCCAGGCCAGCGGGGCTTTTGCCGTTTCTGCATCAAGGCCGGCGGATGAGCGGCAGGTGACGGCCGGGGGAGTCCCGCGGGACCAGTTCGGGACCAGGGGCTCTTGCGCCGCAGTTGCTACCTGGGTGATCTGGTCGTCCTCCACCGGCAGCTAATGGCGCGGCCGTCCAGCCGGCTATGACCGAGCTGCCCCGGGACACGAATCGGCGTTTCGTCCGCCGGGCCGGTGGCCGAGCAGGCCACTCGCTAGAGTTCGCCAGCCCGGACGTTGCGTCGTGTCGCCGATACGAATGTGCAATTCTGCGGCCCATAGGTGGCCTGGCTCGCCAACCGGCTCAGCTGGACGAACTGACTGCTCGGGTTCGGGTCCGGGGCGACGTATTGGAGATCGTGTACCGCGCCCGGTCCGTAGCCGGCGAAGTTTCGGCAATTGAGGTTGAGCGTGTACGCCTGCAGGCGGCCGGTGGTGTTGTGGATGCTTGCGGTGCACCCGGTCCACTCGGTGAGAATGCCGGCGGTGCGTTCAACGTTGCTCTTGCAGGTCACTCCCATCACGTCGCCGTTCGCGTCGTACTCGGTCAGGTCGGAGGCGTCCGAGGACGCAGCACCGGCGACCACGGCCACCAGCACGAGCAGTGCGGTCGCTGCCGCGGCGGTCGGCCACGGGTTGCGCCGTATCCACCGCAGGAGCGGCGCTTCGGGCTCCGGCGCGGGAGGCCAGTACGGGGACGAGGCAGGTTGATTGGCCATTCCAGGTCCTTCGATGGCGGCATCGCCGGCAGGTGGTCGGTTGCCGCGGCCGGTGACTCGCTGCCGGGCACGATCGCGCAGAGTGGGGTGTCCCGCAGGGGCCAGTCTCGGCATCCTTCGCGTGCTCCGTCATGCTAACGATGCCGCGCTCAGTGGTCAGCGAGACGGAGGAAAAGCTGACGCCGCAGCACCTGCGCGGACCAACGCAACCCAGTACTCCGAGCCGTATCGTTGGCAGAGGAGGGCGAGGGAGGCTGCCGGCGCGGTGCGGCTCGGAGGAGCACGCGACTTCGCTGAATCTGCCCGAGGCGTCGAACGAGCTGACGAAGCAGTGGTTCCCTGGGGCGGCCGAGCGTCAGCGCTGCCTTGGGATAGGCAGCGGTCCATGGTGGTGCCAGAGAAGTGATCGGTCTTCGCGGCGGAGCTCTGCGGACCCCCATTCCAGGCGGATCACGCCGTCAGTCAGTGAGCATGCGTAGGCGACCAGTACGAGCTGGGTACTTGGGGAGAGGCGTGCGAGGTCCGCGTGGGGTTCGTCCTCGACCGGGAGCTCGATACCGAGGTCCAGCTCTCCCTGCCGGGGGTCGGGTCCGTGTCGGCGGATGAGGTCCGCGCGGAGCCCCGAGGCGCTGCGGAGTCTGGCGCCGGTGACCGGTACGTCCTTCTTGGCGTAGCGGATCGGATACACGGCGTGGTCCCCGACGACGGCGATCGTTCTCGCTTGGAGACGGACCAGCTCCGTTCCAGGAAGTTCTGAGAGGCCGGCCGCCAGTTCCTCGTACTGCGCGGCGTAAAGTCCATGTCCGTACGCTTCGAGCGTCTGGGTGTGCACCCCTTCGTGGCCGCCTTGGGCGCGTTCGTGCGCTCGGACGACGCATGCGGGCACGATCGCTGTGACCTCGGCAGCGAGCGCCCCGAAGACGGTACTTGCCCACGGGCTGACGGAGTTTGCGTCGGACATGCGAATCCCCCGGTCGGTAGTCCTGTGAACGACCTCAGGGTCTGACAGTCCGCTGATCAGCACAGCGGATCAAGGGCGCATCGGGGGATCACGGGGTGCACATGGCCTGGTGTGGCGCGTTGTGGGCCGACTGCGAGCCCGACAGTCTGCGGGGCCACGCGTTCCGCACGGGTCGTACGGTGTCAGCGCGAGCGCGCACGCCCTGACGGGTCTTCTCCTGTATCTCCGTTCGCTTGTCGGCCACCTCCGCCCGCGCTGTGCGTTGGGCCGGTGCGCGGGCCCGGGGTGACGTCGGTGCCCGCTCGTCCGTCGGGCGGTCCGGTCCGCCGGTACCGTTCGGCCAGCGGCGGTTCGCGGTCAGCGGCGGCCGGCGCAGGACGCCGCCTTCGAACAGGCGGCTCCCGCCACCCCGGCGTTCAGACCTCGCCGTAGAGGGTGAGGACCACACCCTCGACCTCCATGCGGCTGTGCTTGATGCGGTCGCCGCGGCGCAGGGCGGCGAGGCAGTGTTCGAGTCGCTCGGTCTCGCCCGGGGTCAGCACGGCGGCGGCCAGGTCGCGCAGGCCGGTCAGTATGGCCGAGGTGAGGGCCTCGGGGCGGGGGCCCGACAGCAGGACGACGGGCCGGCCCGACCTGTCGCGGACGATCGCGGTGTTCGAGCCTCCGTGGACGACAAGCAACATCGCCTCCGTGTCCGACGAGCACGCAGCACGTGCCGGAGGCTCGTGCGGCTCACAGCCTCGGGTAGGAGAAGACGATAGCCCCGATCTCCCGATTTTTATCCTTTTCGACCCTCTAACAGCGGTATGTCTTGCCCGAGTTCATGGCAGGGCGGGTGCATGTCACTCCGCCCGGCATGGACCCGCCGGCGCTACTCCGGCCGCGGGCCTCGCCGCAGCAGGGAGTCCACGAGTGCGGCCACGTGCTTTCGGTCGGCGGCCGACAGTTGCTGCAGGCTGGCGATCAGGGTGGCGACCTCGGGATCGGTGCCGGCTCCGGGCTCGCCCTCCGCGTACAGGTGGATCCCGCAGGTCTCGGCGGCCGCGCGCCGTACCGCTTCCAGTGGCAACTCCAGGCCGACGGCGAGGCGTTCGAGTGTCGTGGGCTGTGGCATCCGCACCAGGCGCTCGGTGGTGGCGAGGTGGTGGACGGTGGAGCGGGGGAGGCCGCCGCGACGGGCGACGTCGCCGTAGGACCAGCCCTGCGCGTCCAGTTGCCGCCTCATCATTCGCTGCAGTGCGTTGTCCACGGGATGGTGTGCTCCCTGCTGTCGGAGCCGGTGGAACGTGTCCGGGTGGCCCCGATTCTACGGGCGTACGGCGCGCCGTCCATGCGATCACGCATCCCACCAGCCGATTTCCCTCCATCGAGCGGTGGTGACGCGCCGTGTTCGTGTCTGTACTTGCAGTTCCCCCCGGGGAGCGACTAGCGTCCAATCTCGTCGGACAGAACGTCCGATCTGAATGGACAGGAGCCGGGGAGCCTCCCCGGCCCCGACAGAGAGGCACTGCCATGAGCATGAACGTCACCGAGCTCGACGCCGAGACCGTGGAGCTGCTGCCGAGCCGCGAGGCGCTGGGACGGCTGAAGTTCGTGAAGGTCCACGCCAACGTCGCCTTCGTCCACGCGCACAACGAGTCGTGGGCCGTGAACGACTACTCGCCGCTCGCGGTCGCGCAGTCCGAGGCGGCGCAGTCGATCAACGTCTACCAGCGGTAACACTCCCGCACGTGAGCGGACCGCGCCCTGCGGCGCGGTCCGCCCACGAGGAAGGACGGGTCCAGCGTGGCTGGAGACCAACCGACGGCGGCCGACGACCGCCGGCCTGCGGCGCCGCTCCCGGTGCCGCGGCTGACCACCGGCCTGCTGCTGTACGGCGAGTACCAGGGCGGCGGGTTCACCGAGCCCCGCTACCTCGCCCGCCGGGGAGACGGCCAGGTGGTGCAACTGACCCTGCTGCTGCACCTGGTGGCCGGATCGATCGACGGCGTCCGGGACACCGGGGCCATCGCGCAGCGGGTCAGCGTCCGCTACGGACGCGAGGTCAGCGCGGACAACGTCGACCACCTCATCGAGCGCAAGCTCCGGCCGATGGGGATCACCGCACCGCCCGGCGGCGACGGCCACCCGGTCGGCGCCCCTCGCTCGGACCTGCTGCTGGCCCTGGCCGGACGCCGTGTCCTGCTGCGCGAGCGCCAGGTCGACCGGATCGCACGGTCACTGGCCTGGCTGCACCGCCCGTGGGTGGTGGCCGCCGTCCTGACGGCCGCCCTCGCCCTGGACGTCTGGCTGTTCGCCCTCCACGGAGCGATGGGCCCCGTGCTGCAGGTGCTGGACCAACCCGTGCTCCTGCTCGCGGTGTTCGGCCTCACGGTCGCCTCGCTGCTGTTCCACGAGTTCGGACACGCGTCGGCCTGTCACTACGGGGGAGCGCGGCCGGGCCCGATCGGCTGCGGCCTGTACGTGCTGTGGCCCTCGCTCTACACCGACGTCACCGACGTGTACCGGATCGGCCGGGCCGGCCGGCTGCGCACCGACCTCGGCGGCGTCTACTTCAACGTGGTCTTCATACTGGGCCTGGCCGGGGGCTACGCCCTCACCGGCCGGCCGCTCTTCCTGGCCGCGGTGCTGGTCGCGCACGTCGAGATCGTCGAACAGCTGATGCCGGTCGTCCGCCTGGACGGGTACTTCATCCTCGGTGACCTCGCCGGCGTCCCCG
Organism: Kitasatospora herbaricolor; assembly: GCF_030813695.1. Lineage (NCBI taxonomy): Bacteria > Bacillati > Actinomycetota > Actinomycetes > Kitasatosporales > Streptomycetaceae > Kitasatospora > Kitasatospora herbaricolor. The sequence continues at coordinate 6,730,109 of NZ_JAUSVA010000002.1, forward strand.
ACCTGTTCGGCAAGATCCGGCCGACGCTGCTGAGCATGCTGCCCGGACGCCCGGTCAGGCCCGAGGTCGCCGACCTCAAGAAGTCCGCCCGTTCGGTGGTCACCGGGTGGGTGCTGATCATGGTCCCGCTGCTCGCCGGCGAGCTCGGCTACGTCCTGTGGCACCTGCCGAGGATCCTCACCACGGCCGTGCGCTCGCTCTCCGCGCAGGCCGCCGACACCCTCGCCGCCTTCTCGGACGGGGAGTTCGCCGCCGGGGCGGTCGGCGTCATCGGGACCTTCACCCTGCTGTGCCCGCTGGTCGGCGGCGGCTACCTCGCGGCCCGGGCCGTGACCAGGCTGCTCCGCCGGATCCTCGTCCGCCCGGTCTCGCGGCGACGGGCGCACGCGGCACCGCACCGCTCCAAGCCAACCGCCCCGCACGCCCCGGCCGGACAACGGCCGGAGCCCGTGCGCACCCTCAGGAGGTCTTCGTGAAACACCGCATCGCGCGCCGGAGTTCGACCATCGGCCGGACGGCCCGACGCCTCGGCGTGCTGAGCGGCGTCTGCCTCGCCGCACTCGCCGTCGCCGCCCCCGCCGACGCCGTCCCGTTCTCCTCCCGTCCCGGCCGCGGCGTCGCGGCGTTCGCGGACCGCGCGACCACGCACGCCGGCCGCGTCCACCCGGACCAGTACGAGGACTCGTTCACCGTCCACGAACTCGGCACCGTGTTCAGCGTCGCCGCGAACAACCGGGCCACCGCCGTCTCGGCCGGCTGTTCGTCGCAGCACCCGTGCCGGTCGATCGCGCTGTCGTTCCAGATCGTCACCATGGCCGGGGACGACGTCCGGCTCAACGCCACCAACCTCGGCCGGGCGGTCAACGAGCAGTGCCCCGGCTGCCAGACCCTGGCCGGCGCCTACCAGTTCATCGTCTCCACCGCGCAGCCGTTCGCGCTCAGCCCGGCGGCCAGGACCCAACTGGCCGCCGTCCACCGCCGGCTGGACGCCCTGGACACCTCGAACGACCCGGTCGCGGTCGTCAAACAGCGCGCGGACGACCTGGCCGCCCAGGTCAAGGCGCTCCTCGACCGCGAGGCGTCCGCCGCCGCCGGCAGCGGGGCGGCGGCCCGGTCGGCGAAGTCGGGCCCGAGCGTGACCGTGCACCGCCACTACGACGGGGCGAACTGAGCGACGGCGGCCGGGAGCACCCGGGCCTGAGGGGCCGGCGGGACGCAGGTTCGCACCCTGTCGACGTGACGTAGGGGGCCGGCGGGTCTGTCGGAGACGACAGGCCCGCCGGCCCCGGATCACCGCCCGGCTTCCGCGGACGCGGCCCGCGCATGGCGGTTGGCGGGACGGGGCAGCCCGAGCAGCCCGCGCAGGGTGTCGGCCTCGTAGGCGGTCCGGAACGCCGCGCGCCGCTGGAGTTCCGGCACCAGGCCACCGGTGACGGCGGTGAGGTCGTGCGGCAGCGTGCCCGGCCGCAGCCGGAACCCGTCCAGCCCGACCGCCTGCCACTCCAGCAGCAGGTCGGCCAACTCGCCCGGGGTACCGGTGAAGACCGCCGCGTCCGAGCCGAACGTGCTGCCGTCCAGTTCGTCCAGCCGGCGCTTGCGCCCTGCGGCCCGGCCCGGTTCGTCGTCCAGGAAGACCACCAGGTCGGCGAAGGCCCTGATCCGGTCCCCGGCCGGGCGCCCGGACCGCTGCCGCGCCTGCTCGAACGCGCCGAGCCTGGTCACGGCGTCCGCGCGGGACTGCGGGGTGACGAACACGACGTCGGCCCCGGCGGCGGCCAGTTCGTAGGGAGTGCCGGCGTGCGCGAGGACGGCCACCACCGGTTGGCCCTGCGGCGGGCGCGGGGTGATCGAGGGGCCGCGGACGCTGAAGTGCGCGCCGACGAAGTCGATGTGGTGCACCTTGTCGCGGTCGAGGTAGCGCCCGGTCGAGGCGTCCCGGATCTCCGCGTCGTCCTCCCAGCTGTCCCAGAGCCGGCGGACCACCTCCACCACCTCGTGGGCCTCGCCGAACAGTTCGCGCAGCCGCGCGGCGATCAGCTCCGAGTCCCGGACGTCCTCGTCGGTCAGTTGCGGGGTGGTCCGGCGGCCGAAGTGCGCGGCGTCGGCGGCGCGGGAGGTGATCTGCGGGCGCCAGCCCGCCCGGCCCAGGCTGGCGTGGTCCAGCGAGGCGATGCCGATGGCGAGGTGGAACGGCTCGGTGTGGGTGACGTTGGTGGTCGGGACGAGTCCGATGTGCCTGGTCAGCGGGGCGAGGGCGGCCGCCAGCAGGACGGCGTCGAGCCGGCCCCGGACGTGGTCGGTCCGGTCGTCCGGCAGGTGGAAGGCGGAGGTCTGCAGGCCGAGGGCGTCCTCGAAGGTCACGAAGTCGAGCAGGCCGCGTTCGGCCTCGGTGACCAGGTCGGCCCAGTACCGGGCGGTGAGGATCCCGGCGGGCCTGGCGTCCGGCTCCCGCCAGGACGCGGGGTGCCAGCCGGTGCCGTCCAGCGCGACCGCGAGGTGGAGCTGCGTCACAAGGTCTCCTCGGAGTGGTGGTGCCGGGCCGGGCGCAGCCCGAGGTGGTCGCGGAGGGTGCCGCCGGTGTACTCGGCACGGTGGACGCCCATCTCCTGGAGCAGCGGCACCACCCGGTCGACGAGCTCGTCCAGCCCGCCGGGCACCACGTTCGGGGAGAAGACGAAGCCGTCGGCGGCGTCGCTCTGCACGAACTCGTTCATGGCGTCGGCGACCTGGCGCGGCGTGCCGACGAAGGTGGGCCGCGCGGTGACCTCGGTGATCAGCTCCCGGATGCTCAGCCCGCGTTCCTCCGCGATCCTCCGCCAGTGGCGGACGGTCTCGTCGCGGCCCCTGCTGCGGTAGAGGTTGTGCCCCTTGGTGACGACGCTGTCCGGGACGGGGTCGACCTCCGGCAGCGGTCCGTCCGGGTCGTGGCCGGACAGGTCGCGGCCCCAGGCCGCCTCCATCAGCATCAGCGCGGTCTCCGGGCCGACCTGGGCGCGGGCGACCTCCTCCGCGCGCTCGGCGGCCTCCGCGGGAGTGTCACCCAGGACGTAGCTGACCGACGGGATGATCTTCAGGTCCGCCGGGGAGCGGCCGTACTTGGCGAGCCGCGCCTTGACGTCCCGGTAGGCGGCGCGGCCGCTCGCCAGGTCGCTGTGCCTGCTGAAGACGACGTCGGCGTCCGCGGCCGCGAACTCGCGTCCCTCGGGGGAGTCCCCCGCCTGGATGATCACCGGGTGCCCCTGCGGGCCGGGCGGCGTGCTGAACCGGCCGGAGATGTCGAAGTGCCGTCCCCGGTGGGTGAAGCGGCCGGCCCCGGCCCGGATGAACTCGCCGGCGGCGGCGTCCGCCCGGAAGTCGCCGGGCCGCCAGCTGTCCCACAGCTCCCGCGCGGTGTGCAGGAACTCGGCGGCCCGGGTGTAGCGGTCGGCCTCGTCGAGGAAGCCGCCGCGCCGGAAGTTCTCGCCGGTGAACGCGTCGTAGCTGGTCACCACGTTCCAGGCGGCCCGGCCCCCGCTCAGGTGGTCCAGGGTGGCCACCCGCCGGGCGACGTCGTAGGGCTCGTTGAACGTGGAGTTGACCGTCGCGGCCAGCCCGAGGTGCGTGGTGACGGCGGAGAGCGCGCTCAGCACGGTCAGCGCCTCGGGCCGGCCCGCCACGTCGAGGTCGTGCACGCGGCCCTTGTGCTCGCGCAGCCGCAGGCCCTCGGAGAGGAAGAAGAAGTCGAACTTGCCGCGCTCGGCGGTCCGGGCCAGCCGGGCGAAGGAGTCGAAGGCGATCTGGCTGCCCGAGCTCGGGTCCGACCAGACCACGGTGTGCTGGACGCTGGGGAGTTGAGCGGCGAGATGGATCTGTTTCACGGGCACGGCAGGCGGCCTCCTGGGACGGTGGGGTCAGCGGAACATCCGGTACGGGTCGGCGGCGAACCGCTCGGAACATCGGAGCAACGGAACCTCGGTGCGTCGGAAGGGCTGAGCATCGGAAGGGCTGAGCATCGGGACGGCCGGGCGTCGGAACGGCCCAGCATCGGAAACGGCCGAGGCCGGTCGCGGTCCGGTCGCGGTCCGCCGTCGCGGGACGGTGGCCCCTGCGGGCCGGGGCTTCGCGGGCCGCCGCCCGCCACCGGCCCGCAGGGGAGCGGGAGTGATCGTGCTCACCGGTTCACCGGTCGGCGCTCATCCGCGCCGGAGCGGGAACCCGTGCTTCCGGGCGGCGACCACCACGGCCAGCACCGGGGCCATCAGAATCAGCACGCTCCACGGGAAGGACCCGGCGCCGAGCACGCCCAGCAGCACGCCGCCGATCGCCCCGCCGGCCGCCATCGCCACGTTCCACAGGGTGACCAGCATCGCCTGGGCGGCGTCCGCCTGTTCGCCGCCCGCGTCGCCCACGGCGGTCTGCAGCAGGGTGGGGACGCCGCCCCAGCCGAGGCCCCAGAGCGCCGCGGCCAGGTAGACCGGCGGGTGGCTGCCGGACAGCAGTCCCAGCCCGGCCGCCGCCACCGCGACCAGCAGGGAACTGCCGATCGTCAGGGCCCGTAGCCGGTGCTGGATCTGTCCGCCCACGATCCAGATGCTCACCATCGAGGCGACGCCGAAGACCAGCAGCACCAGGTCGGTCGAGCGGCCCATGCCGAGGTGGTCCAGGAAGGTCGCGACGTAGGCGTAGAGGATGGTGTGGGCCAGCACGAAGACCAGGGTCACGAACAGCACCGGCGTGACGCCGGGGACGGAGAGCGCCGCCAGGACGCGGGTCCTGCCCTCGGGCCGCTGCCCGGGGTGGTCCGGCACGGTCGCGGCGATCCACCCGATCACGATCAGGGCGAGTGCCGACATCACCAGGAACGCGACGCCCCAGCCGAACTCCTTGCCCAGGAAGGTGCCGGCGGGCACCCCCAGCGACAGTGCGACCGGGATGCCGGTCATCACGATCGCGATCGCCTTGCCCTGCAGCGGGACCGGTGCCAGCCGGCGGGCGTACCCGGCCAGCAGGGCCCACGCCAGCCCGGCGGCCACCCCGGCGACGAACCGGCCCGCCATGGTCAGCGTGTAGTCGTCCGACAGCGCCGTGACGGTGTTGGCGACGGCGAAGGCCGCCATCGCCGTCAGCAGCAGCCGCTTGCGGCGCCACGCGGCGGTGGCAACGGTCAGCGGGATCGCGGTGAGCGCCGTCCCGATCGCGTAGATCGTCACCGACTGCCCCATGGCCGACTCGCTGACCCCGAGATCGGCGCTCATCGCGGGCAGTACGCCTGCCGGGAGCGTCTCGGTCAGGCAGGTGATGAAGACGGCCGTGGCCAGGGCCAGCAGCGCCGGGACGGGCAGCTTCCGGTTCTCCGCCTGTTCGTCGTCATCGGGTCCGGCCTGGACGCCGTCCACTGGTAACTGGGTGCTCATGGCGGCTATGTTTGAACCTTCACATATATGTGAGGGTCAATCGGACCAGCTGTGAGGTCGGTCACATGCGCATCGGAGAACTGTCGGAACGCACCGACACGTCCCGCCGTCTGCTCCGCTACTACGAGGAGCAGCAGCTGATCGTCTCCACCCGCTCGCCCAACGGCTATCGCGAGTACGACGAGCGCTTCGTGGACCGGGTGATGCAGATCCGGGGGCTGCTCGACGCCGGGCTCCCGACCAGGATCATCAAACAGATCCTTCCCTGCCTCGACAAGCCCCGGACCATCCACTTCCCGGATGCCACGCCCGAGATGCTCGCCACCCTCACCCGCGAGCGCGACCGGATGACCGAACGCATCAACTGCCTGATCCGCAACCGGGATTCGGTTGCCGAGTATCTGGAGGCGGTCAGCGGCGGACTCGTCGTCGACGGTCGCCCGGGCGGCGGCGTGGCGGCCCCCGGGGGCGAGCTCAAGCCGGCCTGAAGCCGGCTCGGAGCGGCCTGGAGCCGGCTGGGGGCGGCCCGGACCGGGCTCCTCCTCGCTCCCCGGGGGTTCGCCCGTGGTCTTTCGGGCGGGCGGGCCGCCCGGGGGCGGGCCCCGGCGGACGGCCGCGGATGGACCGTCCCCAAATGATCACGAGAAGATAACCGGTCTGAACCTAAGTTCGGGAGTTGTTCATACAGCCGTGCCTTGAGCGAGGCCGGGGGATCGCCGTGCGGCTCCAGGCTCTTCAGCGGCGGCCGAGGGGATCGTGCTTCGTCCCCGGGCCGCCCGTCCTGCACCTCCCTCCGCCTCCCCTGGGAGCTCCTGTGCGCATGTCCCGTCCCGTTCGGGCCGTCCTCGCCACCGCCACGCTCACCGCGGCGCTGCTGCCCCTCACCGGTGTCCAGGCCTCGGCCGCCACCGGTCCGTACAAGGGCCTGCCGAACGGCACCAAGACGGCCAAGACGCTGGTGATCGGTGTCGACGGCACCCGCTACGACAAGCTGCTGACCGCCGACGCGCCGAACATCAAGGCGCTGATGGCCTCGGGGCTGACCGCCACCAGCAACCTCTACGCCAACCCGCTGGCCCCGACGCTCTCCGGGCCGGGCTGGTCGACCATCGCCACCGGCGTCTGGCCCGACAAGCACGGCGTGAAGGACAACACCTTCGCCGGCTCGCGCTTCAACCTCTACCCGGACCTCGCCACCCGGCTGGAGACGGCCGCGCCGAGCGCCTCCACCCTGGTCGTCGCCTCCTGGAACCCGATCGCCGACAACGTCTTCAACGGCACGGCGGACCTGCGGATCGACGAGAGCGAGAACGACGTCAAGACCGCCTCGGACGCCGCCGACTACCTCGCCAACGGCAACCCCGACACGACCTTCCTGCACTTCGACGAGGTCGACGAGGCCGGTCACAGCTACGGCGGCACCAGCAGCCAGTACGCCGCCGCGATCCACTCGGTGGACGCGCTGGTCGGGCAGGTCGTCCAGGCGGTGCACAACCGTCCGACCTACGCCTCCGAGGACTGGCTGATCGTGGTCACCACCGACCACGGCCACACCGACGCGGGCGGCCACGGCGGGAACAGCGCCGTGGAGCGGCAGACCTTCCAGGTCGTCAACGGGGCCGGGTACACGGCCGGTTCGACCCGCTACGACGTCAAGCCGGTGGACATCGCGCCCACCGTGCTCAAGCACGAGGGCGTCACCGTCCAGCCGGCCTGGCAGCTCGACGGCAAGCCGATCGACGAGATCGTCCCGGACGCCTTCGACGCGCTCCGCCCGAGCCTGCAGACCCGGGTGGACGAGACCGGCGTCCCCGCCGCCACCAAGGGCTTCACCCACACCCCGCCGGCGGGCTGGACCATCGACAACTCCCGGATGCCGAGCGGCGGCGTGACCGAGTGGCGCGGCTGGGCCTTCGCCACGGACGAGTTCTGGACCGCCGCCCAGCTCGGCCAGTCCCGGGAGACCAACGTCCGCGCCCGCAACGTCTTCGCGGTGGCCGACTCCGACGAGTGGGACGACAAGTCGCACGGCACCGGGCAGTTCGACTCCACGCTGATCAGCCCGAGCTTCCCGGTCAGCGGGACCCAGGCCACCGTCTCCTTCGCCAACAACTACAAGGTGGACGGCCCGCAGACCGGCGACCTGTACATCGTCTTCGGTTCCGGCACCCCGCAGCTGGTGAAGTCCTACCGCAGCGACCTCAACAGTGTCGAGAAGCTCCCGGTCACCGTCCCGGCCGGCGCCACCACCGCGCAGCTCCAGTTCCGCTACACCGGCACCAACAGCGCGTTCTGGACGGTGGACCAGGTCTCCGTCACCTCCTGACGCACCACCGGGCCGGCCCGCACCACCGGGCCGGCCCGGCTCGTGGGGTTCGGCGGGCGGGAGGCCCCGCGCCGGTCAGCTCTGCGCTACGGCCTCGGTCCGGGGCGCGCCGGCCCCCGTCGTCCGGTCGGCCGCCGCGCAGACCCGGCGCAGCAGGGCGTTCAGCTGCGCCCGCTCGCCCCTGGTGAGCGGGCGCAACAGGTCGTCCTGGGCGGCGGCGGCCTCGGCGTGCAGCAGGTCCAGGGCCTCCCGGCCGGCGGCGTTCACCATCACCACCTCGTGGCGGCGGTCGATGTGGACGGGGAAGGCCTCGACGAGCCGGCCGGCCAGCAGGCTTGCCACGACCGGCAGCGCGTCGGTGAGGGAGAGCCCGCAGCGGGCGGCCAGATCCGGCTTGGCGTGCGGCCCGTGCTCGGCGAGCGCGGCCAGCATCGTCAGGTGCGCCCGGGTCATGCCGCGCTCCGCGAGCCGTTGCGTCAGCCGCAGTTCGGCGGCCTCGCCGGCCAGCGGCAACAGGTGGATGGCCTGCTGGAGCGGGCTCGGTGATCCCTTGCGGCCGTCGTACATCTGCGCTCCATCCGCACCGGGGGCTGCCCTGAGGTCCGCCTCGCCAGGGTGCGGCCGGACCGCCGTGCCGTCCGTCCCGCCGCCGAGGTCGAGGTGCGTCGCGCGCCCGTGGGGCAGGCCGCGCAGGGGCACGGCTGGGCGCACCGTCTACCGAAGTGTAGACGAGCGGGGCGGCGGCGAGCAGGGCCGGCCGGACCTCCCTGCGCCGGCACCCGGCCGGGTGCCGGGGTGCCGGGCCGGGGCGCCGGGCCGTGGGCCTGGATCGTGGCGGGCGGCCGGGGCTACGGGCGGGCGATCTCCTGCACCTGCTCGATGTACTCGTGCAGGCCGTAGGCGGAGCCGAAGCTCAGGGTGAGCGAGAGGGCGACGACGGCGAGCAGGGCGACGGCCGTCGTGCGCAGGGCCCGTCCGCGCGGGGGTGCGGGCGGGGCGTCCAGCAGGGCGCCCACCCGGCGGGGGACGGGGCCGGTGCCGATCGCCGGCAGCAGGCTGGGACGCCGGCCGGAGGCGGCCGAGGCCAGGGCGGCCCTGGCGACGGCCGCGGCGGTGAGCCGGCGGTCGCCGACCGCGGCGGCGGCCTCCTCGTCCGCCCAGCGTTCCAGCTGGAAGGAGGTCGCGGGGGCCAGCCCGCGGACGGCCGGGTGCGCGGCCGAGGCGAGCTCGACGGTCCGGGCGAGCAGGTGGTGGCGGCCGCCGAGGTGGGCCCGCTCATGGGCGAACAGCACGTCCCGCCCGTCGACGTCCAGGGTGCGCAGCATCTCGGCGGTCACCACGATCCGGCCCGGCCGGCCGCGGTGGGCGGGCAGCGCGAAGGCGTCCGCGGGCCCGTCCGGGACGACCACGAGTCCGTCGCCGTCCGGGTGCCCGCCCACGCTTCGCCAGGTCCGTGCGAGCAACTGCCGCTGCCGGTGCCAGAGGCGCCCGGCCAGGCCCGCGACGAGCAGCAGGGCGGCCCCGCCGGCCACGGCGAGCGGGACGGCGGCGGACGGACCGGCGGGGGTGCCGCCCTCCTCCGCGAGCAGCATCAGGTGGAGCAGCCCGCCGGCGACGAGGCCCCCGAGCGCCCACACCGTGCCGGCGGCCAGTGCCACGGCCGAGCCGACCAGGGTGAGGGCGGCGGCCTTCGGCGGCAGCAGGTCGGCCAGCCGTCGCGCCGCGGGCGCGGCCGCCCAGGGCCAGACCAGGGCCAGGACCAGCAGTACGGCCACCAGGGCGCTCACTGCCGGCCCTCCTCGGCGGTGCGCAGCAGGCGGCGCAGCACGTCCTCGTCGTCGGGGGAGAGGGCGGAGACGAAACGTTCCAGCACGAGGTCCCGGTGCGGGTCCCGGTGCAGCTCGCGGTGCATCCGACTGGCGGTCAGGCCGGGTGCGTCGTGCACGGGGGAGTAGGCGAAGCCGCGTCCGCCGCGTTCGCGCTCCAGCGTCCCCTTCTCGTGCAGCCGGGTGAGGATGGTCGTCACGGTGGTCCTGGCGAGCCGCCCGCCGAGGGCGTCCCTGACCTGACCGGGTGTGAGCGGCCCCGGCGCCGCCCAGAGCACGGCGAGCACGTCGGCCACGAGTTCGCCGTGCGGCCGCCTGGGGTCGCTGACCTCGGACATCTACGCCGCTCCGTTCGTGATGGCCCGTCGTGTCCCGTGCGGTCACCCCCAGGTGGCGACTACGGCACTGTAGACGTTCGGGTCTTCTTTCATTAAGGTACGCCTAAGCTAACTGTACGGGTCTGCCCGGCGGTGGCTCGATCCTGCCCTCCCGTCGCCTGGAGCCCCGATGTCCTCCCGCCGTTCGTCCGCCGACACACCCAAGGACGCCGAGAGCCCCGAGAGCCCCCAGCAGGACGGAACACCCTCCACCGCCGGTGCGGTGCCGGGTGGGCGTGTCCCGGTCAGTCGGCGTGCGGTGATCGGTTGGGCGGGTGCGGGTGTCGCGTTGGGTGCGGCTGCGGTGGGTTCGGTGGCGGTGGCGACCGGGTCGGGTGGTGCGGTGCCGGCGGCCGCGGCGGCGAGCGGGGAGGTTCCGTTCTTCGGGGAGCATCAGTCGGGGATCGCGACGCCGGTGCAGGACCGGTTGCATTTCGCGGCGTTCGACGTGTCGGCGACGGCGACGCGTGAGTCGTTGGTGCGGGTGTTGAAGGAGTGGACGAAGGCGGCGGCGGCGATGACCGGTGGCCGTGAGGTGGGCAGCGGTGCGGCGAGTGGTCTGCCGCAGGCGCCGCCGGACGACACGGGTGAGGCGTTGGGTCTGCCGGCGTCGCGGTTGACGTTGACGGTCGGGTTCGGGCCGTCGTTGTTCGAGAAGGACGGGGTGGACCGGTTCGGTCTGCGGGCGCGGCGTCCGGAGGCGTTGATCGACCTGCCGAAGTTCCGGGGTGACGCTCTGGATCCGGCGCGCAGTGGTGGTGATCTGTGTGTGCAGGCGTGTGCGGACGATCCGCAGGTGGCGGTGCACGCGATCCGTAACCTGGCGCGGATCGGGATGGGTGTGGTGAACGTCCGGTGGTCGCAGCTGGGGTTCGGGAAGACGTCCTCGACGACGCCGGAGGCGCAGACGCCGCGGAACCTGATGGGTTTCAAGGACGGGACGCACAACATCGCGGGGTCGGACGCGGGGGCGTTGGCGGAGCACGTGTGGGTGGGGCCGGGTGAGGGTCCGGAGTGGATGACGGGTGGGTCGTACCTGGTGGCGCGGCGGATCCGGATGCACATCGAGACCTGGGACCGGACTCCGTTGAAGGAGCAGGAGGACATCTTCGGGCGGAGCAAGGGGGAGGGTGCGCCGTTCGGGAAGGTGAAGGAGAGGGACGCGCCGGATCTGAAGGCGATGCCGGAGGATTCGCACGTGCGGTTGGCGCATCCGGACAGCAACGACGGGTTGATGATCCTGCGTCGGGGGTTCTCGTTCACGGACGGGACGGACGGTCTGGGGCGGTTGGAGGCGGGTCTGTTCTTCCTGGCGTACCAGCGTGACACCCGGAAGGCGTTCGTGCCGTTGCAGCAGCGGTTGGCGGGCGGTGACGCGTTGAACGAGTACATCCAGCACGTCGGTTCGGCGCACTTCGCCTGTCCGGCGGGCGTCCGCAAGCCCGGTGAGTGGTGGGGTCAGGCCCTGTTCGGCTGAGACCTCCGCGATCCGTACGTAACCCTTCAACCCCTCGGGAGCCCGCGTGTTCGGCAACTACCTGATCGGCCTGCGCGAAGGCCTCGAAGCCAGCCTGGTCGTCTGCATCCTGATCGCCTATCTGGTGAAGACCGGCCGCCGGGAGAAGCTCGCGCCGGTGTGGACCGGCATCGGCGCCGCCGTGGGGCTGAGCATGGCCTTCGGCGCCGTCCTGCAGTTCGGCTCGACCCAGCTGACCTTCGAGGCCCAGGAGGCGCTCGGCGGGAGCCTGTCGGTGATCGCCGTGGGGCTGGTCACCTGGATGGTGTTCTGGATGCGGCGTACCGCCCGGCACCTGAAGGCCGAGTTGCACGGCAAGTTGGACGCGGCGATCGCGATGGGCACCTTCGCGCTGGTCAGCACCGCGTTCCTGGCGGTGGGCCGGGAGGGGCTGGAGACGGCGCTGTTCATCTGGTCGGCGGTCCAGGCCACGAACGACGGGTGGAACCCGCTGGTCGGCGCGGCGCTGGGCCTGCTGACCTCGGTGGTGCTCGGCTGGCTGTTCTACCGGGGCGCGCTGCGGATCAACCTGGCGAAGTTCTTCACCTGGACGGGCGCCATGCTGGTGGTCGTGGCGGCCGGTGTGCTCGCCTACGGGGTGCACGACCTCCAGGAGGCCGGCTGGATCCCGGGCCTGCACAACCAGGCCTTCGACATCAGCGCCACCGTCCCCAAGGACAGCTGGTACGGGACCCTGCTCAAGGGCGTGTTCAACTTCCAGCCCGACCCCACGGTCCTGCAGCTCGCCGTCTGGGCGGCCTACCTGGTCCCGACCCTGGCGATCTTCCTCGGCCTCTTCGGCAGCCGACCGGCCGCACCGCCCGCACCCGCGGCCCCGGCCGCGCCGCGTCCCGACTCCGCCGGCTCGGCCGCCTGACCCGCCCCGCCGGGTGGCGGCGCCCCGCCCAGCAGTTCCTCCCCCGCACCGTCCCGCCCGGCACCCGCCGGACGGGACGGTGTCGTGTTTCCCGCCACCGCGCTGCCCGGGTGCCGGCCCGAGGGCCGGGCTTCAGCGGGTGCGGGCGGGCGGCGTCTGCTCGACCAGGACGGCCGTGGCGCGTTCCAGCAGGGCGCAGAGCGCTGCGTGCTCGTCCGGCGCGAACGCGGCGGTGAGGGCGCGCTCAAGGACGTTCACCTCCTGGTAGGCGAGGTCGAGCACCGCCCGGCCGTCCTCGGTGGGCGTGGCGATCTGCACCTTGGCGTGCACGGGGGACGGGTCGCGGCGGATGAGCGCCTTGCCCTCCATGGTGCTGAGGACGCTGGCCATGCTCTGCTGGGTCACCCCGCAGGCCCGGGCGACCTGGGCGGCGGACATGCCGCCCTCCCGGGAGAGGGTGAGCAGCACGGTGTACTGGGTCATGGTCAGCCCGTGGCCGCGCAGGACGGCCTCGTGGTGAGCCATCAGCGCCTGCTCCGCGCGCCTGATCCGGGTGCAGAGGTACTCCTCGACCGGGATGTCCGTCACGTCCTCACTCCAATACACAGCTTCATGTGTTGACTCAGGTACCTGTGATGTCTAACGTCTCCTGCTGACACAGGGTACTGAGTCAGCACAGGAGGCTGCATTCATGCGCGCGATCATTCTCGACGTCGACGACACCTACCGCGTCACCGAACTCGACGAGCCCGCACCCGGGCCCGGGGAGGTCGCGATCCGGGTGGCCTACGCCGGCATCCAGTGGGGCGACACGATGGTCGAGGACGGAAGCTTCCCCGTGCCGCGCCCCTTCGTCCCGGGCTTCGAGGCCTCCGGGCACATCGTCGCGGTCGGCGAGGGGGTGGACGAGAGCCGGATCGGCGAGCCCGTGGCCGCCCTCGCCTTCGGCGGTGCCTTCGCCGAGGTGGTCGTGGTGCCCGCCGTCCTCGCCCTGACCGCCGCCGGCGTCCCGCTGCCCGCGGCGGCGGGCTTCGGCTGGGGCACGCCGACCGCCTACGACCTGGTCAACACCGCGGCCCGGGTCGGCGAGGGCGAGAGCGTGCTGATCCACGGCGCCGCCGGCGCCGTCGGCACGCTCGCGGCCCAGTTCGTCGGCCTGGCCCGGGCCGGCCGGGTCGTCGGGGTGGCCGGCAGCCCGGACCGGGCCGAGTACGCGGCCGCCTTCGGCTTCGACCGGGTCCTGCTGCGCGGGGAGTTCCCGGCCGGGCTCGGCGCCGAGCGGTTCGACGTGGTGCTGGACCCGGTCGGCGGCCGGACCCGGCAGGAGAGCCTGCGGGCGCTCGCACCGCACGGACGGCTGGTGGCCTACGGCAGCATCGAGAGCGGCGAACCCGTCCTCGCCGACGCCGACGAGCTGCTCGACAGCGGCAGGTCGCTGATCACCTGGAACAGCAACCTGCTGAGCCGGACCCGTCCCGAGCGGCTGGCCGGCTCCGCCCGCCGCGCGCTCGACCTGCTCGCCCGGGGCCTGATCCGGGTCGACGTCACCGCCGAGTACGACCCGGCGGACCTCGGCCTCGCGGTCGGGCGGCTGCGTGAGGGCGCCACCCAGGGCAAGAGCGTCCTGCGGGTCGCCGGCCGCCTCGGCTCCCGGTCGTAGCCGGGCGGCGCGGGGAAGCGGAAAACCGGGGCAGAACGGGGGGAGCGGGGGCGGGGGAGGAGGGGGACGGACGGCCATACCGCCGCTGGGAGCCACACCCGAGGCGGCCCGTCCGCGGTGGAGGGAACCGTACGGCCAGCCCCGCTTGAGGAACAGACCTGGTCGTACGGGTCCCCCACCACATGCGCGGATCCACTGCGGATTCCCGACCTCGTGGGGGCGCGACTCGATTCAAGAAGCCGAGCGACCGTGCGGCCGAGTGGTGGCGCGTACCAGCCGGGCGCCGGGCGGCTGGATGATCGGACAGCGGGGAGCACCGTCGGGGGCCCCGCTCCTGGATCCTCGTCCCGCACGGGCGAGGGGTCAGAACCCCGCCGGGGTCACCGGCCGCAGCCGCACGAGGCCCGGACCGCCAGTTCCACCGGGAACCGCCGCAACTGCGGGACGTCGCCGTCCGGCTCCGCGTCCTTGCGGTCGAGGACGAGTTCGACGGCCGCCCTGGCCATCCCCCGCTGGTCCGAGGCCACGGTGGTGAGCGGCGGATAGCTGATCGCGGTCTCCGGGATGCCGTCGAAACCGATGACGGCCAGCTCCTCCGGGACGCGCAGGCCCAGCTCCGTCGCGGCGCGCAGCAGCCCGATCGCCTGGTCGTCGGTGACGCAGAAGACCGCCGTCGGGCGGTCCGGACCGGACAGCAGTCCGCGGGCGACCGCGTGGGCGCGGACGCGGTCGAAGGGGGCGTGCGTCAGCTGCCCGTGGGTGTCGAGGCCGGCCCGCGCCATGGCCTCGGCCCAGCCCGCGACCCGGCCGGCGACCGGGTCGTGCGGGCCCAGGTGGTGGGCCGCGCCGAAGCAGTGCACCCGGCGGTGCCCGTGGGCCAGCAGGTGGTCGACGGCGAGCGCGGCGCCGCCGCGGTCGTCGGTGACGACGGCCGCACCGTGGCCGGGGGCGACCTGGTGGTGCAGCATCACCATCGGTGTCCGGCCGTCCGCCTCGAAGCTGGACAGGGCGGGGGTGGAGGCGTTCTGGCTGACCAGGATCAGCCCGTCCACCTGCATGCCGAGGAAGGCCCGGACGTAGTGGTGCTCGCGGCTGTCGGCGTAGTCGGAGTTCCCGATGAGCAGCAGCCTGCCCCGCTCGGTCACCACCTGTTCGACGGCGTGGGCGAGGGCCCCGAAGAACGGCTGGCGGGTGTCGGGGACGACCATGCCGATGAGGTCGGTGCGCTTGCGGGCCATCGCCTGGGCGACGCGGTCCGGCCGGTAGCCCAGTTCGGCGATCGCGGCGAGGACCTTCTCGCGCGTCGCCCGCGCCACCGGGCGCGGCCCGTCGTTGACGACGTAGCTGACGACCGCGGTGGAGGCCCCGGCGAGCCTGGCCACGTCGTCGCGCGTCACTTTGGGCATCCCCGGAGCCTACACGCGGTCCGCCGCCGGACCGGTGGGGTGAGCCGGCCCGCTGCCGCCCCCGCTGCCGCCGCCCGGCCGGGTGGGCGCCCGGGAGATCGACGGCGGTTCCTCACAGCCGCGCCCGGGGGCGGTGAAGGCCGCGTAACGGCGGTGACGCGATCTTCGCCGTCCCGCGCAACACGTGCTGCCTACGTTGGGTCTCCGGCGGGGCGTCCGGTGGCAGCACCGGTGGACGCGCGACGGACGGGGCCCCTGGCCCTGCGAGGGCAGAGGGGGAACCCGTGACGGGGACGGACGGCGGTCAGGCGCGGACGGTCTGCTCGTACTGCGGTGTCGGCTGCGGGATCGTGCTCGACCTGAAGCGCGACGCGGACGGCCGCCGGAGCGTCGCCAAGGTCTCGGGTGACAGGGCCCACCCGGCGAACGGCGGCCGGCTCTGCACGAAGGGCGCCACCAGTGCGGACATGCTGGCCGCGCCGGGCCGGCTGGGGACGGCGCTGGTACGCGCCGCGCGGGACGAACCGGCGGTGCCCACCGACGTGGACGCGGCCGTGAGCGCGGTCGCGCGGCGGTTGCGGGGGATCCTGGAGGAGCACGGGCCGGACGCGTTGTCGTTCTACGTCTCGGGGCAGATGTCGATCGAGGCGCAGTACCTGGCGAACAAGTTGGCCAAGGGTTTCGTGCGGACGAATCAGATCGAGTCGAACTCGCGGCTGTGCATGGCGTCGGCGGGTACGGGTTACAAGTTGTCGTTGGGGGCGGACGGGCCGCCGGGGTCGTACGGGGATTTCGAGGGCGCGGACGCGTTCCTGGTGATCGGTGCGAACATGGCGGACTGCCATCCGATCCTGTTCCTGCGGATGATGGAGCGGGTGCGGTCGGCGGGGGCGAAGCTGATCGTGGTGGATCCGCGGCGCAACGCCACCGCGGAGAAGGCGGATCTGTTCCTGCAGATCAGGCCGGGTACGGATCTGGCGTTGCTGAACGGTCTGCTGCACCTGCTGGTGGAGGGCGGGCACACCGATCCGGGGTTCGTCGCGGAGTTCACCGAGGGCTGGGAGGCGATGCCGGCGTTCCTGGCGGACTACCCGCCGGCGCGGGTGGCGGAGATCACCGGTCTGGCGGAGGCGGACATCCGGCTGGCGGCGCGCTGGATCGGCGAGGCCGGTGAGTGGACGAGTTGCTGGACGATGGGCCTCAACCAGTCCACCCACGGCACCTGGAACACCAACGCGCTGGTCAATCTGCACCTGGCCACCGGGGCGATCTGCCGTCCCGGGTCCGGGCCGCTCTCCCTGACCGGGCAGCCCAACGCCATGGGCGGCCGGGAGATGGGCTACATGGGTCCGGGTCTGCCCGGCCAGCGCTCCGTGCTGGTCGACGCGGACCGCGCCTTCGTCGAGGACCTCTGGGGGTTGGAGAGCGGCGCCCTGCGCACGGACGTCGGGCGCGGCACGGTGGAGATGTTCGAGCGGATGGCCGCCGGGGACATCAAGGCCTGCTGGATCATCTGCACCAACCCGGTCGCCTCGGTCGCCAACCGCCGTACCGTCATCGCGGGTCTGGAGGCCGCCGAACTGGTCGTCACCCAGGACGTGTTCGCCGACACCGAGACCAACGCCTACGCCGACGTGGTCCTGCCGGGGACGCTGTGGGCGGAGTCCGAGGGCGTGATGGTCAACTCGGAGCGGAACCTCACCCTGGTGCCCGGCGTGATCGATCCGCCCGGTCAGGCCACCCCGGACTGGCAGCTGATCGCCCGGGTCGCCTGCGAGATGGGCTTCGCCGAGGCCTTCAGTCACGGCTCCGCCGAGGAGGTCTTCGACGAGCTGCGCCGGGCCTGGAACCCCAGCACGGGCTGGGACCTGCGCGGGGTGACGTACGAGCGGCTGCGCGAGGTGCCGGTGCAGTGGCCGGCGGCGCCCGGCGGCCCGGACCGCAACCCGATCCGCTACCTCAACGACGGTGTCAGCCAGGCCCTCGTCGAGCGCCCGGACGGCAGCCGGCCGCGGCTGGTGTTCCCCACGCCCAGCGGCCGGGCCCGGTTCTTCGCCCGCCCGCACCTGCCCGCCGCCGAACTCCCCGACGACGACCACCCCTTCGTCCTCAACACCGGCCGTCTGCAGCACCAGTGGCACACCCTCACCAGGACCGGCAAGGTCGCCAGGCTCAACAAGCTCAACCCCGGCCCCTTCGTCGAACTGCACCCCGAGGACGCCCGGCGGCTCGGCATCGCCGAGGGGGACCACGTCGAGGTCGCCTCCCGGCGCGGGCGCGCCGTGCTGCCCGCCGTGGTCACCGACCGGGTCCGCCCCGGCGACTGCTTCGCGCCCTTCCACTGGAACGACCTCTTCGGCGAGTACCTCGCCGTCAACGCCGTCACCAATGACGCCGTCGACCCGCTCTCCTTCCAACCCGAGTTCAAGGCCTGCGCGGTGAAACTCACCCGTACCACCGCCCCGGTGCCCGTGCTCCGACCCGCCGCCGACCCGGCCACGCCCACCGTCGTGCCCCGGGCCGCCGCCGCAGCGCCCGTCCACCAGGAGGGAACCGCCATGACCCCCGCACCGGCCCAGCCCGGTCCGGCCGTGGCCGCACCGCCCGCGCCGGCCGCACTGCCCGCGCTGGCCGCGCTGCTCGGCCTGGCCGACCTCACCCCGCCCCCGCTCGCCGAGCACGAGCGCCGCTACCTATCCGGCTACCTCGCCGGCGTCACGCTGGCCCCGCCCGCCGAGGGCGTCCCGGCCCTGCCGCCCGCCGCCCCGTTCGACCGGGGGACGGCCCTGTGGGTGGACGGCGTCCTGGCCGGCATGTTCTCCCGCACCACCGCGCCCGCCACCGCGCCGGTGATCAGCGGCGGACTCCTCCCGGCCGCTCCCGCCGCCCCGGCCGTGCCGGCCCGCCGCCTGCTGGTGCTCTGGGCCTCGCAGACCGGCAACGCCGAGGAGTACGCGGCGACCCTCAACTCCCGTCTCGCGGAGGCCGGTCGGGCACCCGTGCTGCTCGCCATGGCGGACGCGGGCCTGGCCGACCTCACCGGCGACACCGACCTGCTCCTCGTCACCAGCACCTTCGGCGACGGTGAGGCCCCCGACAACGGTGCGGACTTCTGGCAGGCGCTCAGCACGGCCGAGGCGGGACGGCTGGAGGGTGTGCGGTACTCCGTGCTGGCGTTCGGCGACTCCAGCTACGACGACTTCTGCGGTCACGGGCGGCGGCTGGACGACCGGTTGGCGGAGTTGGGGGCGACCCGGTTGCACCCCCGCACCGACTGCGAGCCGGACTTCGAGGAGGGCGCCGACGCCTGGCTCGGGGCCGTCCTCGGCAGCCTGGCCGCCCCCGCCGCCGACGCCCAGGAGAGCACCCCTGCCAGGGAGTTGATCGTGCTCTGGGCGTCCCAGACCGGCAACGCCGAGGAGTTCGCCGCCACCGTCGGATCCCGGCTGGCCGAGGCGGGCCGCACCCCCTCCGTCCGCAGCATGGCGGACTGCCCGGTCGCGAGCCTGCCCGCCGAGGCCGATCTGCTGGTCATCTCCAGTACGTTCGGGGACGGTGAGGCGCCCGACAACGGTGCGGACTTCTGGCAGGGCCTGAGTGCGGCCGAGGCGGGGCGGCTGGAGGGTGTGCGGTACTCCGTGCTGGCGTTCGGCGACTCCAGCTACGACGACTTCTGCGGTCACGGGCGGCGGCTGGACGACCGGTTGGCGGAGTTGGGGGCGACCCGGTTGCACCCCCGCACCGACTGCGAGCCGGACTTCGAGGAGGGCGCCGACGCCTGGCTCAGGGTCGTCCTCGGCAGCCTGGCCGCCCCCGCCGCGGCCGGCCGGAAGGGCGCCCCCGCGGCGCCGGCGACCCCCGCCGGCGGCCCGGCCCCGGCACCCGGCCGCCCGACCAAGAACGACCCCTACCCGGCCACGCTCTGCGGCAACCAGCTGCTCAGCCGGCCGGGCGCCGGCAAGGAAGTCCGCCGCTTCACCTTCGACATCGGCGACGGCGTCGAGTACGAGGCCGGCGACGCCCTCGGCGTCCGCGCCACCAACTGCCCTCAGCTGGTGACCGAATGGCTGGCCGTCACCGGTACCGACCCGGCCGCCGAGGTCGTCCTGGCCGGCACCAGGACCACCACCTTCGCCAAGGCGCTCACCGAGCACCTCGACATCACCCGGGTCACCCCCGACCTGCTGCGGCTGGCCGTCGAGCACACCGGCGACCGCGAGCTGAAGCAGATGCTCCGGCCGGACAACAAGGACGGCCTGGCGCGCTGGAACTGGGGCCGCCAGGCGGTGGACGTCCTGGCCGAGTACCCCGTCCGGCTCGGCGCCCAGGAGTGGACCGACACCCTCAAGCGCCTTCAGCCGCGGCTGTACTCCATCTCCTCCAGCCCGCTCGCCACCCCCGGCAAGGTCAGTCTCACCGTCTCGGTACTGCGCTACGAGGGCCCGCGCGGCGACCGGCGCAAGGGCGTCGCCTCGGCCTTCCTCGCCGACGCCGGACCCGGCACCCGGGTCCCGCTGTTCGTGCAGCGCTCGGCGCACTTCCGGCCGCCCGCCGACCCCATGACCCCCGCCGTCATGATCGGCCCCGGCACGGGTGTCGCCCCCTTCATGGGCTTCCTCGACCAGCGCCGGGCCCTCGGCCACCAGGCCGGCAACTGGCTCTTCTTCGGCGAGCAGCGCCGGGCCACCGACTTCTACTACCAGGACGAGCTGGCGGAGCTGCACCGCCACGGCACCCTCTCCCGGCTCGACCTCGCCTTCTCCCGCGATCAGCGCAACAAGGTCTACGTCCAGGACAGGATGCGCGAACACGGCGCCCAGCTGTGGTCCTGGCTCCAGGACGGCGCCCACTTCTACGTCTGCGGCGACGCCAGCCGGATGGCCAAGGACGTCGACCAGGCCCTGCGGGACATCGTGGTCACCCACGGCGGGCTCGACGAGGACGACGCCGCCGCCTACGTGAAGCAGATGTCCACCGACAAGCGCTACGCCCGCGACGTCTACTGACGACGCCCGGCGGGCGCCCCTCGGCCGCCGTGGGAGGGGAGTTGGCGGCCGGGGACCGCCCACCGGACCTGGGGCGGGGGCGCCTCGCCCTCTCGCCCCCTGGCCTGCCCGGCCGGGCCGGCCGTCGCGCTCCCCCGGGCTGTTCCCGATCACGCTTCCGGCACGTCGAGGTGATGCTCGACCGGCCGGGCCGTCCGGCCGGCACGTTCCGGGCGGGCGCTCAGACCGAGCCGCGCTCCGCCGCCGTCCCGGGGTCGTCGGCGACCACCAGTTCGCCGACCGCCTCGGCGAGGGCGGAGCGCTCCGCCCGGGGGAGGCCGGCGTCGGTGATGAAGTGGTCCAGCTCGTGCAGCCGGGCGAAGCTGCTCAGTCCGGTGACGCCCCACTTGGTGTGGTCGGCGACCACGGCGACCCGGTGGGCGCACTTGATCAGGGCCTGGTTGGTCTGTGCCTCGGCGAGGTTCGGGGTGGTCAGGCCGGCCCGGGTGGAGGCGCCGTGCGTCCCGAGGATCAGCAGGTCCACGTGCAGCGAACCGATGACGGTGTCGGCGAGCGGGCCGACCAGCACCTTGGACGGGGTCGGCGCGCCGCCGGTGAGCAGGACCGACGGTGAGGTCGGGCTCTTCACGCCTTCGGACTCCAGCAGTTGGGCGATCGGCAGCGAGTTGGTCACCACGGTCAGCCCCGGGACGTTCACCAGCCGGGTCGCCACGGCGTGCACCGTGGTGCCGCCGCCCAGCGCGACCACGCTGCCGGGCGTCACCAGCAGGGCCGCGGCCTCCGCGATGGCCTGCTTGGCGGACTGCTGGAGCCCGCTCTTGGTGTCGAAGCCGACCTCGTTGCCGCCGTGGCCGACGAGTCCGACGGCGCCGCCGTGCACCTTCTCCACGTCGCCGCTGCGGGCGAGGGTGTCCAGGTCGCGCCGGACGGTCATGTCGGAGACGCCGAGCTGTTCCACCAGCTCCGAGACGCGGACGGCGCCGTCGCGCCGGATCGCCTCCATGATCAGCGCACGGCGCTGATGCGCGAGAAGTCCTTGATCAGCCACCAGGTCCCCAGAGCCGCAGTCGAGAGAGTCGTCCGTCGGCATGAATGTACTGCAGCGAACTGTCCAGCGTACGGGCGGTTCGGCCGTGGTCGCCGGACGCCGGCGAGGTGGCCGCCCGGCTCGGCGGCCGCGGTCGACCGCCTCCCCTGATGCTCGGCCCCCGGGTGTGCGGGCCGCCCGGCCGGTGGATCACGCGGATCCGCGCCCGGGTGGTGACGGGGCGGCGCCGACTATGTAAGGTAAACCTTGCCTAAATGGCCCTGGGGGGATGGCCTCCGCCGCCCGTTCTCTCGGGGGCGGGTGCGGCCGGGGCTGCGGCGCAGGTGCTGCGCCGTTGTTCGGACATCCTGGACCCAGGGGGAGCAGTGAGCAGTTGGATGGCCGGGCGGTCGGGCCGGGGGCGGCAGGCCGGGGGCGGGCGGGCGGTGGGCCTGCTGGAGGCGCTGCCCTGGCTGGAGCGCTTCCGCGGCAGCACCGTGGTGATCAAGTTCGGCGGGAACGCGATGGTGGACGCCGAGCTCAAGGCGGCCTTCGCCCAGGACGTGGTCTTCCTGCGCTACGCCGGACTGCACCCGGTCGTGGTGCACGGCGGCGGCCCGCAGATCAACGCGCAGCTGGACCGGCTGGGGCTGGTGTCCTCCTTCACCGACGGCCTGCGGGTCACCACTCCCGAGACCATGGACGTGGTGCGGATGGTGCTGGCGGGTCAGGTCCAGCGGGAGCTGGTCGGCCTGGTCAACGAGCACGGCCCGTTCGCGGTCGGGCTGACCGGTGAGGACGCGCACACCATGACGGCCGTCAAGCGGTTCGCCGTGGTGGACGGCGAGCAGGTGGACATCGGCCAGGTCGGGGACGTCGCGGCGATCGACCCCTCGCTGGTGCGGGCGCTGCTGGCGGACGGCCGGGTCCCGGTGGTCTCCTCGATCGCCCGGGGCGCCGACGGGCAGGTCTACAACGTCAACGCGGACACCGCTGCTGCTGCCCTGGCGGGCGCGCTGGGGGCGGAGACGCTGATGATGCTCACCGATGTGGAGGGCCTGTACCGGGAGTGGCCGACCTCCGACGAGGTGATCCGGCGGCTGACGGCCGGCGAACTGGCCGAGCTGATCCCGGGTCTGGCCGGCGGCATGCTGCCGAAGATGGAGGGCTGCCTGCGCGCGGTGCGCTCCGGGGTGCGCAGCGCCCGGGTGCTGGACGGCCGGGTCCGGCACGGGCTGCTGCGCGCGTTCGCCGGCCCGGTGGTGGGCACGGAGGTCGTCCCGGACGTCCCGGTGGAGCCGGTCGCCGAGCGGCGCGGACCGGGGCCGGCGGGGCGGTCCGGCCCGGCGCGCGATGCGGATCGGGTGCTGGTCGCGGCGGGCGCGCCCTGATCCGGACGGCGCGCGCGGCCCGGCCCGCCGGCCGGGTCGCGGGGAATCGCGCAGGCCCCGGGTATTGGTGCGGGCACGGAGTGAATTTGACTCACCGGCCGCCATGAGAGAACTTAGGCAAGCCTTACCTTGGCCTCGGGGCGCAAGTGCCGGGCCGCGGAAACCGGCGGGGGGACGCCCCGGGACGAGCAAGCAAGCAGTCGACGGAAGGACGAGCATGTCGCGCGAGAACGGCGCAATCGACCGAGGTGACCATGCCGACGACCTGGTCGGCATAGGTTTCGGTCCCGCCAATCTGGCCCTGGCCATCGCGATCGACGACCACAACCGGCGCGACCCGGAGCAGGCCCTCCGGGTCCGCTTCCTGGAGCGGCAGGAGCGCTTCGGCTGGCACCGCGGCATGCTGCTCGACGGCGCCACCATGCAGGTGTCGTTCCTCAAGGACCTCGTCACCATGCGCGACCCGCGCAGCCGCTTCACCTTCCTGACGTACCTCCAGGAGCGCGGCCGGCTGGCCGACTTCATCAACCTGAAGTCCTTCTACCCGACCCGCCAGGAGTTCCACGACTACTTCGAGTGGTGCGCCGCCGAGTTCGGCGGCTGGACGGGCTACGGCCGCCAGGTCACCGAGGTCCGGCCGGTCCGCAACGACGGCCGGATCGAACTGGTGGAGATCGTCTCCCGGTCGGTGTCCGACCCGGCCGACCGCGAGGTCCGCCTCGCCCGCAACATCGCCGTCGGCACCGGCCTGACGCCGCGCCTGCCGGAGGGCGTCACCGCCGGCGAGCGCGTCTGGCACACCAGAGACCTGCTCTTCCGGGCGCCCGGGCTGGCCGCCCGCCAGGACGGCCTGCGCCACCGCCGCTTCACCGTGGTCGGTGCCGGGCAGTCCGCCGCGGAGGCCGTCGAGTACCTGCACCGCACCTTCCCCGACGCCGAGATCTGCGCCGTGCTGACCCGCTACGGCTACAGCCCCGCCGACGACAGCCCGTTCGCGAACCGGATCTTCGACCCGTCGGCCGTCGACGAGTTCTACGCGGCCTCCGACGAGGCCAAGCGCGCACTGCTCGGCTACCACGCCAACACCAACTACTCGGTGGTCGACGGCGATCTGATCGAGCAGCTCTACCGCACCGTCTACCAGGAGAAGGTCGCCGGCCGTGAGCGGCTGCGGATCCTCAACGCCAGCCGGCTGACCGGCGTCGAGCACACCGCCGACGGCGCCCGGGCCGCCGTCCGCTCGCTCACCACGGGGGAGGAGCTGCTGCTGGAGTCCGACGCGGTGGTCCTCGCCACCGGCTACACCCACGTGGACCCGCGCGAGCTGCTCGGCGAGTTCTTCGAGGCCTGCCGCACCGACGAGCAGGGCCGGCTGAAGGTCGACCGGGACCACCGGGTGCTGACGGACGACCACGTCGACGTCGGGGTCTACCTGCAGGGCGGCACCGAGCACACCCACGGCATCACCTCCTCGCTGCTGTCGACCCTGGCGGTCCGCTCCGGGGAGATCTGCGACTCGCTGCTGCTCCGTCACACCGGGCGCCAGCTGCGCGCCGAGGACGGCCGGCTCGGCGTGCTGTGACGGCATCGGTGCCGGCCCCGGCCGGCGACGCACGACCCGGCCGGCCGGCCCGCCCGCCGGCCCGTCCCGCCGCGCCCCCGGCGCGCCCCGACCACCGGAACCGAACGGATCACCAGCATGACCGACAGCACCACGACGCCCGGCGGCCCGGCCGGCCTGGACCCGCACAGCGTCCGGGCCGACCTGGCCGACATCCTCGGCGAGCGTCCCGAGGACATCGGGGACGACGACGACCTGCGCGACCTCGGCCTCGACTCCATGCGGCTGATGCACCTGGTCGAGATCTGGCGGGCCCGCGGCGCCAAGGCGGAGTTCGCCGAGCTGGCCGACCTCGGTGCCGCCCCCACCGTCCGGACCTGGTCCGCCTACCTGGCCGGGCACTGACCCCGGGGAGCCCCCGCTCCCGCTGCCCGGCCCCTCACACCTGCCCGGCTCCCGTCGCCGCGAGCCGTCGTGCGAAACCCTGTGCCACCTCCGAGGAGAACCATGAACACCCGTGTCCTGACGTCCCGCAGCCTGAGAGTCGCCGCCGTCGCGGCCACCGCCGCGCTGACCCTCGCGGCCTGCGGCTCGAACGGCGACAGCAAGGACGCCGCCGGAGCCCCCTCGGCCGGCGCGGCCACGGCGGCGGGCCCCGTGGTCGTCGAGGCCACCAACGGCAGGATCACCGTCCCCGCGGGCGTCAAGCGGATCGTCAGCATCTCGTACGCCACCGGCGCGCTGCTCGACCTCGGCGTGCAGCCGGTCGGCACCAGCACCATCGACGAGAACAACCCGATGGAGCTGCTGCCCTCGCAGACCGAGGCCGCCAAGAAGATCGAGCCGATCGGCTCCGGCATCGAGATCAACATCGAGAAGGTCGCCTCGCTCAAGCCCGATCTGATCGTGGTCGAGGGCGCCACCGCGTTCGACTGGGGCGTCAAGAAGCTCGAAGGCATCGCCCCCACCCTGTACTTCGGCATCGACAAGCCGGTCGACCTGCTGACCGCGCAGGAGAAGATCGCCACCGCCGTCGGCAAGGACGCCGAGTTCAAGAAGCTCAAGGCGGACTACGACGGCAAGGCCGCGAAGATCAAGGCCGACTACGCGGCCAAGCTCAACACCGTCAAGTGGACCATCGCCTCCTCGTACGGCGGCGGCGAGTTCCTCGTCGACACCAGCAGCTCCTGGGTCGGCCGCGTGCTGGCCGACGCCGGCGCCACGTTCGCCCAGGCCTCGGCCGACCCGGCCGAGCACGAGGTGACCTACTCCACCGAGAAGCTCGACGTGCTCGCCGACGCCGACATCATCCTGATCCCGAGGACGGCCGCCACCGGCGAGGTCCCGCAGGACACCAAGGACCTCGACAAGCAGCCGTCGTGGAAGAACCTCAAGGCCGTCCAAGCCGGCAAGGTCCTCCCGGTCACCTACGCCACCACCGACCGGTACGGCACCTCGACCGACGTCCTGAACCAGGTCGAGACCATCCTCAAGGGCCTCTAGCCCGCCGCCCGGGCGGCCGCCGCACACGGCCGGCCGCCCGGGGCGGACACCAACGCCCCGTACGACGAACCACCTCGTACGACGAGCCACCTCGCACGCCGAACCTCGTACGACGAGCCACCTCGTACGACGAGCCACCTCGCACGACGAACGCACCACCCCGTACGCCGCACCACTTCGCACGACAGCGCACGAGCGCCCCGGGCTGGCACGGTCGGCGGGGCCGCAGAACCGGGAAGGGCCGACCATGCCAGACGCGGACACCACCATGACGCAGGCCGAGCGGAACGCTCCCCAGGAGCTGACCGCGGCTCAGGAGGGCGTCCTCGCCGCGCAACGGATCGACCCCGAGAACCCGGCGTACAACGTCGGCCAGTACGTCGAGATCGACGGCCCGTTCGACCCGGAGCTGCTGGAGGCGGCGCTGCGCCGCACCCTGGCCGAGGCCGAGGGCCTGCACGTACGGCTCGCCGAGCTGGACGGGCGGACGGTGCAGATCCCCACCGGCTTCGACCCGGACGGCTGGCAGCTGCCCCGCCTCGACACCCGGGGCGCCGCCGACCCGGTCGCCGCCGCCACCGACCTGGTCCGCGGCCAGCTGGCCGTCCCGACCGAGCTGGACGGCGACCCGGCGGCCCCGCTCACCGGCGCCCTGCTGGTCCGCACCGGAGAGCGCAGCCACCTCTGGTTCCAGTGGTTCCACCACCTGGTGATCGACGGTTACGGCGTGGCGCTGTTCAGCCGCCGGGTCGCCGAGGTGTACTCCGCCCTCGCCGCCGGCGCCGAGCCGCCCGCGAGCCCGTTCCGCCCGGTGTCCGTCCTGGTCGAGGCGGAGCGTGCCTACCTGGCCTCGGACCGGGCCGGGGCCGACCGCGCCCACTGGCAGGACCGCTTCGCGGACCGTCCGGCCGTGGTCGGCCTCACCGAGCGCACCGCGCAGGCCGGCCCCACCGGGCTGCGCCGGCGCGTGGAGCTGACCGCCGCCGACTCCGCCGCCGTGCTCGCCGCCGCCCGGGCCGCCCGGGCGACCTGGGGCGAGGCCGCCACCGCCGCCCTGGCCGCCTACCTGCACCGGATGACCGGCACCGGCGACGCCGTGCTCGGCATGCACTTCATGGCCCGGCACGCCCCCGGCACCCTGCGGGTCCCCGGCATGGCCGTGAACATCCTGCCGGTGCGGGTCCCGGTGACCGGCGCCGACACCTTCGACACCCTGCTGCGCCGGGCGGTCGGCGAGCTCAAGGCCACCCGCCGTCACCAGCTGCACCGCGGCGAGGAGATCCGCCGCGAGCTGGGCCTGGTCGGCGGCGACGACCGCCTGCACGGCCCGCTGCTCAACCTCAAGCCCTTCGACCTCGACCTGGACTTCGCCGGCAGCCCCGGCCGCACCGTCAACCTGGCCTCCGGCCCGGTCGAGGACCTCGCCCTCTCCGTCACCAAGACCCCGGACGACCGGCTGGTGCTGGAGTTCGACGCCAACCCGGCGCTGTACACGGAGTCCGAGCTGGCCGGTCACGCCGAGCGCTGCGGCGGACTGCTGGCCCGCCTCGCCGCCCACCCCGAGCGGCCGCTGGCCGAGCTCCGGCTGCTCGCCGACGCGGAACTCGACGCGGTGCTGCACGGCTGGAACGACACCGCCCGCGAGGTCCGCGAGGGCACCCTGGTCAGCCGGATCGCCGAGCGCGCCGCCGCCACCCCGGACGCCACCGCCGTGGTCGCCGACGGCCGCGCGCTGACCTACCGCGCGCTCGCCGAGCGCTCCGACGCGCTGGCCCGCACCCTGCGCGCGGCCGGCGCCGGCCCGGACCGCGTGGTGGGCGTCGCCGTGCCGCGCTCCGCCGAGCTGATGGTCGCCCTGCTGGGCGTCCTCAAGTCCGGCGCCGCCTACCTCCCGCTGGACGCCGACTACCCGGTCGAGCGCCTCGCCCAGATGGTCGAGGACGCCGCGCCCGTGCGCGTCGTCACCGTGCCCGAGCTGCTGGAGCGGCTGCCCGGGGCGGCCCGCGCGGTCGCCGTCACGGTGGACGACGCCGCAGCGGCCGCCACCGCAGCGGCCGGCGCCGGCCCGGACGTCGAGCTGCCCGCCGTCGCGCCCGACCACGCCGCGTACGTCATCTACACCTCCGGATCCACCGGCCGCCCCAAGGGCGTGGTCGTCACCCACCGCGCCATCGTGAACCGGCTGGCCTGGATGCAGCACGCCTACCGGCTCGGCGCCGACGACCGGGTGCTGCAGAAGACGCCGGCCAGCTTCGACGTCTCCGTCTGGGAGTTCTTCTGGGCCCTGTGCGAGGGCGCCGCCGTCGTGCTGGCCCGCCCCGAGGGCCACAAGGACCCGGCCTACCTCAGCGCCCTGATCGCCGAGGAGCGGGTCACCACCCTGCACTTCGTGCCCTCGATGCTGCGCGCCTTCCTGGAGGACGGCTCCGTCGCCGAGCGCTGCGCCGGCCTGCGCCGGGCCTTCTGCTCCGGCGAGGCGCTGCCCGGCGACGTCGTCGACCGCTGGTACGCCACCCTGCCGGCCGTCCCGCTGCACAACCTCTACGGGCCCACCGAGGCCGCCGTCGACGTCACCCACCACCGCACCGAGCCCGCCGCCGGCGTGGTGCCGATCGGCCGCCCGGTCTGGAACACCCGGCTGTACGTCCTCGACGCCGCGCTGCGCCCCGCGCCCGTCGGCGTGCCCGGCGAGCTGTACCTGGCCGGGGTGCAGCTGGCCCGCGGCTACCTCGGCCGCCCCGGCCTGACCGCCGAGCGCTTCGTCGCCGACCCGTTCGCCGCCGACGGCTCCCGGCTGTACCGCACCGGAGACCTGGTCCGGTGGGCCGCCGACGGCAGCGTCGAGTACCTCGGCCGCACCGACGACCAGGTCAAGGTCCGCGGCTTCCGGATCGAACTCGGCGAGATCGAGGCCGCCCTGGAGGCCCGGCCGGAGGTCCTGCAGGCGGCCGTGACCGCCCGCGAGCTCACCCCCGGCGGCGCCCGCCAACTGGTCGGCTACGTCGTCCCCGCGCCCGCCGACCCGGAGGCGCTGCGCACCGCCCTCGCCCGCACCCTGCCCGAGCACATGGTGCCCGCCGTACTGGTCGGCCTGGACGCGCTGCCGCTCAGCCTCAACGGCAAGCTCGACCGCAAGGCGCTGCCCGCCCCGACGCCCGCCGGCGACGGCGGCCGCGCCCCCCGCACCGAGGCCGAGCGGGTGCTCGCCGGCCTGGTCGCCGAGGTGCTCGGCCTGCCCGAGGTCGGCGTCGACGACAACTTCTTCTCCCTCGGCGGCGACAGCATCTCCGCCATCCAGCTGGGCAGCCGCGCCCGCCGGGCCGGTTTCGCGATCACCCCACGGGTGGTGTTCGAGCGGCGCACCGTCGCCCGGATCGCCGCCGTCGCCGAGGGCCTGCGCCCCGCCGACCGGCCCGCGGTGGCGGCCGTGGCGGCCGTCGGCACGCTGCCCGCCACCCCGGTCGGCGCCTGGCTGCGCTCGCGCGGCGGTCCGGTCGCCCGGTTCAGCCAGCACACCGTCCTCACCGTGCCCGCCGGCCTCGACCGGGCCCGGCTGACCGCCGCCCTGGACACCCTGACCGACCACCACGACGCCCTGCGGCTGCGCCTGCACGTCGCCGCGGACGGCGGCTGGACGCAGGAGGTCCGCCCGGCCGGCAGCGCGCCCGCCGCCGCCCGGCTGCGCCGGATCGCCGTCGCCGCCGACCAGCTGCACACCGCCGCCGCGGAGCAGCGCGAGGCGGCCGCCGACCGGCTCGACCCCGAGCAGGGCGTCGTCCTGCAGGCCGTCCACCTGGACGCCGGACCTGACACCCCCGGCCTGCTCGTGCTCGCCGCGCACCACCTCGCCGTCGACGGCGTCTCCTGGCGCATCCTGCTGCCCGACCTGCGGGCCGCCTACGAGGGCCGCGCCCTCGACCCGGTCACCACCCCGCTTCGGGCCTGGGCGCTCGGCCTCGCCGAGGCCGCCGTCGGCGACGCCGTCCGTGCCGAACTCCCGCTCTGGCAGGCCGTGCTGGCCGACGGTGCCGGCCCGCTGCTGGGCGACCGCCCGCTCGACCCGGCCCGCGACACCGCCGCGACCACCCGCCGGCTGCGGCTGACCCTCCCCGCCGGCCGCACCGCGCCGCTGCTCGGCGCCGTCCCCGCCGCCCACCGCGCCGGCGTCGACCACGTCCTGCTGACCGGCCTGGCGCTCGCCCTGGTCGGCCGCCGCCGCGCCCGCCTGGGCGCCGACGCCCGGGCCGACCTGCTGCTGCGCCTGGAGGGCCACGGTCGCGAGGACCACCTGGTGCCCGGCGCCGACACCACCCGCACCGCCGGCTGGCTGACCAGCGAGTTCCCGGCCCGCCTCGACCTCTCCGGGGTCGACCTGGAGGACGCGCTGGCCGGCGGGCCCGCCGCCGGCCGCGCCCTCGCCCTGGTCAAGGAGCAGCTCCGGGCCCTGCCCAACGCCGGCGCCGGCTACGGCCTGCTGCGCCACCTGGACCCGGTGTCCGGGCCCGCGCTCGCCGACGCCGACGCCCCCCAGCTGCTCTTCAACTACCTCGGCCGCTTCACCGCCACCGGCGACGCGTGGACCGCCGCCCCCGAGGCCGGCGACGCCGTCGCCGCCGGCGCCGACGACGCCCTGCCCGCCGCCCACGCGCTGGAGGTCGGCGCCTTCGTCCACGACGGCCCGCACGGCGCCGAACTGACCGTCAACCTGTCCTGGCCGCAGGGCGTCCTCGCCGAGGACGCCGTCCGCGCGCTCGCCGAGCGCTGGTTCGAGGCCCTCGACGCGCTGGCCCGCTACGCCGCCGCCCCGGGCGCCGGCGGCCTCACCCCCTCGGACGTGCCGCTGGCCGCCGTCACCCAGTCCGAGCTGGACCGGCTGGCCGCCGAGCACCCCGGCACCGGGGACGTGCTGCCGCTCTCCCCGCTCCAGGACGGCCTGCTGTTCCACGCCCTGTACCAGCGCGAGGACGGCGCCGACGACCTCTACACCTCGCTCACCTCGCTCGACCTGCGCGGGCCGCTGGACCGCGCCGCGCTGGTCCGGGCCGTCGACGCGGTCGTCAACCGGCACACCGCGCTGCGGGCCGGCTTCGTCGGCGCCGGGCTCCGGCGCCCGCTCCAGCTGGTCGCCGACCGGGTCGCCGTGCCGTGGACGGAACACGACCTGACCGCCGTGCCGGCGGCCGACCGGGCCGCCGGGATCGGCCGGATCGAGGACGAGGAGGCGTCCCGCCGCTTCGACCTGGCCCGGCCCCCGCTGGTGCGCTGCGCCCTGGTCACCCTCGGCGCCGAGCACCACCGGCTGGTGCTGACCCGGCACCACATCGTCATGGACGGCTGGTCCACGCCCGTCCTGCTGCGCGAGCTGATCGCCGCGTACGGGGACGGCGAGGCCGCCGCGCTGCCCGCCGCCGCCCCGTACGCCGACCACCTGGCCTGGCTCGCCGGGCGGGACGCGGCCGCCGACACCGCCGCCTGGCGTCGCGCGCTGGCCGGCCTGGAGGCACCCACCCTGCTCGCCGACAGCCTCGGCACGCCCGCCTCGGGGCCGGCCGCCGCCGGCCGCCAACTCGACCTGCCGATCCCGGCCGAGCTGTCCGCCGTGCTCACCGCCACCGCCCGCGAGCACGGCCTCACCCTCAACACCCTGGTGCAGGGCGCCTGGGCGATCCTGCTGGGCCGCCTCACCGGCCGCACCGACGTGGTGTTCGGCGCCACCGTCTCCGGCCGCCCGGGCGACCTGCCCGGCGTGGAGTCGATGGTCGGCCTGTTCAGCAACACCGTCCCGGTCCGCTTCGAGCCCTCGGACGAGGAGCCGGTCGCCGCGGCGCTGGCCCGGCTGCAGACCCAGCAGTCCGCCCTGCTCGACCACCAGTACCTGGGTCTCGCCGACATCCAGGCCCTGGCCGGGCACGGCACCCTCTTCGACACCCTGCTGGTCTTCGAGAACTACCCGGTGGACCCGGACCGCCTCAGCGCCCGCGGCCTGCGGGTCGCGGGCATCGGCAACCGGGGCGCCACCCACTACCCGCTGACCGTCCTCACCCTGCCCGGCGAGGCCCCGCAGCTGACCGTCGAGTACCGCCCCGACGTGTTCACCGCCGAGCAGGCCGGCGCCGTCGGCACCCGCCTGCTGCGGCTGCTCACCGCCATCGCCACCGCCCAGGCCACCCCGGTCGGCGCCCTGGAGGTGCTCTCCGCCGAGGAGCGCGCCACCGTGCTGCGGACCTGGAACGACACCGCCCGCCCGGTGCCCGCCGGCACCGTGGTCGACGCCTTCGCGGCCCGGGTCGCCGCCACCCCCGGCGACACCGCCGTGGTCTTCGGCGAGCAGCGGCTGGACTATGCCGAGCTGGCCGCCCGGGTCGACCGGACGGCCCGCCACCTCGCCGCCCTCGGCGCCGGCCCCGGCCGGACCGTCGGGCTGGCCCTGCCGCGCTCCGCCGACCTGGTCGCCGCCCTGCTGGGCGTCCTCGCGTCCGGCGCCGCCTACCTGCCGATCGACCTCGACCACCCGGACGAGCGGATCGCGCTGATGCTGCAGGACGCCGATCCGCTGCTCACCCTGAGCACGCCGGAGGTGGCCGGGCGCCACCCGGTGCTCGCCGGGCACGGCCTGGGCGTCGTCACCCTCGCCGAGCTGGGCTCGCTGGACGCCGAGCCGGTCCGCCCGCACGCCGACGACCTGGCGTACGTCATCCACACCTCCGGCTCCACGGGGCGCCCCAAGGGCGTCCAGGTGCCGCACCGGGGCCTGGCCAACATGCTGGAGCACCACGGCAACACCGTCTTCGCCCGGGCCGTGGCGGCGGCCGGCGGGCGCCGGCTGCGCGCCGCGCACACCGCCTCCTTCTCCTTCGACTCCTCGTGGGAGCAGCTGCTCTGGCTGATCGGCGGCCACGAGCTGCACGTCTACGGCGAGGACCTGCGCCGGGACCCGCAGGCCCTGGTGGCCCGCCTGCTCGCGGACCGGATCGACACCCTGGACGTCACGCCGTCGTTCGGCCGGCAGCTCGTGGAGTGGGGCCTGCTGGACTCCGCGGAGCACCGCCCGCTGCTCTTCCTGGTCGGCGGCGAGGCCGTCGACGAGGCGCTGTGGACCCGCATCCGGGAGACCGAGGGTGTGCTCGGCCACAACTTCTACGGCCCCACCGAGTACACCGTCGACACCCTGGGCGCCGCCCTGGACGAGAGCCCGACCCCGTTCGTCGGCCGCCCGATCGGCAACACCCGGGTGTACGTGCTGGACGCCCGGCTGCGGCCCGTCCCCGCCGGCGTGCCCGGTGAGCTGTACATCGCCGGCCCGGGCCTCGCCCGCGGCTACGGCAACCGGCCCGCGCTCACCGCGAGCCGTTTCGTCGCCGACCCGTTCGCCGGTGACGGCTCCCGCATGTACCGCAGCGGCGACCTGGTGCGCCACCGCGCCGACGGCAGCCTGGACTACCTCGGCCGCGACGACGACCAGGTGAAGATCCGCGGCTTCCGGGTCGAGCCCGGCGAGGTCGAGGCGGCGCTCGCCGCCCTGCCCGGCGTAGCCCGGGCCGCCGTGCTGGCCCGCCCGGCCGCCACCGGCGTCAAGCGGCTGATCGGCTGGGTCGTCCCCGCGCCCGGTGCCGTCGCCGACCCGGCGCTGCTGCGCAAGGCACTCGCCGACGCGCTGCCCGAGTACATGGTCCCGGCCGCGATCGTGCCGCTGGACGCGCTGCCGCTGAACGTCAACGGCAAGCTCGACCGCCAGGCGCTGCCCGAGCCGGAGGCCGCCGCGTTCGCCGCCCCGGCCGGCCGCGCCCCACGCGACGAGCGGGAGGCCGTGCTCTGCGGCGTCTACGCCGACGTGCTGGGCCTGCCCGCGGTCGGCGTCGACGACGACTTCTTCGCGCTGGGCGGGCACTCGCTGCTCGCCACCCGGGTGATCGGCCGGGTCCGCGCGGCCCTAGGGGTGGACGCGGCCGTCCGCGACCTCTTCGAGACCCGCACCCCCGCCGCCTTCGCCGCCCGGCTCGCCGGCGCCGCGGCCGGCCGCCCCGGCCCCTCGGCCCGCCCGCGTCCCGACCTGGTGCCGCTGTCCGCCGCGCAGGCCCGGCTCTGGTTCCTGTACCGCCTGGAGGGTCCGAGCACCGCGTACACCATCCCGTGCGCGGTGCGGATCGACGGCGCGCTCGACCAGGACGCGCTGCGCGCCGCCTTCGGCGACGTGCTGGCCCGCCACGAGGCGCTGCGCACGGTCTTCCCGGACCACGAGGGCCGGCCGTACCAGCGGATCCTCGACCCGGAGGCGGCCGGTGCGCCCTTCACCGTCGAGGAGGTGACCGTCCAGCGGCTGGACACCGCGGCGGCCGCCGCCGGCGCGTACGCCTTCGAGCTGGCCGAGGAGATCCCCGTCCGGGCCACCCTGCTGACGGCCGGTCCGACCCGGCACGTCCTCAGCCTGGCGCTGCACCACATCGCCGGCGACGAGTGGTCGGAGGGAGTGCTGCTGCGCGACCTCGACCACGCGTACGCCGCCCGGTTGGCCGGCGCCGCGCCGGTGTTCGCCCCGCTGCCGCTGCAGTACGCCGACCACGCGCTGTGGCAGGGCGAGCTGCTCGCCGGGCAGGACGGCCCGGCCGCCGGCCAGAGCGCGTACTGGACGCGGCGCCTGGACGCGCTGCCCGCCGAGCTGAACCTGCCCACCGACCGGGCCCGGCCGGCCGAGGCGAGCGGCCGCGGCGGACAGGTACGGCTGCGGCTGCCGGACGAGCTGCACCAGGACCTGCGCGGCTACGCCCGGCGCACCGGCGCCACCCCGTTCATGGTGACCCAGGCGGCCGCCGCGCTGCTGCTCGGCGGGCTGGCCGGCACCACGGACGTGGCGATCGGCACCCCGGTCGCGGGCCGGTCCGACGAGGTGCTGGAACCGGTGGTCGGCTTCTTCGTCAACACCCTGGTGCTGCGGCACGACCTGGCCGCCGAGGGGAACGCCGGCGACCTGAGCTTCGACGACCTGGTCGCCCGCTCCCGGGAGACCGTCCTCGGCGCCCTGGCCCACCAGGACCTGCCGTTCGACCGGCTGGTCGAGATCGTCAACCCGGAGCGCTCGCTCGGCCGCCACCCGCTGTTCCAGGTGATGGTCCAGCACCGCCGGGAGGCCGGGGGCCTGGACGGCCTGTTCGGCGCCCGCACCGCGCTGCTGCCCGACCCGGTGCACGCGGCCCGCTTCGACCTCGCCTTCACCTTCGTGGAGTCCGCCGACGGGGCCCGCACCGACCTCACCGTCATCCACGCCGAGGACCTGTACGAGCGCGCCACCGCCCGGCTGTTCGGGGCCCGCCTGCTGCGGGTCCTGGAGCAGGCGCTGGCGGCGCCGGACCGCCCGGTCTCCCGGATCGAGCTGACGGCCGCCCAGGAGCGGCGGGGCCTGGCGGGCGAGTGGAACGCCACCGCGCTGGAGGTCCGCGAGGGCACCCTGCTCACCCGGATCGCCGAGCGCACCGCCGCCACCCCCGACGCCGTCGCGGTGGTCTTCGAGGGCACCGGGCTGACCTACCGCGAGCTGGACGAGCGGGCCGGGCGCCTCGCCCGGGTGCTCGCCGGCGCCGGCGCCGCGCCGGACCGCCTGGTCGCCGTCGCGGTGCCCCGCTCGGCCGAGCTGATGGTGGCGTTGCTCGCCGTCCTCAAGTCCGGCGCCGGCTACCTGCCGCTGGACACCGAGTACCCGGCGGAGCGGCTGACGGCCATGCTGGAGGACGCCGCCCCGGTCTGCGTGCTGACCACCGACGGGCAGGCCGGCGCCCTGCCCCGGGTGCCCGGGGTGCCGGTCCTCACCGTGGACGCCGACGGCCCGCAGACCGAGCCGGCCGCCCCCGGCCCCGACCACGCCGCGTACGTCATCTTCACCTCCGGCTCCACCGGCCGCCCCAAGGGTGTCGTGGTCACCCACCGGGCGATCGTGAACCGGCTCGACTGGATGCGCGAGGTCTACGGCATCACCGCGCAGGACCGCGTCCTGCAGAAGACCCCGGCCAGCTTCGACGTCTCGGTCTGGGAGTTCTTCCTGCCGCTGGTGACCGGCGCCGCGGTGGTCCTGGCCCGCCCCGGCGGGCACCGCGAGCCCGAGTACCTGGCCGAGCTCGCCGACCGGGGCTCCGTCACCACCTGCCACTTCGTGCCGTCCATGCTCACCGCCTTCACCGGCGCGGCCGAGCAGGACGACGCGGTCCGCCGGGCCTTCGCCGGGGTGCGCCGGGTGTTCTGCTCCGGCGAGGCGCTGCCCGCCGCCGCCGTGGACCGGTTCGCCGCGCTGTGGCCGCAGATCGAGCTGCACAACCTGTACGGGCCGACCGAGGCCGCGGTCGACGTCACCTACCACCGCGCGTGGGCCGGCTCCGGCGTGGTGCCGATCGGCCGCCCGGTCTGGAACACCCGGCTGTACGTGCTGGACGCCCGGCTGCGGCAGGTGCCGGTCGGGGTGCCCGGTGAGCTGTACCTGGCCGGCGTCCAGCTGGCCCGCGGCTACCTCGGCCGCCCCGGCCTGACCGCCGGTCGCTTCGTCGCGGACCCGTTCGCGACCGACGGCTCCCGGCTGTACCGCACCGGCGACCTGGTGCGCCGCCGGGTCGACGGCGAGATCGAGTACCTCGGACGCACCGACGACCAGGTGAAGGTCCGCGGGTTCCGGATCGAGCTCGGCGAGGTGGAGTCGGCGCTCGCCTCCGTGCCCGGCGTCGGCCGGGCCGCGGTCACGGCCCGGGCGCTGACCGAGGGCGGCGCCCGCCAGCTGCTCGGCTACGTCGTCCCGCGGGCCGGTGCCTCGGTCGGCGCCGAGGCGGTGCGCGCCGCGGTGGCCGCGGTGCTGCCCGAGCACATGGTGCCGGCCGTGGTGACGGTGCTGGACGCGCTGCCGCTGAGCGTCAACGGCAAGCTCGACCGCAAGGCGCTGCCGGCCCCCGGCCGCCGCGCGGAGCCGGCCGCCGGGGCCGCCGGGCACTCCCCGGGCCGCGCGCTGGCCAGGGTCTTCGCCGAGGTGCTCGGGCTGCCCGAAGTCGGCGAGGAGGAGAACTTCTTCGCCCTGGGCGGCGACAGCATCGTCTCCATCCAGCTGGTCAGCCGGGCCCGCAGGGCGGGCTTCGACGTGGCCGCGAAGGACATCTTCCAGCACCCCACCCCGGCCGCGCTGGCCGCCGCCAAGGGCCTGTCGTCCCCGTCCGCCACCGCCCCGGCGGCCGCCGCCGCGCCCGTCCCGGTGGACGGCGAACTGCCCGCGCTGCCGGTGGTGCACTGGCTGCGCGAGCGCGGCGGGCCGGTGGACCGGTTCAACCAGTCCGTGCTGGTGACCGTCCCCGGCGACCTGCGCGAGCAGCCGCTGCGCGAGGCGCTGGCCGCGCTGGCCGGCAACCACCCGGCCCTGCGGCTGCGGCTGGACCGCACCGACGGCCTGTGGACCCAGGAGATCCTGCCCGCCGGCCGGGCACCCGCCGTCACCGACCCGGCCACCCTGCGCCGGGTCGACGCCGGGGGAGCCGGCCTCACCGCCCTGCTCACCCGGGAGGCCGACGCGGCGGCCGCCGCCCTCGACCCGGCGAGCGGCCGGGTGCTGCGCGCCGTCTGGTTCGACGCCGGCCCCGGCCAGGACGGCCGGCTGCTGCTGACCGTCCACCACCTCGCCGTGGACGGCGTCTCCTGGCGGGCCCTGCTGCCCGGCCTCGCCACCGCGTACGCCGCGCTGGCCCGCGGCGCCCGCCCGGCCCTCGAACCGGAGGCGCACACCCTGCGCGCCTGGTCCGAGCGGCTGCTGGCGCACGCCCAGGAGCGTTCCCGGGTCGCCGAGACGGCGTACTGGCGGGACGCCCTGGCCGGCCCGGCCGGGCCGCTCGCCGCGCTGGCCGCCGACCCGGCGCGGGACACCGTCGCCACCGTCCGCACCCTGCGCCGCACCCTGCCCGCCGACCGGACGGCGCCGCTGCTGGCGGACGTCCCGAAGGCCTTCGGCGCCGGCGTCGACGACGTGCTGCTGGCCGGCCTCGCCCTCGGCGTCGCCACCGCCCGCCCGGGTGCCGCGCCCGCCGTCCAGGTCGACCTGGAGGGGCACGGCCGCGGCGGCGCCGGCGGCTTCGCCCCCGACCTCGCCCGCACGGTGGGCTGGTTCACCACCGTGCACCCCGTCCGGCTGGACCTCGCGGGCCTCGACCCGGCGGCCGCGCTGGCCGGCGGCGAGGCCGCCGGCCAGGTGCTGAAGCAGGTCAAGGAGCAACTGCGGGCCGCCCCCGACCGGGGCCTCGGGCACGGCCTGCTGCGGCACCTCAACCCGCAGACCGCGGCCGTGCTGGCCGGCGCGCCGCGCTCACCGGTGCTCTTCAACTACCGGGGGCGCACCGACGGGCCCGCCGGCCCGCTCGGCGGCTGGCCGCTCGCCCCGCAGGCCGAGCGCGACGCCGTCGCGGCGGGCGCCGGCCCGGACCCGGCGATGGCGGCCGGCTACCCGCTGGAGATCGACGCGGTGGTGCGGGCCGACGCCGACGGGCGGCCCGAGCTCGCCGTCGGGTGGAGCTGGCCGCAGGCCCTGCTCACCGAGGCCGAGGTCGCGGCGCTCGCCGACGCCTGGTTCGCCGCCCTGGACGCCCTGGCCCGGCACACCGCGGGCGGTCGGGCCGGCGGGGTCACCCCGTCCGACCTGAGCCTCGTCTCGCTGAAGCAGGCCCAGATCGACCGGCTGGAGTCCCGGCTGCGCGGGCGCCGCCGCCGATGACCGCCGCCGGACACCTCCCCGACCCGACCGACCACCTCCCCACCACCCCCAGGACCGAGAAGACCGTGATGAACGACTCCACCGCCCCGATCGACGACTCCCAGCCCGAGGGCCCGGCCGCGTCGGCCCTGGAGGACGTCTACCCGCTCTCCTCGCTCCAGGAGGGGCTGCTCTTCCACGCCCTGTACGACCAGGACGCCCGCGACGTCTACGTCGTCCAGTCGTACCTGGACCTGTCCGGCCCGGTCGTGACGGCACGGCTGGCCGCCGCCGTGGACGCGCTGCTCGCCCGGCACGCCAACCTGCGGGCCGGCTTCTGGTACGAGGACCCGGAGGCGGTCGTCCAGTTCGTCCAGCGCACGGTGGAGACCCCGCTGCGCGAGGTCGACCTGACCGCGCAGGCCGGGCCGGCCCAGGACGCGGCGGTCGCCGCCGCCATGGACGAGGACCGGCACGCCCGCTTCGAGCTGGACACCCCGCCGCTGCTGCGCCTCGCCCTGCTGCGCCTGGACGCCGAGCGCTCCCGGCTCGTCGTCACCTGCCACCACCTGCTGCTGGACGGCTGGTCGATGCCGATCATCTTCCGCGAGCTGCTGGCGCTGTACGGCTCCGCCGGCGACCCGTCGGTGCTGCCCGCCGTCCGCCCGTACAAGGACCACCTGGCGCTGCTCGCCACCCGCGACACCGCCGCCGCCGAGGCGGCCTGGAGCGCCGCGCTGGCCGGCTTCGAGGAGGCCCACCCGGTGGCGCCCGGCGCAGCCACCGCCACCGCCGCCGAGCCCGGCCTGATCACCCGCTTCGCCGACGCGGAGCTGTCGGCCGGGATCGCCGCGGCCGCCCGCGGGCGCGGCCTGACCCTCGGCAACGTCGCCAACACCCTCTGGGGCGTCCTGGTGGGCTCGCTGACCGGCACCTCCGACGTGGTCTTCGGCACCACCGTCTCCGGCCGCCCGGACGACCTGCCGGGCGCCGAGTCGATGGTCGGCCTGTTCATCAACACGGTGCCGGTCCGGGTGCGGCTGCGGCCCGGCGCCACCCTGGCCGGCGCCGCCGCCGACGTGCAGCGCGAGCAGGCCGAGCTGCTGGCCCACCAGCACCTGGGCCTGGGCGCGATCCAGCGTCGCAGCGAGGTCGGCGGCAGCCTCTTCGACACCCTGCTGGTGGTGGAGAACTACCAGGGCGGCGGGGACGCGCTGCGCGAGGCGCTGGACAGCGCGCAGGGCCCGGCCGTCACGGGTCCGGCCGTCACGGGTCTGGGCGCCCGCGACGCCACCCACTACCCGCTCGGCCTGACCGTGCTGCCCGGCGCGGAGCTGCGGGTCGAGCTGGAGTACCGCCCCGACCTGTTCGAGCCGGCCGAGGCCGAGCGGCTGACCGACCGCTTCCTGGCCCTGCTCGCCACCTTCGCCGCCGACCCGGACACCCCGCTGGCCCGCCTGGACCTGCTGGGTGCGGCCGAGCGCGCCGCCCTCCCGGCCGCCGTCGCCGGCCCGGTCGAGCCCGTCCCCGCGGGGACCGTGCACGACCTGTTCGCCGCCTCCGCGGCCCGCACCCCGGCCGCCGTCGCGCTGGTCGCCCCCGACCTGGCCGGGCGGAGCACCGAGCTGACCTTCGCCGCCCTGGCGGACGGCGTCGACCGGCTGGCCCGCCTGCTGCTCCGCCGCGGCCTCGGCGCCGAGCGGGTCGCCGCCCTGGCGCTGCCGCGCTCCGCCGAGTCGGTGACCGCGATCTTCGCCGTGCTCGCCGCCGGCGGCGCCTACCTGCCGCTGGACCTCGACCACCCGGACGAGCGCCTCGCCATGCTGCTCGACGACGTCCGCCCGGCAGTCGTGCTGACCACCCGTGAGGTGGCCGGGCGGCTGCCCGAGGTGCCCGGCGCCGTCACCCTGCTGCTGGACGACCCGGCGGTGGCGGCGGCGCTCACCGCCCTGCCCGGCGGCCCGCTCACCGACACCGAGCGCGGCGGGCCGGTGCACCCCGGCCAGGCCGCCTACGTCATCCACACCTCCGGATCCACCGGCCGCCCGAAGGGCGTGCTGATCCCGCACGCCGGCCTCGCCAACCTGGCCCACGACCACCTCGGCGGCACCTTCGCCGAGGCCGCCGCCGGCCGCCGGCTGCGCGCCCTGAGCACCGCCTCGTTCGCCTTCGACTCCTCCTGGGACCAGCTGCTCTGGCTGGTCGGCGGCCACGAGCTGCACGTGCTCGGCGACAGCGAACGCCGGGACGCCGAGGCCGTGGTGGCGCACGTCCGGGAGCACCGGATCGACGTCCTGGACCTCACCCCCACCTACGCCCAGCAGCTCCTGGACAGCGGCCTGCTGGACGGTGCGCACCGCCCGTCGCTGCTGCTGCTCGGCGGCGAGGCGCTGCCCGAGGGCCTGTGGACCAGGCTGCGCGCCGAGCCCGGCCTGACCGTCCTGAACTACTACGGCCCGACCGAGTTCACCGTCGACGCGCTGCTCGCCGACCTCGCCGACAGCACCACGCCGAGCGTCGGCCGGCCGCTGCGCAACGGCCGCGCCTACGTCCTGGACCCGCTGCTGCGACCCGTCCCGGCCGGCGGGCGCGGCGAGCTGTACCTGGCCGGCGACCAGCTGGCCCGCGGCTACCTGGGCCGTCCGGGCCTGACCGCGGAGCGGTTCGTCGCCGACCCGTTCGTCGCCGACGGCATGGGGGCAGCCCCGGCCGAAGGCGGGGGGAGGATGTACCGCACCGGGGACCTGGTGCGCCGACGCGCCGACGGCACCCTGGACTACCTCGGCCGGATCGACGACCAGGTGAAGATCCGCGGCCACCGGATCGAGCTCGGCGAGATCGAGGCGGCGCTCGCCGCCCTGCCCGGCGTCGCGCACAGCGCGGTGCTGGTCCGCTCCGGCGCCGTCAAGCGCGTCGTCGCGTACGTGGTGCCGGCGGCCGGCGCGGTGCTCGACACCGAGGCCCTGCACCAGGCCCTCGCGGCCCGCCTGCCCGAGTACATGGTGCCCTCGGCCTACGCCGTGCTCGACGCGCTGCCGCTGACCGTGAACGGCAAGCTGGACCGGGCCGCGCTGCCCGAGGACGGGCTCGACTTCGCCGGCGCGACCGCCGGCCGGGCCGCCGCGACCGCGACCGAGGAACTGCTCTGCGAGCTGTACACGGAGGTCCTGGGCCTGCCCGCGACCGGCGCGGAGGACGACTTCTTCCGCCTCGGCGGCGACAGCATCTCCTCCATCCGGCTGATCGGCGCCGCCCGCGCCGAGGGCCTGGTCCTCAGCCCGCGCGACGTCTTCGAGCGCCGCACCCCCGCCGCCCTGGCCGCCCTCGCCGACGAGCGCGGCGCCGCCGGTCCGGCTCCCGCACCCGCCGAACTGCCGGCCGCCACCGAGGCCGAGCTGGCCGTGGTGCGGGCCGCCGCCCCCGAGCTGGAGATCGAGGACCTCTGGCCGGTCTCGCCCCTTCAGGAGGGCCTGCTCTTCGAGGCGGGCTACGACGACCAGGCGCTGGACGTCTACACCTCGCGCGACGTGGTCACGCTGACCGCCCGGGTGCCCGGCCCGGTCCTGCGCGCCGCCGTCGCCGCCGTCCTGGAGCGCCACCCCAACCTGCGGGTCGGCTTCCTCCAGGAGGGGCTGGAGCGCCCGGTGCAGTTCCTGCCGCGCGCGGTGGACGTGCCGCTGACCGAGATCGACCTCGGCGACCTGGCCCCGGCCGCCTTCGAGGCCGAGCTGGCCCGGCTGACCGAGCGGGAGGCCGCCACCCGGTTCGACCTGACCGCCCCGCCGCTGCTGCGCATGGTCTCGGTGCTCGCCCCCGGCGGCGGGCAGCGGATCCTGATCACCAACCACGCCCTGCTCTGGGACGGCTGGTCCGCCGGCCTCTTCCTGCAGGAGCTGCTGACCCACTGCGCCGGACAGCCGGCCCCCGCCCTCGGCCTGCCCTACCGGGACTTCCTGGGCTGGCTGGGCGCGCAGGACCAGGAGCAGGGCCGGGCGGCCTGGCGCGAGGCGCTGGCCGGGCTGGACGAGCCCACCCTGCTGGCCCCGCAGGCCCGGGAGCGGGCCGCGCTGCTGCCGCAGGAGGTCACCGCCGGCATCTCGGCCGAGCTGACCGGGCGGATCGCCGCGTTCGCCCGCGAGCACGGCCTGACCCTGAACACCGTGCTGTCCGGCGCCTGGGGCCTGCTGCTGGCCGGCCTGACGGCCCGCGAGGACGTGGTGTTCGGCGCCACCGTCTCCGGCCGGCCGGCCGAGCTGGCCGGGATCGACGCCACCATCGGCATGTTCCTCAACACCGTGCCGGTCCGGGCCCGGCTGGACGGCTCCGAGAGCGTCGCCGCCTTCCTCGTCCGCCTCCAGGAGGAGCAGACTGCACTGCTGGCGCACCACCAGGTCAGCCTGGGCGAGATCCAGCGCGGCACCGGCTTCGGCCGTCTCTTCGACACCCTCCAGGTGCTCCGCAACACCCCGGCCGACCAGGGCGTGCGGGACCGGATCCGGGAGAGCCTGGGCGTGCAGCAGGTGGTGGACGTGGACGCCACGCACTTCCCGCTGATCTTCATCACCAATCCCGGCGAGGCGCTCTCCTTCGAGTGGAAGTTCCGCCCGGACGTCTTCGAGCGCGCCACCGTCGAGGAGCACGCCGAGCGGCTGGTGGCCCTGCTCGGCCAGCTCGTCGACCGCCCCGGCCTGCTGGTCCGCGAACTCGACGTGCTGACGGTGCGTGAGCGTGGGTTGGTGCTGGGGGAGTGGGCGGCGACGGCGCGGGAGTTGCCGGGGGCGTCGGTGGCGGATCTGCTGGCGGAGCGTGCGGCGTCGGTGCCGGGTGAGACGGCGTTGGTGTTCGGTGCGGCTTCGTGGACGTATGCGGAGCTGGATGCGCGGGTGAACCGGTTGGCGCGGTTGTTCGCGGCGCGTGGTGCGGGGCCGGAGCGGGTGGTGGCGCTGGGGTTGCCGCGGTCGTTGGAGATGGTGGCGGCGTTGTTCGCGGTGCTGCGGTCGGGGGCGGCGTACCTGCCGTTGGAGCTGGACTACCCGGTGGACCGGCTGGCGTTCATGGTGGAGGACACCGCGCCGGTCTGCCTGGTCACCGACTCCACCGCGGCCGCGCTGATGCCCGCGCACCCTGCCACCCTGCTGCTCGACGCGGACACCGTCCGCGCGGAGCTGGCGGCGCTGCCCGCCAC
This sequence comes from Kitasatospora herbaricolor, assembly GCF_030813695.1. Lineage (NCBI taxonomy): Bacteria > Bacillati > Actinomycetota > Actinomycetes > Kitasatosporales > Streptomycetaceae > Kitasatospora > Kitasatospora herbaricolor. The sequence goes on from NZ_JAUSVA010000002.1 coordinate 6,773,863, forward strand.
CCCGTACCGGGCCGGCTACTCGCCGGACGCGCCGGCGTACGTGATCTTCACCTCGGGGTCGACGGGCCGGCCGAAGGGTGTGGTGACGCCGTACCGGGGTCTGACCAACATGCAGTTGAACCACCGGGAGGCGATCTTCGATCCGGTGGTGGCCTCGGCGGGCGGGCGGCGGCTGCGGATCGCGCACACCGTCTCGTTCTCCTTCGACATGTCCTGGGAGGAGCTGCTCTGGTTGGTCGAGGGCCACGAGGTGCACGTCCTCGACGAGGCGCTGCGCCGCGACGCCCAGGGCCTGGCGGACTACTGCGCCGAGCTGGAGGTCGACGTCGTCAACGTGACGCCGTCCTACGCGCAGGCGCTGGTGGAGTGCGGTCTGCTGGACGAGGGGCGGCATCGTCCGGTGCTGGTGCTGCTGGGTGGTGAGGCGGTGGCGGAGACGCTGTGGTCGAAGCTGCGGGACACCCCCGGGGTGCTGGGTTACAACCTGTACGGGCCGACCGAGTACACGATCAACACGCTGGGTGGCGGCACGCTGGACTCGGCGACGGCGACGGTGGGCCGGCCGATCTGGAACACCCGTGCCCATGTGCTGGACGGCCACCTGCGTCCGGTGCCGGTCGGGGTGGCGGGCGAGTTGTACGTCTCCGGGGTGGGTCTGGCGCGGGGTTATCTGAACCGGCCGGGTCTGACGGCGGAGCGGTTCGTGGCGGACCCGTTCGGTGAGCCCGGGGCGCGGATGTACCGGACGGGTGACGTGGTGCGCTGGCGTCAGGACGGTCTGCTGGACTTCCTGGGCCGGGTGGACGACCAGGTGAAGATCCGCGGCTACCGCGTCGAGCCCGGGGAGATCGAGGACGCCGTCGCCCTGCACCCGGACGTGGCCCAGGCCGCCGTGGTGGTCCGCGAGGACACCCCCGGAGTCAAGCGCCTCGTCGCCTACCTCGTGCCCGCCGGACCCGGCGTCGACGTGGCCGGGGTGCGCAGCGACCTCGCCCGGCGCCTGCCCGAGTACATGGTGCCGTCGGCGCTCGTGGTCCTCCCCGAACTGCCGCTCACCGTCAACGGCAAGCTCGACCGCAAGGCCCTGCCCGTCCCCGACGCCACCGCCGCCGGCCGCGCCCCGCGCGACGCCCGCGAGGAGATCCTCTGCGGTGCCTTCGCCGAGGTGCTCGGCCTCGCCGAGGTCGGCCCGGAGGACCACTTCTTCGACCTGGGCGGGCACTCCCTGCTCGCCACCCGCCTGGTCGGCCGGATCCGCACCCTGCTGGGCAGCCGGCTGACCGTGCGCGACCTGTTCGAGGCGCCCACCCCGGCCGGCCTGGCCCACCGGACCGCCGCCGAGGGCGAGCCGCGCCCCGCGCTCGCCCGCCGCGAGCGCCCGGCCGACCTGCCGCTGTCGCACGCGCAGCGCCGGATGTGGTTCCTGCAGAACCTGGACGACTCGGGCGCCACCTACAACGTGCCGCTGGTGGTCCGGGTCGCCGGGGAGCTGGACCTGGGCGCCCTGCGCGCCGCCGTCCGCTCGGTGACGGAGCGCCACGAGAGCCTGCGCACCGTCTTCACCGAGCGCGACGGCGCCGTCTTCCAGCAGATCCTGGACGTCCCCGGGGCGGCCGGCACCGTCCACGTCGTCGCGTCCGGCGAGCACCGCCTCGCGGTCGACGTCGAGGAGGCGGTCCGGCACGGCTTCGACCTCTCCGCCGAGGCGCCGCTGCGGGTCACCGTGCTGGAGATCGCCCCGCAGGACCACGCCGTCGTGCTGCTCTTCCACCACATCGCCGGCGACGAGTGGTCGATGCTCCCCTTCATCGAGGACCTCACCACCGCCTACACCGCGCACGCGGCCGGTGCGGCGCCCGCCTGGACGCCGCTGCCCGTCCAGTACGCCGACTACACGCTCTGGCAGAAGGAGCTGCTGGGCGACGCCGCCGACGCCGACAGCCTGCACGCCCGCCAGGTCCGGTACTGGCGGGAGGCGCTGGCCGGACTGCCGCAGGAGCTGCCGCTGCCGATCGACCACCCGCGCGTCCCGGTGGCCGGCCACCGCGGCGACACCGTGCGGGCCCAGGTGCCGCCGGCCGTCTACCGCGGCCTGCGCGAGGCCGCCCGGGCCACCGGCAGCACCACCTTCATGGTGCTGCAGGCCGCCGTGGCGACCCTGCTGCACCGGCTCGGCGCGGGCACCGACATCGCCCTCGGCGCACCGGTGGCCGGTCGCTCGGACGCCGCCCTGGACGGCCTGGTCGGCTTCTTCGTCAACACCCTGGTGCTGCGCAACGACCTGTCCGGCGACCCGACCTTCGCCGAGCTGCTGACCCGCACCCGGGACACCGACCTGGCCGCCTTCGCCCACCAGGACCTGCCGTTCGACCGGCTGGTGGAGGCCGTCAACCCGCCGCGGGTGCCCGGGCGGCACCCGCTGTTCCAGGTGATGCTCGGCTACCAGCACAACGACGGCCAGGCCGGGCGGCTGCTCGGCCTGGAGAGCCGGATCCTGCCCTTCGAGCTGGGCGCGGCGAAGTTCGAACTCGACTTCAACTTCGAGGAGACCCCCTCGGCGGAGGAGATCGACATCGCCTTCGAGTACGCCGCCGACCTGTACGACCGCTCCACCGCCGAGGCCCTGGTCGAGCGCCTGCTGGCGGTGCTGGAGCAGGTCGCCGCCGACCCGCGCCGCCGCATCGGCACCCTCGACGTGCTGACGGTGCGTGAGCGTGGGTTGGTGCTGGGGGAGTGGGCGGCGACGGCGCGGGAGTTGCCGGGGGCGTCGGTGGCGGATCTGCTGGCGGAGCGTGCGGCGTCGGTGCCGGGTGAGACGGCGTTGGTGTTCGGTGCGGCTTCGTGGACGTATGCGGAGCTGGATGCGCGGGTGAACCGGTTGGCGCGGTTGTTCGTGGCGCGTGGTGCGGGGCCGGAGCGGGTGGTGGCGCTGGGGTTGCCGCGGTCGTTGGAGATGGTGGCGGCGTTGTTCGCGGTGCTGCGGTCGGGGGCGGCGTACCTGCCGTTGGAGCTGGACTACCCGGTGGACCGGCTGGCGTTCATGGTGGAGGACACCGCGCCGGTCTGCCTGGTCACCGACTCCACCGCCGAGGCCCGGATGCCGGATGCCCCCGGTGTGACCCGGCTGCTGCTGGACTCGCCGGAGGTGGCGGCCGAACTGGCCGCCCTGCCGGCGACCCCGCTCGGCCTCACCGTGGACCAGGACGCGCCGGCGTACGTGATCTTCACCTCGGGGTCGACGGGCCGGCCGAAGGGTGTGGTGACGCCGTACCGGGGTCTGACCAACATGCAGTTGAACCACCGGGAGGCGATCTTCGATCCGGTGGTGGCCTCGGCGGGCGGGCGGCGGCTGCGGATCGCGCACACCGTCTCGTTCTCCTTCGACATGTCCTGGGAGGAGCTGCTCTGGTTGGTCGAGGGCCACGAGGTCCATGTGATGGACGAGGCGCTGCGCCGCGACGCCCAGGGCCTGGCGGACTACTGCGCCGAGCTGGAGGTCGACGTCGTCAACGTGACGCCGTCCTACGCGCAGGCGCTGGTGGAGTGCGGTCTGCTGGACGAGGGGCGGCATCGTCCGGTGCTGGTGCTGCTGGGTGGTGAGGCGGTGGCGGAGACGCTGTGGTCGAAGCTGCGGGACACCCCCGGGGTGCTGGGTTACAACCTGTACGGGCCGACCGAGTACACGATCAACACGCTGGGTGGCGGCACGCTGGACTCGGCGACGGCGACGGTGGGCCGGCCGATCTGGAACACCCGTGCCCATGTGCTGGACGGCCACCTGCGTCCGGTGCCGGTCGGGGTGGCGGGCGAGTTGTACGTCTCCGGGGTGGGTCTGGCGCGGGGTTATCTGAACCGGCCGGGTCTGACGGCGGAGCGGTTCGTGGCGGACCCGTTCGGTGAGCCGGGGGCGCGGATGTACCGGACGGGTGACGTGGTGCGCTGGCGTCAGGACGGTCTGCTGGACTTCCTGGGCCGGGTGGACGACCAGGTGAAGATCCGCGGCTACCGCGTCGAGCCCGGGGAGATCGAGGACGCCGTCGCCCTGCACCCGGACGTGGCCCAGGCCGCCGTGGTGGTCCGCGAGGACACCCCCGGAGTCAAGCGCCTCGTCGCCTACCTGGTGTCAGGTGAGGGTACCCTTATCGAGGCCGCCTCGGTCCGGCGTATGCTGGCCGGGCGTCTGCCCGACCACATGGTGCCGTCGGCGTTCGTGGTCCTCCCCGAACTGCCGCTCACCGTCAACGGCAAGCTCGACCGCAAGGCCCTGCCCGCTCCCGGCGCCGCCGACTTCACGGCGTCAGGACCGCTGCGCGGCCCGCGGTACCCGAGCGAGAAGGCGGTGCACTCCGCGTTCGCCGAGGTGCTGGGCCTGCCCGCACTCGGGATCGACGAGAACTTCTTCGAGCTCGGCGGGCACTCGCTGCTCGCGATGTCGCTGCTCCAGCACCTGCGGGCCGCCTTCGCGGGCGAACTGTGCCTGGCCGACCTGCTGGCCCGGCCCACCGTCGCCGCGCTCGCCGAGTTCCTGGTCGACCGAACGGTCCAGGCCGCCCTCGGCGAGTCGGCGGACGAGGCGGCGCCCTGCTCCGACTGACCGGCCCCAGACCCGACCGACCCCGAACCGGCCCCGACGGCCACCCCCGAACCGGCCCCGACAACCACCCGATCCGACGCAGAGCCACCCGAGGAGACGACATGAGTGCCACCAACCCCTTCGAGGACGACGACGCCCGCTACTTCGTGCTGGTCAACGCCGAGAACCAGCACTCGCTGTGGCCGGCCTTCGCGGAGATCCCGGCCGGCTGGACCGCCGTGCACGGCGAGGACACCCGGCAGGCCTGCACCGAGTACGTCGACACCCACTGGACCGACATGCGCCCGGCGAGCCTGATCGCCCGCACGGAGGCCGTGGCGTCCTGACCGCCCGTCGGGGGGACGGCCCCGGCCGTCCCCCCGGGCCCGCCCGAAGCCGCCCCCCGAGGGCCCGCCCGCTCCCACCCGACCGCCGCGACCAGACGGATGACCGATCGACGTGAGCACCCGACAGTCCGACCCCGCCGCCGACCCCGCCGCCGGACCCACTGACGGTCTGACCGCCGAGCAGCTGGCCGACGAGGGCCTGGAGCCAGGCGCGCTCTCCCCGGAGCGGCGCCGGCGCGCCCGGGCGCTGCTGCGCGGCTCCCTGCGGCCGCACCGCGCGACCGTGGCCGCCGCCATGATCGCCGCGGCGATCCGGCAGGTGGCCCTGCTCGCGGTGCCCTGGTGCGTCCAGAAGGCGCTCGACGAAGGCCTCCGGAAGCACGACGACCAGGCTCTGCTGCTCTGGTCCGCCGCCACCGCCGCCACCGCCCTGGTCCAGTTCGCCGGCCTCTACGGCTGGCAGTACTGGGCCGGCTTCGCCGATGCCAAGGTCGGCGCCGACCTGCGCGCCCGGCTGCTGCGCCACCTCTCCGGGCTCGACCGCGCCGCCCTCGCCTCCCGCGGCCACGGCGACCTCGCCATGCGCGCCACCCGCGACACCGACCTGGTCCGCGAATGGGTGCACGGCCTGGCCGTCTGGGTGGTGCTGGCGACCACCTTCGTGGTGGTGCTCCCCGCCCTCGCCGTCCTCGACCTCAGCCTGCTGCTGGTCACCCTGGGCACCCTGCCGTTCCTGGTCTGGGTGAACCTGTACTTCCCGAAGCGCTTCGCCGCCGCCAGCGGTGAACTCGCCCGGGTCCACGGCGAACGCGCCGACGCCGTCGCCGACCTGCTCCAGGTCGGCACCGGACTGCGCGGCACCGGCGGCCACCGTCCGCTGGTGGAGCGCCACCACCGCGCCAGTGCCGAGGTCACCGAGCGGACCGTCACCGCCGCCCGGATCGAGGCCGGCTGGGCCGCCGTCGCCCCCTTCGTCCCCCGCCTCGCGGTCGCCGCGGGCGTCGGCATCGGCGGCCTCGCCGTCCTCGACGGCCGGCTCAGCCTCGGCGGGCTGGTGGCCTTCACCTCCTGGATGGCGATCGTCACACTGGCCACCCGCGTCCTGGTCGACCGCCTGCTGGAGCGCGGCCAGGCCGACGTCGCGGCCGCCCGGATCGACGAGGCGCTGTCCATCCTGCCGGTCGTCACCGAACCGGAGGCCGGCCTGGCCGAGGCGTTGCCCGCCGAGGGCGCACTCACCTTCGCCGGCGTCACCGCCGTCCGGGACGGGCGGACCGTGCTCGGCCCGTTCGACCTGGAGGTGGCGCACGGCGAGTTCGTCGCCGTCCGCGGCGCCACCGGCTCCGGCAAGAGCACCCTGCTGCGGCTCGGCGTCCGGCTGGACGACCCGGACGCCGGCAGCGTCCGCTACGGCGGCACCGACCTGCGCGAGGCCCGCCTCGACGAGGTCCGCACCCGGATCGCCTACGTCGCCCAGCGGCCCGTCCTGCTCTCCGGCACCGTCGCCGACAACCTCCGGCTCGGCCGCGACCTCGACGACGAGGCCCTGCACGAGGCCTGCCGCACCGCCGGCATCCACGAGCAGCTCGCCGCGATGCCGGGCGGCTACGACACCGAACTCGGCGAGGGCGGCACCGCCCTGTCCGGCGGCCAGGTCCAGCGCCTCGCCATCGCCCGGGCGCTGCTCGGCGACCCGCGCGTCCTGCTGCTCGACGACTCGACCTCCGCCCTGGACACCGGCACCGAGAAGCTGGTGCTGGACCGGCTGAGGCGGTGGGCGGCCGGCCGCACCGTCGTCTTCGCCACCCACCGCTCCGCCGTCCTGGACGCCGCCGACCGGGTGGCCGTCCTCGGCCCCCGGCCCACCGCGGCGCCCGGAACCCCGGCCCGCACCACCGAAAGGCCCGCCCCCGTGACCCCGACCGCCGTGGAGGTGGCCCGTGGCTGAGCAGCCCCTGCTCCAGGACGAGGCCGACCAGCGGGCGGTACTGCGCCGCGCCGCGCCGTACCTGCGCCCCCACCGCGGCCGCCTGGCCGTGGCCCTCGGTGTCGGCCTGGCCGACTCCGCGGCCTTGGTGGCCGTCGCCCCGCTGATCGGCCTGGCCGCCGACTCGCTGGACGACGGCGACCGCGGCGGGCTGGGCCTGGCCGTTGCCCTGCTGGTGGCGCTCGCGGCGGCGCAGCTGGTGCTGGCCCGGGTCGGCGAACTCCTGCTGATCAAGGGCGGCGAGCAGGTCGTCCGGACCCTGCGTGAGCAGGCCGTGGAGAACCTGGCCACCGCGCCGCTGCGCTTCCTGGAGACCCACCGCGGCGGCGAGCTGCTGCGCCGGGCCACCGGCGAGGTCGCGGCGCTGGCCGCCTTCGTCCGGCTGCACCTGCGCAACATGGTCGCCTCGGCGGCGACCCTGGTCTTCACCCTGGTGATGCTGGCGGGCTACTCCTGGTTGCTGCTGCTGGTGCAACTGGCCGTCTTCCTGCCGCTGACCCTGCTGGTCACCCGCTGGTTCCAGCGGGACGCCGGCGCGGCGTTCGGCGGCAAGGCGGGTGCCGAGGCGACCGTCGCGGCGACCTTCTCCGAGACGCTGACCGCCCGTGAGGCGCTGCAGACCTCGCGCGGCCTCGCCGGCTGGACCCTGCGCTTCGAGCGGGAGAACACCCACGCGGTGGGCGCCGCCCGGCGGGCCGTCCGGGTGGAGAACCGGATCGACCTGGTCAGCCTGATCGAGGGCGCCGCCCTGGTGGTGCTGCTGCTGGCCGGCGGCTGGCTGGTCGACCGCGACAGCGTCAGCCTCGGCACCGTGGTGGTCTTCGTGGTCGCCGGCCGCAACCTCTTCGACTCCTTCGCCGAGCTCTCCCAGCTGGTCGGCGAGGTGCAGACGGCCAGGACCGGCCTCGCCCGGCTGCTGGACCTGCTGGCGGCCACCCGGCCGCAGGGCGCCGCCGCGCAGGCGCCGGCCGGCCTGCCGGCCCGCGGCGACCTGCGCTGCGTCGACGTGGAGTACGCCTACCGCGCCGACGGCCGGACCCTGCACGGCATCTCGCTGGACTTCCCCGAGGGCAGCCGGACCGGCGTCGTGGGGGAGACGGGCTCGGGCAAGACCACGCTGTCCAAGCTGCTCTGCGGCCTCTACCGCCCCGACAGCGGCGCGGTCACCTTCGCCGGTACCGACCTGGCCGACCTCCCGGAGGCCGAGCTGCGCCGCCGGATCGTCCTGGTGCCGCAGGAGGTGCGGATGGTGTCGGGCACGATCGCGGACAACCTGGCGCTGGTCCAGGGCGCCCCCGACCGGGCCCGGATCGAACGGACCGTCGACCAACTGGGCCTGCGCGACTGGACGGAGGACCTGCCCGGCGGCCTGGACGCCGAGGTCGGCCAGCGCGGCGGCAACCTGTCGGCCGGCGAGCGACAGATCCTCGGCCTGGTGCGCGCGGTGCTCGCCGACCCGGCCGTCCTGGTGCTGGACGAGGCCACCGCCGACATCGACCCGGTGACGGCGGCCCGGCTGGAGCACGCGCTGGACGAGTTGCGTGCCGACTGCACCCTGGTGGTGATCGCGCACCGCCCGGCCACCATCGCCCGGATGCCGCGGGTGGTCCGGCTGGACGGCGGGCGGCTGCTCGTTGACGAACCGGCAGGTGGAGGCCTGAACGGGGGACGATGACTGGTCCCCAGTGTGCAGGTTAGGCTAACCTAAATGACAGGATTGCCCTGTGCCGCCGCCCCGGCCCCGTCGGGACGGCGGCACAGGGACGTCCGGGCCTGCGCGCACACCTCCCACCGGATTGGGCTGAACGATGAACACCGACACGGCTCCACCGCGCATGCGGATCGTCCGCCATCCGCTCAAGTACCGTCTGCTGGAGGTCAAGCGGGTTGTCCGGGTGACGCCCGGCACGGTGCGGGTGACCCTCGGCGGCGAGGCTCTGGAGGGCTTCTGCGAGCAGGCGCCGACCGACCACGTGAAGCTCTGCTTCGCCGAGCCCGGCGCCGAACTGCCGGTCGAGCCGGTGGTGGAGAACGACACCTGGATGGACGCCCCGGTCGAGCCCGTCACCCGCGACTACACGATCCGGCACTACCGGCGGGCCGAGCGGGAACTCGACATCGACATGGTCCTGCACGGCACCGGGGTCGGCTCCGGCTGGGCCGCGGCCGCCGAACCGGGCATGCGGCTGGGCGTCTTCGGCCCGCGCGGCTCCGAGGAGATCCCCTTCGTCCACGACTGGTACCTGCTCGCCGCCGAGGAGACCGCGCTGCCCGCGCTCGCCCGCTGGCTGGAGATGCTGCCCGCCGGGGTCAAGGTGCTGGCCTTCGTCGAGGTGTCCGGGCCGCAGGACGAGCAGCAGCTGACCACCGCCACCGACCTGCGGCTCACCTGGCTGCACCGCGGCGACAACCCGTCCGGCACCGGTGACCTGCTCGAACGCGCCATCCGCGCGGCCGAGTTCCCGCCCGGAACCGGCTTCGCCTGGATCGCCGGCGAGGCCAACACGCTCAAGCCGATCCGCCGTCACCTGCGGACCGAGCGCGGCCTGGCCAAGGAGCAGGTCGACGTGGACGGCTACTGGAAGCGCGGGGTCGCCAACCACGACCACCACGAGGACGACCACCACGAGCACGCATGACCGCCGAGATCCTGGCGAAGCCGGCGCCGGCCGTCCCCGGCCCCGCGCCCGCGGCGCCCGGCCGGACCGGGACGGCCCGCCGCCTCGCCTGGCTGTCCGGGGCGCTGCTGCTGCTCGCCGTGCTCACGCTCGCGGGCATCGCCGTCGGCGCCCGCTACATCCCGCCCGGCCAGGTCCTGCACGTCCTGCTGCACCGTGAACCCGCCTCCGAGGACTGGATCGTGGTGCACCACGCGCGGATCCCGCGCACCCTGCTCGGCATCGCGGTGGGCGCCGCGCTCGGCATCGCCGGCGCCATGATGCAGGCGCTCACCCGCAACCCGCTGGCCGACCCCGGCCTGCTCGGCGTCAACGGCGGTGCGGCCGCGGCGGTCGCCGCCGGGACGGCCCTGCTGGACCTGCGCACCTTCGGCTCCTTCGTCTGGTTCGCGCTCGCGGGCGCCGCCGTCGCCGCTTTGGTGGTGCAGATCCTCGGCGGGGGCGGGCGGGCCTCGGCCACCCCGGCCCGGCTCGCGCTGGCCGGCACCGCCGTCACCGCCGTGCTCACCGCCTTCGTCAACGGGCTGATCCTGCTCGACCCGCTGACCCTGAACCGGTTCCGGTTCTGGCAGGTCGGCACGCTGGCCGGGGTGGACTCCGCCGTGCTCGGCCAGGTGCTGCCCTTCCTGGCGGCCGGCGGACTGCTCGCCCTGCTGCTGGGCCGCCCGCTGAACGCCCTCGCGCTCGGCGACGACGCCGGGCACGCGCTCGGCGCCAACCCGACCCGGACCAGGCTGTTCAGCCTGCTCGCCGTCACCCTGCTGTGCGGCGCGGCCACCGCGGCGGTCGGCCCGATCGCCTTCGTCGGCCTCGCCGTGCCGCACCTGGCCCGCCACGTCTGCGGGCCGGACCAGCGCTGGATCATGCTGCTGTCGGCGGTGCTCGCCCCCGTCCTGCTGCTCGGGTCGGACATCATCGGCCGGCTCGCGCTGCACCCGGCCGAACTCCAGGTCGGCGTCGTCACCGCCTTCATCGGCGCCCCGCTCTTCATCGCCCTCGTCCGCGGCCGGAGGATCGCCCAACTGTGAACGGCCCCACCGCGGTCGACCCGTCCGCCACGCTGCCCACGCCGCCCGCCGCCGCTCCCACGGCGGAGCCGCCCGCCGGCCCGGGGCCCGCTCTCGCGCCGGTACCGCTGCGCGCCGTCCGGCTGCCCGCCGGGGGGTCGCTGCGCTGGCACCCGCGGGCCACCCTGGTCGGCGGCCTGCTGGTGCTGGCCCTGCTCGGGGCCGTCATCGGGGCCCTGACCGCCGGCGACTACCCGCTGCCGGTCGCCGACGTCGTCGACGTCCTCACCGGTGGCGGCGCCCGCGCCGACCGGTACGTGGTGATGGAGGTCCGGCTGCCCAGGCTGCTGACCGCCCTGCTGGTGGGCGCCGCGCTCGGCCTGGCCGGCTCGCTCTTCCAGACCCTGGCCCGCAACCCGCTCGGCAGCCCGGACGTGATCGGCTTCACGGTCGGCTCGGCCACCGGCGCGCTGGCCGTCATCCTGGTCATCGGCGGCGGTGCCGCGGCCGTCGCGGGCGGCGCGGTGGCGGGCGGCCTGCTCACCTCGGCGCTGGTGTACCTGCTGGCCCGGCGCGGTGGCACCCAGGGCTACCGGCTCGTCCTGGTCGGCATCGGCGTCAGCTCGCTGCTGGCCTCGCTCAACGCCTACCTGATCGCCCGCGCCTCGTTCAGCGACGCGCAGAGCGCCGCGGTCTGGCTCACCGGCAGCCTCAACGCCCGGGGCTGGGAGCACTGCGGCCCGATGGCCCTCGCGCTGGCCCTGCTGCTGCCCGCGGCGCTGCTGCTCGGCCGGCCGTTGCGGATGCTGGAGATGGGCGACGACGTCGCGTCCTCGCTCGGGGTGCGCACCGAGGGGGTGCGGATCCGGCTGGTGCTGATCGGCGTCGGGCTCACCGCGGCCGCCACCGCCGCCGCCGGGCCGATCCCGTTCGTCGCGCTGATCGCCCCGCAGGCCGTCCGGCGGCTGACCCGGGCCACCGGGCCCAACCTGCTCGGATCGGCGCTGACCGGCGCCCTGCTGCTGGCGCTCAGCGACCTGGCGGCGCAGCGGTTGCTGGCCCCGACCCAGCTGCCGGTGGGGGTGCTCACCGGCGTGGTCGGCGGGTGCTTCCTGATCTGGCTGATCGTCCGCCGGTGGCGGGGCGACCGGGCCTGAGGGCTCCCCGGCGGCCGCCGCCGCACCCGCCCCGCACGAAGGCCCCGCCCCCGGATTCCTCGGGGGCGGGGCCTGCTACGGGCCGGTGGATCGTCAGCCCTCCGCGGCGAGGTTCAGGGTGAAGACCCGGGAGCCGCGGGCCGGGTCCAGTCCGGCCGCCCAGCCGCGCGGGGCCAGCGCCACCGGGATCTCCCGGAAGCCGCCTCGCAGGAACAGCGCGCCGTCGCCGGTGCTGGCGGTGACGAGCGTCCGCAGGCCGCACCGGGCGGCCTCCGCGAGCAGGGCCGCCAGCAGCCGGGAGCCGAGGCCCGCGCCCTGGCGGCCGTCGCGGACGCAGAAGTTGTGCAGCAGGCCGGTCGCCGGGTGCTCCGGCTCGGGCGGCAGCGCCCGCAGGGCGACACAGCCGTCCAGACTGCCGTCGGGGCCCACGCCCGGTACCACCAGGAAGTGCTCCCCGGCCCGGCGGTAGTCCGCCACCGTGCGCGGGCGCAGCGCGCCGCTGCGCATGAACGGCGCGGAGAGCGCGTACAGGGCCTCGGCGTCCGCCCCGGTCGCGGTGCGGACCGGGGCCGGGTGCAGGATTCCTCTCACCGGACGGCGGCCCGGTGCCGGGGGGCCATCGGCACCACCAGCGGGGTGCCCGTCTGCGGATCCTCGATCACCTGGCAGGGCACAGGTCGAAGACCCGCTCGACCAGGTCGGCGGTGACGATCTCGGACGGCGCGCCCTCGGCGACCACGGCGCCGTCCCGCATGGCGATCAGGTGGGTCGCGTAGCGGGTGGCCTGGTTGAGGTCGTGCAGCACCGCGACCAGGGTGCGCTGCTGCTCCAGGTGCAGCCGGGCGCACAGGTCGAGCACCTCGACCTGGTGGGCGATGTCGAGGAAGGTGGTCGGCTCGTCGAGCAGCAGCAGCGGGGTCTGCTGGGCGATCGCCATGGCCAGCCAGACGCGCTGGCGCTGGCCGCCGGAGAGCTCGTCGACGAATCGGTCGGCCAGGCCGGTCACGTCGGTGGCCGCCATCGACTCGGCGACCACCCGGTCGTCCTCGCGGGACCACTGGCGGAACAGCCCCTGGTGGGGGTAGCGGCCGCGGGCGACCAGGTCGGCCACGGTGATCCCGTCCGGTGCGGTGGAGCTCTGCGGCAGCAGGCCCAGCCGGCGGGCGAGTTCCTTCGCGGGCAGCGCGCCGATCTGCTCGCCGTCCAGCAGCACCCGCCCGGCGGCGGGCTTCAGCAGCCGGGCGAAGGCCCGCAGCAGGGTCGACTTGCCGCAGGCGTTGGGCCCGACGATCACGGTGAACGAGCCGTCCGGCACACCGACGGACAGCTCGGTGGCGATGGCCCGGTCACCGTATGTCAGGGTGACGTCCTCGGCGTACAACCGGCCCGGGGGCGTGGTCACTTCGTCTCCAGGAGCTGGTCGGTGGTGAGGACGACGGCGCATTTCTCGGCCGCCCAGCGTAGTGCTTCGAGGTGCTTCTCGGCGGAGAAGTCGGCGACCGCGTCGGAGACCACGAAGGCCTGGATGTCGCGGGACCAGGCGTCGCAGGCGGTCATCATCACGCCGATGTGGGCGTACACGCCGACGATGACGAGCTGGTCGCGGCCGGCCGCGGCGAGCAGTTCGGCGAGCTCGGTGCGGGCGAACGCGCTGTACTTCCACTTCAGCAGCATGGTGTCGCCGTCCGCCGGGGCGACGATCGCGGGGACGCCCTGGGCGTGCTCGTCGGCGGGCAGGCCGGGGCCCCAGAAGTCCAGCTGGAGGCCGCGCTCGGCGGGCGTCTGGCCGCCGCGCTGGTGCGAGTAGAGGACGGGCATGCCGTGCGCGCGGGCATGCGCCAGCACCCGGGCGCTGTTGGCCAGCGCGGGGGCGAGCGGCGGCCCGTCGGCGGGGAACGCGCCGAGGAAGTAGTTCTGCAGGTCGTGGACGAGCACGGCGGCGCGCGCGGGGTCCACCTGCCACGTCACCTTGGGCGCGGGGTAGCGCTCGGGGCCGGGCAGCTCGTACGGGGCGATGGCGGGAAGGGCCATGTGACGGGGTCTCTCTAGCGCGGGGCGGAGCGGAGGTCCTTCTTGCTGACCTTGCCGATGCCGGTCTGGGGGAAGGCGGTGACGAACTCGACGCGGTCGGGCACCTTGTAGTCGGCGAGCCCGCCGGCCCGGACGAAGGATTTCAGGTCGACCGGGCGGGGTCGTCGGGCGCCCGGGCGCAGGATCACGTACGCGCAGCTGCGCTCGCCGAGGTACTCGTCGGGGGTGGCCACCACCGACACGTCGTGCACGGCGGGGTGGCGCAGCAGGACGTTCTCGACCTCCTCGGCGGCCACCTTCTCGCCGCCGCGGTTGATCTGGTCCTTGGCCCGGCCCTCGACCACCAGGTGACCGGTGGGGGTGCGGCGGACCACGTCACCGGTGCGGTAGAAGCCGTCGGCGGTGAAGGCCACGGCGTTGTGCTCGGGGGCCCGCCAGTAGCCGCGGATGGTGTACGGGCCGCGGGTCAGCAGGTGGCCGGTGGCGCCCTCGGGCAGGTCCTGGTCCTCGTCGTCGACGATCCTGACCTCGTCGTCGGGGGAGATCGGCCGGCCCTGGGTGGTCAGCACGGTCTCCTCCGGGTCGTCGGCCCGGGTGTAGTTGACCAGCCCCTCGGCCATGCCGAAGACCTGCTGGAGGCGGCAGCCGAGGGCGGGGCCGAGCCGGCGGGCCGCCTCCTCGCTCAGCTTGGCGCCGCCGACCTGCAGGAGTTCCAGGCTGGACAGGTCGCGGCCGGCGGCGGGGGCGGCCTGGGCCCAGGCCAGGGCCAGCGGCGGGACCAGACCGGTGAGGGTGACCTTCTCCCGCTCGATCAGGGCGAGGGCGGTGGCCGGGCTCGGGTCCGGGGCGAGCACCACCCGGCCGCCGGCGTGCAGGGTGCCGAGCGTGCCGGGGGAGCTGAGCGGGAAGTTGTGGGCGGCGGGCAGCGCGCACAGGTAGACGGACCGCGGCGTCAGCCCGCAGATCACGGCCGACTCGCGCACGCTGTACAGATAGTCGTCGTGGCTGCGGGGGATCAGCTTGGGCAGGCCGGTGCTGCCGCCGGAGAGCTGCAGGAAGGCCAGGTCGCCGGCGCCGGGCGGGTCGGCCGGTGCGGCGGCCCCGGCCTGCCGCAGCTCATCCAGCGGGGTGAAGGGGCCGGGGTCGCCGAGCACGATCACCTCGCCGAGCGCCGGCACCGCCCGGGTGACCTCCAGGGCCAGTTCGCGGTGGTCGAAGCCGGCGTGGCGGTCCGCCACGATCAGCGCCCGGGCCCCGGCGAACTCGCAGAAGTACGAGATCTCGGCCCGGCGGTGCGCGGGCAGCGCCATCACCGTCACCACGCCGGCCCGCAGGGCGCCGAAGAAGACCTCGAAGAACTCGGCGACGTTGGGCAGTTGGAGGACCACCCGGTCGCCCTTGCGCAGGCCCCGGGCGAGCAGCCCGGCGGCCAGGACGTCGGCCCGGCGGTCGAGTTCGGCGTAGCTCCAGTGGCGGTCGCCGTCGGTGACGGCGATCCGGCCGGGATGGGTGTCGGCGTGCCGGCGGATCATGGTGTCCAGCGTCTCGCCGGTCCAGTACCCGGCCGCGCGGTAGCGGTCGGCGAAGTCCTCGGGCCACAGCGTCACTTGGCGTCCTCCAGTCCGACGGCGTGCAGGAAGGTGCGGAACTTGGCCCCGGTCTCGGCGAGTTCGTGCTCCGGGACGGAGGCGGCCACCACGCCCGCGCCGGCGAACAGCCGCAGGCGCTCCCCCTCGGCCTCGGCGCAGCGCAGGGTGACCACCCACTCGCCGTCGCCCGCCGCGTCGCCCCAGCCGACCACGCCGGTGTAGAGGCCGCGGTCGAAGGGCTCCAGGGCGCCGATCAGCTCGCGGGCCCGGTCGGTGGGCGTCCCGCAGACGGCCGGTGTGGGGTGCAGGGCCAGGGCCAGGTCGAGCGCGCTGGTGGCGGCGTCGCGCAGGGTGCCGGTGACGGTGGTGGACAGGTGCCACATCGCGGCGGTGCGGATCAGCGAGGGCCGCGCGGGCACCACCAGGTCCGCGCAGTACGGCTCCAGCGTGCGGCGGACGGCGTCCACCACGAAGGCGTGCTCCGCCAGGTCCTTGGAGGACTCGGTCAGGGCGGCGGCGCGCCGCATGTCCTCGACGGGGTCGGCGCTGCGGGCGGCCGAGCCGGCCAGCGGGTTGGAGACCACCGAGCGGCCGCGACGGGAGACCAGCAGTTCGGGGCTGGCGCCGACCAGGGTGGCCGCGCCGCCGGCCGGCACCGCGAAGGTGTGGCCGTTCGGGTCACGGTGGATCAGGCGGTGCAGCATGGTGGTGAGGTCCGCGCCGCCGGGCGCGGTGAGTTCGAGGGTGCGGGCCAGCACGACCTTGGACAGCTCCGGGTCCTCGTTCATCAGCCGCACGGCCTCGGCGACGGCCGTGCGGTACGCCTCCGGGGCCGGCACCGGGCGCTGGCTCCAGGCCCGCCCGGCGGCCGGGGCGAGCGGCGGGCGGGGGACTGCGCTCTCGCGGACGGCGCCGGCCCGGCGGACCGCGGCGGGGATGAACAGCTGGGCGTCCCGGCCGGGGGCGAACGGTATCGCCCCGACCACGACGGGATTGTCCTCCTGCGCGGTGCGGGCCTCGGCCAGCAGGCGTCCGGCCGAGGCCGGATCGGGTACGGCCCGGCGCAGGCCCTCGGCCAGCAGGGTGCCGCCGGGGCCGGCGAAGAACGCCCTCGCCGGCCCCGGCCGGTAGGCGGCCAGCAGCGTGCCGCCCGCGGGCGACGCCGCCGAGGGGGCGTCCTGGGCCTGGAAAGCCGTGGTCATGGTGCTCCGTTCTGCCGGTGCGTACGGGCACCGGGACGCTGGGACTCGGATCGGTCGGCGGGCCGGGCCGGCCGGCGGGTGGGCGTGGGGCAGGGCCGGTACGGGCTCAGGCCCGCAGCGTCGCGCCGCCGTCGACGTACAGGTCGTGCATGGTGATGTGCCGGGCGCGGTCGCCGGCCAGGAAGGCGACGGCCTCGGCGACGTCCTCGGGGGCGGCGATCCGGCCGAGCGGGATGCCCACCCGGTAGGTGGCCGGGTCGCCGTCGATGACCCGCTGTTCGGCGGCGTCGTCCGTCCACAGGGCGCGTTGCATGTCGGTGTCGGTGGACCCGGGGGAGACCAGGTTGCAGCGGACGCCGGAGCGGGCGAGTTCGAGTCCGAGGCAGCGGACGAACATGGTGGTCGCGGCCTTGGAGGCGGCGTAGGCCGCCATGCCGGTGCGGGGCACCCCGGCCGCGTTGGAGCCGACGGTGACGATGCTGCCGCGTCCGCGCCCGGCCATCCGGCGGCCGACGGCGCGGCAGGTGTGGAAGACACCGGTGGTGTTGACGGCGAAGGTGCGTGCCCAGTTCTCGTCGGTGGTCTCCAGCACGGGGGCGGCGGTCAGCACGCCGGCCACGTTGACCAGGACGTCGATCGGGCCGCGCTCGCGCTCGATCCGGTCGACCAGGGCCTCGACGGCCGCGCCGTCGGTGACGTCGAGCCGGTGTACGGAGTCGTCGGGGGCGTGGAGGTCGGAGGCGATCACTTCGGCCCCGCGCTCGGCCAGCATCCGGGCGACGGCGGCGCCGATACCGCGGCCCGCGCCGGTCACCAGGGCGACCCGGCCGGCGAACTCGGTGGTGGGGTCGGCCACGGTCAGGCCTCCGTTCTGACGGTCGGTCCGGTGGTCGTTCCGGCGGCGGGCCCGGCCGGGCCCGCCGGGCCGGGGCTCGCTGGTCGCCCGCTGGTGTGCTGAGGGGTCGCCGTGGCGGCGACACGGCCGGCGGTGGGCGGCATGGTGGGCTCTCCGGGTGGGTCGAGGTTCAGATCGGCCGAACGCGCACACGAAGTGCTGCGGTAAGGTTAGCCTAACCACATCGAGTGGGGTGGTCCCGGGGGCAACTCTTCGTCCCCCGGTCCGCAAGCGCCGCGCGGCTCCCCCGCGGATCCGCGGCCGCCGTCGCCGGCCGCCCTGCCCGTCGCTCAGTTCCCGCCCGGGCCAAGGCAATCCCGCCGGCCCAGGGCGTTGCGCCGTGGCGATCCCGCGCCGCAGCAGAACCGCATCCCGACCGGAGGACCTCCATGCCCGCCACGGACACCATCAGCTCGGCGGCCGCCGCCCCGCTCCGGGAGGCCCGGGTGGCCACCCCCCGCCGCTTCCTGATGTGCGCGCCCCGGCACTTCGACGTGACGTACTCGATCAACCCGTGGATGGACCCGGCCAAGCCGGTCGACGGCGGCCTGGCGCTCGCCCAGTGGACCTCCCTGCGCGACCTCTACCTCTCGCTCGGCCACACCGTCGAGGTGATCGAGCCGTTGCCGTGCCTGCCCGACATGGTCTTCGCGGCCAACGGCGCCACCGTGGTCGACGGCCGGGTGTTCGGGGCGCGGTTCCGCCACGTCGAGCGCACCGCCGAGGGCCCGGCCTACCTGGACTGGTTCACCGCCCGCGGCTACCGGGACGTGTACTGGCCCGAGCACATCAACGAGGGCGAGGGCGACCTGCTGGCCGTCGGCCGCAGGATCCTGGCCGGCAGCGGCTTCCGCACCGACCCCCGCTCGCACGCCGAGGCTCAGGAGTTCTTCGGCCTGCCGGTGATCGGCCTGACGCTGGTGGACCCGAAGTTCTACCACCTGGACACCGCCCTCGCGGTGCTCTCCGACGACGAGGTCATGTACTACCCCGAGGCGTTCAGCCCCGGCAGCCGGGCCGTCCTGCGCGAGCTCTTCCCGGACGCCGTCCTCGCCACCGCCGAGGACGCCGAGGTCTTCGGCCTCAACGCGCTCTCCGACGGGCGCCACGTGCTGCTGCCGGAGGCCGCCGTCGGGCTCCACCGCCAGCTCCGCGAGCGCGGCTTCGAGCCGATCGGCGTCGACCTGACGGAGCTGCTGCGGGCCGGAGGCAGCGTCAAGTGCTGCACGCTGGAGCTGCGTCCGTAGCCGCCGTCCGCGCGCGGACCGGTGCCGCGCGCACCGGTCCGCCGCGCCGGCCCGGGCCCCGGCGCCCGGGCCCCGGCGCTCGGCCCCGCGTCCCACCGCGACATCCGGCATGCGGACGAATTCCGCCGGCGGGACGCCGGTGGGCCTAGGCTGTGGCCTGCAGTCGGTTCGCCCTGCCAGCCAGGCAGGCGCGTCGCAAGAGGGAACCCGGTGGGAATCCGGGACTGCCCCGCAGCGGTGAGTGGGAACGACCGCCGTCACATGCACTGGGCCCAGGCGGCCCGGGAAGCGACGGCCACTAGGTGCCGGGCCGTCAGGCCCGGTGTGCTCGCGAGTCCGAAGACCTGCCACTGCCCGCGTGCGACCGCACGCGGTGATCCCGGTGACCTCGTGGGTGGGTACCGCCCGGCCGAAGGCCGGGGGTGGGTCGGCGGAGCGGGCGGGCACCTCGACGTGCCGCGCCCCCGCTGTCGTACCTTCGCGCGCACGTGCTCTCCCGGGATCGCAGCGCGACTCGCGAAGGAGAGTTCCGTGTCACCGAGTTCCACCACCCCGCAGGCCACCGTGTACGGCTGCCCCCGTCAGGGCCCGGACCGGGAGCTGAAGAAGGCGATCGAGGGCTACTGGGCCGGCCGGGTCACCGCCGCCGGCCTGCATGCCACCGCCGCCGGTCTGCGCCGCGACACCTGGCGGCGCCTCGCCGAGGCCGGCGTCACCGAAGTCCCCACCGGCGACTTCTCGTTGTACGACCACGTACTGGACACCACCGTGGCGGTCGGCGCGATCCCGGCCCGGCACCGCGCCGCCGTCGACGCCGACCCGCTGGACGGGTACTTCGCCATGGCGCGCGGCACCCAGGACGTGGCGCCGCTGGAGATGACCAAGTGGTTCGACACCAACTACCACTATCTGGTGCCCGAGTTGGGGCCGGACACGGTCTTCTCGGCGAACTCCGCCAAGTCGGTCCAGGAACTGCGTGAGGCCCTCCTGCTCGGCCACCGCGCCCGTCCGGTCCTGGTCGGCCCGCTGACCTACCTGCTGCTCGCCAAGCCCGCGCCCGGCGTCGACCCCGGCTTCCAGCCGCTCACGCTGCTCGACCGCCTGCTGCCCGTCTACGCCGAACTCCTCGCCGGCCTGCGCGCCGCCGGCGCCGGCTGGGTGCAACTGGACGAGCCCGCCCTCGTGCAGGACCGCACCGCGGCCGAACTCAACGCCGCCGCCCGGGCCTACCGCGACCTCGGCGCCCTCACCGAGCGGCCCAGGATCCTGGTCGCGACCTACTTCGACCGGGCCGGCGCGGCCCTGCCGGTGCTGGCCGAGGCCCCGGTCGAAGGCGTCGGCCTGGACTTCACCGGCCCCGCCGCCGGCAACCTCGACGACCTGGCCGCCGTCGGCGGCCTGCCCGGCAAGCGGCTGGTCGCGGGCGTGGTGGACGGCCGCAACATCTGGATCAACGACCTGGAGAAGTCGCTGGCGACCCTGGCCACCCTGCTCGGCCTGGCCGGGCAGGTCGACGTGGCACCGTCCTGCTCGCTGCTGCACGTCCCGCTCGACGCCGCCCGCGAACGCGACCTGGACCCGCAGATCGCCCGCTGGCTCGCCTTCGCCCGGCAGAAGACCGCCGAGATCACCACCCTCGCCCGCGGACTGCGCGAGGGCACCCACGCGATCGGCGCCGAACTCGCCGCCAACCGGGCCGACCTGGCCTCCCGGGCCGCCTCCGCCCTCACCCACGATCCGGCCGTCCGCGCCAGGGCCGCCGCCACCACCGCCGAGGACGCCCGCCGCGCGCAGGCCTACCCCGAACGCGCCGAGGCCCAGCGCGCCCGGCTGAAGCTGCCACTGCTGCCGACCACCACCATCGGCTCCTTCCCGCAGACCACCGAACTGCGCACCGCCCGCGCCGACCTGCGCGCCGGACGCCTGGACCGGGCCGGCTACCGGGAGCGGATGGCGGCCGAGGTCCGTGAGGTCATCGCCTACCAGGAGAAGGCCGGGCTGGACGTCCTGGTGCACGGCGAACCCGAACGCAACGACATGGTCCAGTACTTCGCGGAGCAGCTCACCGGCTACCTCGCCACCCGGCACGGCTGGGTGCAGTCCTACGGCACCCGCTACGTCCGCCCGCCCGTGCTGGCCGGCGACGTCTCCCGCCCCCGCCCGATGACCGTCGACTGGTTCCGCTACGCCCAGGACCTCACCGACCGCCCGGTCAAGGGGATGCTGACCGGTCCGGTCACCATGCTCGCTTGGTCCTTCGTCCGCGACGACCAGCCGCTCGCCGACACCGCCCGCCAGGTCGCCCTCGCCCTGCGCGACGAGGTCACCGACCTGGAGGCGGCCGGCGCCGCGGTCGTCCAGGTGGACGAGCCGGCCCTGCGCGAGACGCTCCCGCTGCGCGCCGCCGACCGCCCCGGCTACCTGGCCTGGGCCACCGAGGCGTTCCGGCTGACCACCTCCGGGGTCCGGGCCGACACCCAGGTGCACACCCACATGTGCTACGCCGAGTTCGGCGAGATCATGGCCGCGATCGACGAGTTGGACGCGGACGTGATCAGCCTGGAGGCGGCCCGCTCGCACATGCGGGTGGCGCACGAGCTGGCCGGGGCCGGTTACCCCCGCGAGGTCGGCCCGGGCGTCTACGACATCCACTCGCCCCGGGTGCCGAGCGCCGGGGAGGCCGCCGCCCTGCTGCGCGAGGGGCTCGCCGCCATCCCCGCCGAACGCCTCTGGGTCAACCCGGACTGCGGCCTGAAGACCCGGGGCTGGGCCGAGACCCGGGCCTCCCTCGACCACCTGGTCGAGGCGGCCCGCCTGGCGCGGGCGGAGCTGGGCGGCTGACGGGAGGGCCGGGGCCGGCCCGACGCCCACGGGCGGGCGGGCCGGCCCCGGCCCTCGCACCAGGTCCGCCCCGGTGCGGCGGCGGGTTCAGGCCGCCCGGGCCCGGCGGTGCGCGGAGGGCGCCAGCCGGGCGTACTCAAGCGGTGCGGACGGGTCGACGGCGAGGTCCGGCGGCGCGGGCTCGGCGCCGGCCCTGACCAGCAGGTCGCCGACGGCGGCGACCATCGCGCCGTTGTCGGTGCACAGGGGCAGCGGCGGCACCCGCAGGGCGATCCCGGCGGCGGCGCATCGCTGCTCGGTGAGGGCGCGGACGCGGGAGTTCGCGGCCACGCCGCCGACCACGACCAGGGTGCCGATGCCGTGCTCGGTGCAGGCCCGGACGGCCTTGCGGGTGAGGGTGTCGGCGATGGCCTCCTGCAGGGCCGCGGCGGCGTCCGGGACGTGCGGTTCCCGGCCGTCGGCGCGCTGCGCCTCGATCCAGCGGGCGGCGGCCGTCTTCAGGCCCGAGAAGGAGAAGGCGTACGGGGGATCGTTCGGTCCGCTCAGCGGCCGCGGGAGGCGGACGGCCCCCGGGTCGCCGGCCCGGGCGGCCCGGTCGACCGCCGGACCGCCGGGGTAGGGCAGGCGCAGGATCCGGGCGACCTTGTCGAAGCACTCCCCGGCGGCGTCGTCCAGGGTGTCCCCGAGGTGGACGATCCGGTCCCGGGCCAGGTCGCGGACCAGCAGCAGCGAGGTGTGGCCGCCGGAGACGACGAGCACCACGCACGGGTCGGGCAGCGGTCCGCCGTCCAGCGTCGCCGCGGCGACGTGCCCGGCGAGATGGTGGACCCCGTGCAGCGGCACGCCGAGCGAGAAGGCGTAGGCCTTGGCGGCGGCGACGCCCACCTGGAGGGCGCCGGACAGGCCCGGGCCGGCGGTCACGGCGACGGCGCCGATGTCGGCCAGGGTGAGGCCGGCCCGGTTCAACGCCTCCCCGACCACCGGCGCCATCGACTGGAGATGGGCCCGGGCGGCGATCTCCGGCACCACGCCGCCGTAGCGGGCGTGCTCGTCCATGCTGGAGGCCACCGCCTGCCCGAGCAGCACGCCGTCCCGGACCAGCCCCGCCCCGGTCTCGTCGCAGGAGGATTCGATCCCCAGCACCACCGGCGATCCCGTCATCGAAGCCTCGCCCACCCTTTGTCGCACTGATTAAGTAGTTGCACATATTGTGCAACAAGGGCGGGCCGCCCGGCGCGGGTGGCCGGCCGGTGCTGACGGCCGGTGCGGCCGGCCCCGGGCCGAGCGGCGGGTGGGCGCCGCTCCGGGGTCGGGCCGCCCCCCGGGTCAGCCGCCCACGTACGCCGCCAGGTGCTCGCCGGTCAGGGTGGAGCGCGCGGCGACCAGGTCGGCGGGCGTGCCCTCGAAGACGACCCGCCCGCCGTCGTGTCCCGCGCCGGGCCCCAGGTCGATGATCCAGTCGGCGTGCGCCATCACCGCCTGGTGGTGCTCGACGACCACCACCGACCGGCCCGAGTCGACCAGCCGGTCCAGCAGGCCCAGCAGCTGCTCGACGTCGGCGAGGTGCAGGCCGGTGGTCGGCTCGTCGAGCACGATGATGCCGCCCTTCTCGCCCTTGGGGGTCCCCCCGGCCGAAAGCTGGGGGAGGGTGGCCAGCTTGAGCCGCTGCCGCTCGCCGCCGGACAGCGTGGTGAGCGGCTGGCCGAGGCTGAGGTAACCGAGCCCGACGTCGGCGAGCCGTTCGAGGATGCGGTGGGCCGCCGGGGTGTGCGCCTCGCCCGCGCCGAAGAACTCCTCGGCCTCGATCACCGACATCGCCAGCACCTCGCTGATGTCGCGCCCGCCCAGGTGGTGGTCGAGCACCGAGGCCTCGAAGCGCTTGCCCTCGCACTCCTCGCAGACGCTGGCCACGCCGGCCATCATCGCCAGGTCGGTGTAGACCACGCCCGCGCCGTTGCAGGTCGGGCAGGCCCCCTCGGAGTTGGCGGAGAACAGCGCCGGCTTCACCCCGTTGGCCTTCGCGAAGGCCTTGCGGATCGGGTCGAGCAGCCCGGTGTACGTCGCCGGGTTGCTCCGCCGCGAGCCGCGGATCGCGCTCTGGTCGATCGACACCACCCCGTGCTCGGCGGCCCCCGGGCCCTTCACCAGCGACCCTTGCACCAGCGAGCTCTTGCCGGAGCCGGCGACGCCGGTGATCACGGCCAGCACCCCGAGCGGGATGTCGACGTCGACGTCGCGCAGGTTGTTCGCCGTCGCGCCGCGGATCTCCAGCACGCCGGTCGGCCTGCGCACCGACTCCTTGACGGCGGCACGGTCGTCGAAGTGGCGGCCGGTGACGGTGCCGCCGCCGCGCAGTCCGTCGACGGTGCCCTCGAAGCAGACGGTGCCGCCCCCCGAACCGGCCCCGGGGCCGAGGTCGACGACGTGGTCGGCGATGGCGATGGTCTCCGGCTTGTGCTCCACCACCAGCACCGTGTTGCCCTTGTCCCGCAGCCGCAGCAGCAGGTCGTTCATCCGCTGGATGTCGTGGGGGTGCAGGCCGATGGTGGGCTCGTCGAAGACGTAGGTGATGTCGGTGAGGGAGGAGCCGAGGTGGCGGATCATCTTGACCCGCTGCGCCTCGCCGCCCGACAGCGTCCCCGAGGGCCGGTCCAGCGAGAGGTAGCCCAGCCCGATCTCCCCGAAGGCGTCCAGGCTCTGCCGCAGGGCGTCGAGCAGCGGCGCCACCGAAGGCTCGTCGAGGCCGCGGACCCAGTCCGCCAGGTCGCTGATCTGCATCGCGCAGGCGTCCGCGATGCTGATCCGCCTGATCCGCGACGACCGGGCGCCCTCGCCGAGCCGGGTGCCGTCGCACTCGGGACAGGTGGTGAAGGTGACCGCCCGCTCCACGAAGGCCCGGATGTGCGGCTGCAGGGCCTCCTTGTCCTTGGCCAGGAACGACTTCTGGATCTTGGGGATCAGCCCCTCGTAGGTGAGGTTCACCCCCTCGACCTTCACCTTGGTCGGCTCCCGGTAGAGGAAGTCGTGCATCTCCTTCTTGGTGAACCTGCGGATCGGCTTGTCCGGGTCGAGGAAGCCCGACTCGGCGTACACCCGCACCGTCCAGAAGCTGTCCGACTTCCAGCCGGGGATGGTGAACGCGCCCTCGGCGAGCGACTTGGAGTCGTCGTAGAGCTGGGTGAGGTCGATGTCGGAGACCGCGCCGCGGCCCTCGCAGCGGGGGCACATGCCGCCGGTGCGGTTGAAGGTCGCCTTCACCGTCCGTTTCGCCCCGCGCTCGACGGTGATCGCCCCGCTGGCCCGGACCGAGGGCACGTTGAAGGCGTACGCGCTGGGCGGGCCGATGTGCGGCTCGCCCAGCCGGCTGAAGAGGATGCGCAGCATGGCGTTGGCGTCGGTGGCGGTGCCGACCGTGGAGCGCGGGTCGGCGCCCAGCCGCTGCTGGTCGACGGTGATCACGGTGGTCAGCCCGTCGAGGACGTCGACCTCGGGCCGCGACAGGGTCGGCATGAAGCCCTGCACGAAGGCGCTGTACGTCTCGTTGATCAGCCGCTGCGACTCGGCCGCGATCGTGTTGAACACCAGGGAGCTCTTGCCCGAGCCGGACACGCCGGTGAACACCGTCAGCCGGCGCTTGGGGATCTCGACGCTGACGTCCTTGAGGTTGTTCACCCGCGCGCCGTGCACGCGGATCAGGTCGTGGCTGTCGGCGGCGTGCGGCTCGGCGGGCCGCGACGGCGTCCTGGTGGCCTTGCTCATCTGTCTCCCTCTCTCGGGCGGGTCCCTGGACGGGCTCCGCCGGCGTCGTCCGGGGCGCTGCGTCCGGCCCGCGGGCATCAGCCCCCGCGCCGGGCGGGGCCGTGCCCGGCGCGGGGACCAAGGTATCCACGCCGCCCATGCCGGCGGGGCGGGTTCGCCGCCACCGGCGCCCCGGGACCGGCGCGGGGCACCCCGCCCCGGGGACGCCGGGCGGCCGGAGGGCTCAGTTCGCCTCGTTGATCCGGACGAGGTTGCCCGCGGGGTCGCGGAAGGCGCAGTCACGCACCCCGTACGGCTGCTCGGTCGGCTCCTGGACGACCTCGGCGCCGGCGGCCTTCAGCCGGTCGAAGGTGCCGTCGAGGTCGGCGGTCGCCAGGACGATGCGGGCGTAGCTGCCCTTGGCCATCATCTCGGTGACGGTGCGGCGCTCGTCCTCGGTGACGCCCGGGTCCGCGGCCGGCGGCTCCAGGACGATGGACGTGCCGGGCTGGTCGGCGGGACCGACGGTCAGCCAGCGCATCCCGCCGTAGCCGACGTCGTTGCGCACCTCGAACCCGAGGCTGTCCCGGTAGAAGGCCAGCGAGGCCTCCGGGTCGTTGTGGGGGAGGAAGGTCCAGTGAATGGTGAGGTCCATGACGATCACGCTAATCGCGGGCCCGGGGCCTCGCTTCTTGATTCCTGACCGGTCTGGTCACCTGCTTCGCCACGCAGGACGGGATCCCCTCGGTGGCGTCCGCGGCCAGCCGCCGGTAGGTGCTGGGCGGCATGCCGACCAGTTCGGTGAAGCGGGTGCTGAAGGTGCCGAGCGAGGAGCAGCCCACCGCGAAGCAGACGTCGGTGACGCTGAGGTCGCCGCGTCGCAGCAGGGTCATCGCGCGCTCGATCCGCCGGGTCATGAGGTAGCTGTACGGCGATTCGCCGTAGGCGAGCCGGAACTCGCGGCTGAGGTGCCCGGCCGACATGTTCGCGCCGCGGGCCAGCGCCTCGACGTCCAGCGGCTGGGCGTACTCCCGGTCGATCCGGTCACGGACCCGGCGCAGCCGCGCGAGGTCGCTCAGGTGCTGCGCCGCGGCGCCCTTGGTGCTCACCCCAGCGATCGTGCCACAGCTCGGGGCCGGGTGTCCGGTGCTCGGACCGGTGCGGGCGGGCCCTTCCGGTGCGTCGGGGCACACCGGGTGCGGACCGCCGCCCGGCCGGGCGCCGGCACCCTCCGGCCGGATCCGTGCCATCCGGATGTGAAGACGCCCCACGCGTCACATTGAGGGCTTACTATCACCTTTTGCACGATCGGCACTGGTCAGCAGCCTGGGGGAGGGACTGATGACGTCGTTTCCCACCCTGTCCGAACAGGATCTCCGGGTCTTCCAATGGGCCGCCGGACACGGCCGGCTCGCCCCGCAGGCCGCCGCCGAACTCGGCCTCTCCGAGGCCGAGGTGCAGCGGTCGGCCCAGGTGCTGGAGCGCTTGCACCTGCTGCGGCGGCTGCCCGGCGGGCCGGACGGCGAGCGCGGCCTGGTGGCCGTCCCGCCCGAACTCGCGGCGGCCAGCCTGCTGGCACCGGCCGAGGCGGAGCTGCGCCGGCAACTCGCGGACGCCGAGCGGGTCCGGGCCGAACTGGCCCTGCTGACACCGCTCTACGCACCGGCCGGCGCCGTCCGCAAGGCCGAGCCGCTGGACGAGATCGTCGACCTGAACACCGTCATCGACGTGATCAGCACGCTCACCGCGCGTTGCCGCACCGAGGTGCTGACCTGCCAGCCCGGCGGGCCGCGCGCCCCGCACCTGCTGGAGCAGGCCTTCGCCCGGGACCTGGAGATGATCCGCCGCGGGGTCCGGATGCGGACCCTCTACCAGCACACCTCGCGCCGGCACGCGCCGACGCAGGAGTACGTCCGCCGGATCAGCGCGGCCGGGGCCGAGGTCCGGACCCTGACGGCGCTTTTCGGCCGGATGATCGCCTTCGACCGGGAGACCGCGATCATTCCGCACCACGACGCCTACGACGGCGCGGTGGTGATCCGGGACCAGTCCACGGTGGCCTACCTGGTGGCGGTCTTCGACCACTCCTGGACGCTGGCCGACCCCTACGCCCCCGCCACCCAGGCCCAGGCCGACAGCTCGCTCGACGAGATCAAGCAGGCGATCGTCCGGTTGCTCGCCGAGGGGATGAAGGACGAGATGATCGCCCGGCGCCTGGGCATGTCGCTGCGCACCTGCCGCAAGCACATCGCCGAGAGCATGGAGACGCTCGGGGCCAGCAGCCGCTTCCAGGCCGGCTACCTGGCCCGCGCCCGGGGCGAACTCGCCGAACCCGGATAGCCCGTGGCCCGTGGCCCGTCACACGGAGCCCGGAGCCCGGGCCACGGAGCACGCTCAGGCCGCCTCCGGGCCCGCCCGGCCCGTCCCGAGCAGCAGCGGCAGCGCCTCCAGCCGGCGGTGCTGGAACCCGCCGCCCCAGGCCAGCTCCGTCACCGGGACGGCGAGCCGGACGTCGGGCCAGTGCCGGAGCAGGGCGGCCAGCGCCACCGTCAGCTCCAACCGGGCCAGCGGCGCCCCCGGGCAGTAGTGCGGACCGGCGCCGAAGGTCAGGTGGCGGGCGGCGTCCGGACGGGTGAGGTCCAGCCGGTCCGGGTCCGGGTGGCTGCGGGGGTCGCGGTTGGCGGCCGCGACCGAGAGCAGGACGCCGCTGCCGGCCGGGACCACCGTGCCGCCGATCTCCACGTCGGCGAGCGCGACCCGCCGGGTGCCGAACGGCCCGGGGGTGTCCCAGCGCAGCAGCTCGTCGACCGCGCCCGGCAGCAGCTCGGGGGCGGCGCGCAGCCGGGCCAGCTCCGCCGGGTGGCCGAGCAGGGCCAGCACGGCCATCCCGAGCATCTGCACCGTGCTGTCGAAGCCCGCCAGGACGAGCATCGCCAGCAGGTCGACCAGCTCGGCCTCGGTGACCTGGCCGCTCGCCTCCCAGGCCCGCAGCACCGAGGAGGTGACGTCCTCGCCCGGGTGCTCCCGGCAGTCCGCGATCCGGGCCCGGACGATCGCGTCCAGCTCGTCCAGCGCCCGTTCGGCGTCGGTGTGCCGGATCAGGTCGCCGACCGCGCGGTGCAGCCGGGGCGCCGTCTCGTCGCCGAAGCCGAAGACCTCGCGGAGCACCGCGAAGGCGAAGGGCTCGGCGAAGCCGGTGATCAGGTCCACCGCGCCGGTGCTGCCCAGAGCGGCCAGCAGCTCGTCGGCCAGCTCCGCCGCCCGGGGCCGGTAGGCGGCGATCCGGCCGGGGGCGAAGGCCGGTGCGGCGAGCCGGCGGATCCGGGTGTGGTCCGGCGGGTCGTAGTTGACCAGGGTCAGGTCCATCGCCCGGTGCGGGCGGCCGGGGGCCGGCGGGGTGCTCCGCAGGGACAGCCTGGGGTCCAGGAAGGCGGCCCGGACGTCGGCCTCCCGGGTGACCAGCCAGACCGGCCGGCCGGCGGGCGTGGTCACCCGGGCCACCGGGCACCGCTCGCGCAGCCCGGCCAGCACCTCGTCCGGGTGGGCCAGGAAGCCGCCGCCCAACGGCGAGCCCTCGGTGCCCCGGGCCGGGGCGGCGGGCGGTGCGGGCCGGGGGACGCCGGCGCGGCCGGCCGGGGTGCTCGCCATCTCAGCGCACCAGCAGCAGGTCTCGGACGGCCTCGACCACCCGCAGCCCGGCGGCGCGGTCGGCCGGGTCGAGCCCCGCCAGCGCCGCCGCTCCGGCGGTGGCCGCGTCGACCCGCACCGCGCGCCGGTCCAGCACCGCCCGCAGGGCCGTGGCCGCCTGACGGGCGAACAGCGTGAGCAGGTCGAGCTCCCCGAGGTCGGAGCGGGCCTGCGGGGCCGGGTCGAGCACCTCCAGCACGCCCAGCACACCGGAGGAGTGCATCAGCGGCGCCGCCATCAGGGCGTCGGGCACGTACTCGGTCGACTCGGCGAGGTCCCGGGCGAAGCTGCCCTCCTGCGACAGGTCGTCCACCACCAGCGGCTCGCCGGTGCTCGCCACCCAGCCCGCGATGCCCCGGCCGGCCGGGAACCGCATCCCGACCAGGAACTCCTCGCCCCGGCCGGAGACGGCCTGGAAGACCAGTTCGTCGCTCTCCTGGTCGAGCAGGAAGATCGAGCTCGCCTGGGCGCCGAAGATGGCGCGGGCGGTGTCGACGACCGACTGCAGCAGCTCCCTCGCCACTGGGTCGACCTCGGTCGGAGTGCTGTGGGTCTCGGTCATCGGGCACCTCTGCTGACAGTGACGTTGGAAGCGGCCAGGTAGAGCACGGACTTCAGCTGGAAGGCCGTCATCCGGGGGTGTTTGGAGAGCACCCGGGCGGCCATGCCGGCCATGTACGGGGTCGCGAAGCTGTTGCCGGTGGTGCGGATGGTCCTGCCGCCCAGCCAGGGCACGGTGACGTTCTGGCCGGGGGCGAAGAACTCCACCGGAGGGTTGGGGTTGTAGAGGAAGAGGTCCGGGTCCTCCTCCTGGTGGCTGCCCACCGAGAGGACCGAGGAGAACCGCCAGGGGAAGCTCTCCACGGGGGTGTTGTGCGCCGAGGCGACGATCACCGACCGGCCGAAGAAGGCCTCGTCGGCCAGCGTGCGCAGGGCGTCGGTGAACTGGGCCCGGGTGGTGGACAGGCTGAGGTTGATCACGTCGAAGCGCTGCTCGACGGCCCAGCGCAGCCCCGCCAGCAGGACGTCCCCGGTGCCGGAGAAGCGCTCGCCCAGCACCCGGACGCTGTACAGCTCGCAGTCCGGGGCGGTGCGGCGCACGATGCCGCCGCAGGCGGTGCCGTGGCCGCAGGTGTCGCCCGTCGCGGTGGGCTCGACCCGGATGCCGTCCTCGTCCTTGAGCACGACGTAGGAGCCGTCGACCCGGCCGACCAGCGGGTGGTCCCGCTCGATGCCGCTGTCCACCACGCAGACCCTGACCCCGGCACCGGTCGCGCCGCCCCAGGCCCACTCGGGAGTGACCTCCTGGCCGGCGGCGAGGACCGGGATGTCGTGCGGGGCCCGGCCGCGCAGGCTCCAGGTCAGCTCGGGTGGTGGGGAAGTCGTCGTCATGGATGCCGTTCCTCTGTGATGGGGGCCGCCGCGGCCGCGGCCAGGGCGTGCGCCCGGCGGACGCCGACCAGGTGGCCCTTGGCGGCGAACCGCTCGCCGGCCAGCGCGGCCGCCGCGGCCGCTTCGCCACGGTGGCCGAGGATCAGTTCGGTGTGCGCCCGGTCCAGCGCCGCGGTGGCCCGCAGGACGGGCGAGTCGGTACGGTCCGCCTCGTCCACCGCCCGGGCCGCCAGCGCCGCGGCCTGCCCGGGGCGGGCCCCGCCGGCGGCGTGCAGGCGGGCCAGCGTGCCGTGCAGTTCCACGGCGTCGGCGAGCGGCAGCCGGTCCGGGTCGTCGGGGTCGTCCGGCCGCAGCAGCTCCTGCAGCTGGTCGAGATGGGCCCGGGCCCCCGGGCCGTCGCCGGAGTCCAGCAGGACCCGGGCGAGATCGCGGGCCACGGCGCCGAGCAGTCCGGTGGCGCCCAGCTCGCGGCAGGCCGCGCCGGCCTCCCGCAGCAGGGCGGCCGCCCGGTCGGTGCGGTCGGCCAGGGCCTCCACCGTCGCCCGGAAGATCGGCATGAACACCAGGCCCTCGGCGAAGCCGAGTTCACGGCAGAGCCGGTCCGCCTCGGCCAGCAGCGCCAGCGCGCCGGGGCGGTCGTCCCGCAGGGCCAGCAGCACCGCGAGCGGGCAGTTGAGGGTGACCCGGGTGGCCCGGCGGTCGGTGCCGTGCTCGGCGAGCAGCGCCCGGCAGCGGGCCACGGCCGCTGGCACCGGGGTGGGGCCCATCCAGAGCGAGACGCCGATCGCGCCGAGCGCGGCCGCCCGTTCGGGCTCGGCCCCGGCCCGTACGGCGTGCTCCAGCGCCCGTCCGAGCAGCTCCTCGGCGCTGCCGTGCCGGCCGAGCACCTGCTGCCGCTGGGCGAGCCGCAGGCAGGCCCGCGCCGTCCCGAGGTCGTCGCCGGCGGCCTCGAAGAGCGGCAGCACCTCGCGGGCCGTCCGGGCGGCGTGCGCCAGGCCGGGGCCGGGGTCCAGCACGGCCAGGCCGAGCCGGGCGTGCGCCGCCACCACCGGGTCGCCGGCCCCGGCCACCTGCTGGAGCAGCGTCCTGCCGTCGGCCGTCCGGCCGGTCGCGAGCCGCACCTCGGCCAGCCGCCAGGCCGCTGCCAGCCAGGCGCCCTCCCCGGGGCGGGCCAGCGTGACGGCGCCGTCCAGCAGTTCCTCGGCCCAGCCCAGGTCGGCCCGGGCCAGGGCCTGGGCGCCGGCGGCGGCCAGCCGGTCGGCGGCCCGGCGGCGCAGCTCCTGGGTGTGCGGGTCGATCAGGCCGAGTTCGGCCCGGTAGCGGTGGGCCTTGGCGAGGTGGCCGCCGACCGCGCCGTCCGGTGCCCCGCGCCCGGCCAGCAGGTCGGCGGCGCGCTCGTGCCGGTCGGCCCGGACCCGCTTGGCCATCGCCTGGTACGAGACCTCCTGCACCAGGCCGCTGCTGAAGCGGTAGCGGGACTCCTGGCCGTCCGGTTCGACCAGCCGCCGCCGGGAGAGCCGGTGCAGCGCGGGCCGGACGGCGTCCAGGCCGGCGGCGTCGGGCTGCAGTTCGCCGCCGGGCCGGCCCTCGGGGCCGCTGCGGGCCAGGCCGGTCAGCTCCTCGCGGCCGAAGTCGCGGCCGACCACCGAGGCCAGGGCGAGGGTGGTCCGCTCGGAGTCCTCCAGGGCGTCCAGCCGAGCGCCTAGCAACGCCTGCACGGTGGGCGGGAGTTCGTCCGGATCGCGGTCCTCCGCGACCAAGGCCAGCAGCTGCTCCAGGTGCAGCGGGTTGCCGCCGGCCCGCTCCAGCACCTGGGCGGGCACGCCGGCGCCGACGTGCGCGGTGACCTCGGCGAGCCCGGCCGCCAGCCGGGCGCTCTCGGCGCCGGACAGGCCCGGCAGCAGGACCGACCGGGTGCCGGCGCCCCATTCGGGGGAGTGCTCCAGCAGCTCCAGCCGGGCCGCGCAGACCAGCAGCACGGGCCGGCCGGCGAGCCCGGCCGCCAGCCGTTCCAGCACCTCGCGCAGCACCGCCCCGGCCCAGTGGAAGTCGTCCACCACCAGGACGACCGGGCCGCTCGCGGCGAGGCCGGAGAGCAGCCGGACGAGCGCGGCGCAGGTGTCCTCGACGGAGGGGTCGGGCGTGCCGTCCAGCAGCAGGCCCGCTCGCAGCACCTTCGGGACCTCGGTGCCCGGGGCGCTGTCCAGCAGGTGCCGCAGGGCGTCGGCCAGCGGCGCCAGGCTGCCGCTCTCCCCGTACGGGCGGCAGCGGCCGGCGCCCCAGCGGGTGGCGGTGCGCGGGCTTGCAGCGGCGTGCGGGCGGTCAGCGGATTGCGGGTGGTCG
This sequence comes from Kitasatospora herbaricolor, assembly GCF_030813695.1. Taxonomy (NCBI): domain Bacteria; kingdom Bacillati; phylum Actinomycetota; class Actinomycetes; order Kitasatosporales; family Streptomycetaceae; genus Kitasatospora; species Kitasatospora herbaricolor. Next base: position 6,806,577 of record NZ_JAUSVA010000002.1, read on the forward strand.
GTGGTGTGCGGGCGGTGCGCGGCGTGCGGGCGGACGGCGGCGGGCGGACGGCGGTCGGTGCGGGCCAGCCACTCCCGGACCAGCCGGGTCTTGCCCAGGCCGGCCTCGCCGTACACGGTGACCAGGCCGCCGCCGCTCCCGTCCAGCGCCTCGTCCAACGCCTCCTCCAGCGCCGCGAGTTCGCTCGCACGGCCGATGAACGGGGTGTCGAAGCGCCGGAGCAGTTCCGGCTCGTCGCCCCGCAGGCCGAGCAGCCGGTGCGCCCGGACGGGGGCCGACTTGCCCTTGAGCGCCAGCAGGCCGGCGTCCTCCACCAGGGCGGCCGCGCCCACCGCCCGCAGGGTGTCGGGGCCGATCAGGATCTGCCCGGCGGCCGCGCTCTGCTCCAGCCGGGCGGCCACGTTGACCACCTCTCCGGAGACCAGGGCCTGGCGGGCCGAGGCATCCGAATTCGCCACCGCCTCACCGGTGTTGACGCCGATCCGGACGTCCAGCCGGATGCCGAGGGCGGCGGTCAGCTCGGAGTTGAGCTCGGCCAGGGCGGCGAGCATGTCCAGGGTGGCGGCCAGGGCGCGCCGGGCGTCGTCCTCGTGCATCACCGGAATGCCGAACACCGCCATCACGGCGTCGCCGATGAACTTCTCCACCGTGCCGCCGTGCGCCTCGATCCGCGAGGTCATCAACTCGAAGTAGCGCAGCGTGACGGAGCGCAGCGCCTCCGGGTCGAGCCGGCCGGAGAGCGCGGTGGAGCCGACCAGGTCGCAGAAGACCACGCTGACCACCCGGCGCTCGTCGGCGCGCCGGGCGGCGGGTGCGGCGGTCGGTGCCCCGGCCGGGGCCGGGGCGCACGGGGCGCCGCAGTGCAGGCAGAAGCGGGCGGTGTCGGGCAGTCGGCCCGCGCACGAGGGGCAGTTCACGGCTTGCCTCCTGGCAGGGGATCAGAAGAGTGCGCCGCCGGCCACGGCGCCGTGCGCCTGGACCTCCGGCTCGACCTCGTTCAGCCGGGCCTTGATGTCGAGCAGCAGCGCCAGTTCCTCCTCGCTCAGCGAGCCGAACACCGCCAGCTGCTCGTCGGTCAGTACGTCCACGGGGAAGCCGGCGGCGGCCAGTACGGCGATCGTCCGGGGGTCGGGTGCGCTCATCGGTCGGGTGTCCTCTCGGGTCGGGAAGGCAGGGGCGGGCCGCCGCGGGCGAGCCGGGCGAAGAGTTCGGTGGCGGCGTCCGCGGTGTGCAGGGCGCTGACCGCGACGGCGGTCTCCTGCGCCCGGTCGAGCGGCAGTCCGTCGAGGAACCGGTCCAGCTCGGCGCTGTGGTCGCAGTCCAGCACCGCGTGGTGGTTCACCGTCTGGAAGGCCGCCCCCGGCAGACCGGTGTCGGCGGCCAGTCGCGCCGCCAGCCACGGGGCGGGGGCGTTGCCCTCCAGCACGGTGATGTAGCCGAGCAGCGAGACCGGGTGGAAGTGCTCGATCCAGTAGTACTGCGGGCCGACCAGCCGGGCGACCGCCGGGGGCGGCTGCCGCCGGAGCGGCTCCGCCGGGTCCAGCCCGGCGGCGGCCAGGTCGGCCAGCAGCCAGTCGTCGTGGCCGCGTTCCTCCTCGATGTGCCGCTCCAGGTAGCGGGCGAGCGGCCCGGCGACCGGGTCGGCCGGGCCCCGCTCGACGCAGCGGCGGGCGGCCAGCTCCATCAGCGGCACCGAGGCGCGGATCACCTCGTGCATGGTGCGCAGGTAGCGGCCGTACCGTTCGACGAGACCGGCCGGGCGCCAGAGTTCGGCCATCGCGGCATTCAACGCGGGTGCGGCGAGGTCGAGTTTGAGGTGCAGCGCGGCGCTGCGGGTCGGCGTGGCGGTCATCGCGGGGCACTTCCGGGGAGGGAGACCAGATCGGCGTAGCGCGGGCTGCCGAAGCGGCGGACGAGGGCGGCCGGCCCGGCCTCCCGCTGCGAGTGGGCGGCCTGCAGGTCGAGCAGTTCGCCGACCGGTCCGGCGCCGTCCCGCTCGGCCGCCGCGAGCACCCCTGGGTGCTCGCCGAGGGCTCGGCACCCGGAGCAGTAGCCGGTGCAGTCGGCGAGGTCGCCGTAGCGGGCGTACAGGTGGCCCGGGCCGACGGCGCGCAGCATCCGCAGGGCCGGCCCGGCGAGGGAGCGGCGGCGGACGTCGGCCCAGCCGTCCCGAGCGATGTGGCCGAGCAGCAGGTGCGGGGGGACGGGGCGGCGGTCGACGGTGTCCTGGTTGCAGCAGGCCAGCACGGCGCCGTCCTGCGCGATCACCGGCCAGGCGGCCATCGCGCAGGGCAGCGGCCGTCCGTCGGGCGCCGGGGCCCGACCGGGGCCGGCCCAGCCGGCCGCGCGGCCGACCGCCCGGACCTCGTTGACCAGCATCGGGACGTGGTCGCCGAAGGTCCGCCGGACGTCCGCCGTCAGGTCGGCCAGATACGGGTCCGCCGGGCCGGCGCCGGTGACGTGCAGGCTCACCGGGACGCCCTCGGCGAGCACGGCGCGCAGGGCCCGGAAGACGTCGGCCCGGGGCACCTCCCGCTCGTGGAAGGCGTCGATGCTCGCCGAGAAGTGGTCGACGGCGGTGACGGCCGCCCGGATCCGGTCCGGCAGCCGGGCCTGCCGGGCGAAGAACATGCCGCTGAGCAGCGCGGTCCGGGTACCGGACCGCCGGGCCAGGTCGGCCAGTTCGACCACCAGGGCGGGCCGCAGGAGCGGTTCGCCGCCGGTCAGCAGCATCAGCTCGGGGCGGTCCTCGACGGTGAACGAGCCGACGAAGTCGTGCAGTTGGCGGGCGGTCGGCTCGTCGCCGGCCATCGTGGAGGCGGTCGAGCAGTGTGCGCAGCTCAGCGGACAGCGCTGGGTGAGGGTGACCAGCAGCCCGGCACACGGCGTCGGGCGCAGCCCGACCAGCTCGGCCAGGTCCATCGACTCACACCTCTCCGTACTCGCTCGCTGGGCAGTTCGGTCTCCGCGGGACCGCCGCCGGCCGTGCTCCCGGGCGGGTGCACAGGGCCCACGTCCGCCTCGAGGGGAGGGGCGGGCCGGCCGGCCGGCCCCTCCGCCCGGGCCGGGTGGCGGGGCCGGGTGGCGGGGCCGTGGACCACTCTGGCGGCGGGCGGTTGGCCACCGGTTCGACCTCGCGCCGAATCCGGTACATCCGCAGGTCGGCACGGGTGCGCGGCCCGCCCCGGCCGGCCCTCGGTGCCCGCACCGGCCCCGGTGCACCACCGCTGAGCAGGGCGTTCGCCGCCGGTGTACCGGCAGTGAACCGTTCCCGCACCGTGGATTCCTAGCGTTCTCGGTGTCGGAGGGATCGACCGCCGGCGCTACCCAGCAGGTGAGCCCGTCCGGCCGTCCGGCCGCTTCGGCGGCCCGACGTCCGGCCCCGGCCCACCGCGTTGTGATTGGAGATCACCATGGCTGAGAACAACGAGCCCACCCGCGAGGAGACCGAGGGCGCCGAGGTCGTGGCGCACTCGGGCGAGGACACCCCGTGGTGCGGCATCAACACCGGTACCAGCGTGAACGGTGACGCGGAGGTCGTGGCGCACTCGGGTGAGGACACCCCGTGGTGCGGCATCAACACGGGTACCAGCGTGGACGAGGGCGCCGACGTGGTGGCGCACTCGGGCGAGGACACCCCCTGGTGCGGCATCAACACGGGTACCAGCGTGAACGGTGAGGCGGAGGTCGTGGCGCACTCGGGCGAGGACACCCCCTGGTGCGGCATCAACACGGGTACCAGCGTGGACGAGGGTGCCGACGTGGTGGCGCACTCGGGCGAGGACACCCCCTGGTGCGGCATCAACACCGGCACCAGCTGACCAAGGACAGGTCACGGGGCCTGCCGCTCCCCGGCAGGCCCCGTCCCCTCCCTCCCACCCGCCCGACTTCCGCCGCCGCACCGTCTATTGGAGGCATCCCGTGCCCGCAACGCAGTCCGTACCCGAGGCCGACCGGAGCCGCCTGATCAAGGCGGACGGCGGCGGCTGGTGGTTCCTCGGCAACGGCGGCTACGCCCGGCTGCGGCCGTCCCAGGTCGGCCCGGACGGCGTCCTGCTGCCCGGCACCGAGCGCTTCCTGCACGACCAGGGCCTCTACACGTCGAAGGCCTTCTCCTCCTACTCGCTGACGGTGCTGACCAGCACCGACTGCAACCTCGGCTGCGGCTACTGCTTCCAGAACACCGGCCAGGACGAGAGCGGCGGCCACCGGCCGCCCCGGATCAAGCACGCCCGGCTCACCTCGGAAATGATCACCAACGTCCTGGACTTCACCCGCGAGCGGATGGCGGCCGCCGAGCTGGGCCGGCTCTCGCTGATGCTGTTCGGCGGCGAGCCCCTGCTCAACCCGCGGGGCTCGCGCGAACTCCTGCGCCGCGCAGCCGAACTCGGCGAACTGAACGCCAGCATGGTGTCCAACGGGACCTTGCTCACGCCGCTGATCGCCAAGGAGCTCAACGCGGCCGGCCTCACCTCGATCCAGATCACCTTCGACGGTGACCGCGACGAGCACGACGCGATCCGGATCAAGCGCTCCGGCGGCGGCACCTTCGACATGATCGTGAACAACGTGGCCAAGGCGATGGCCGCCACCTCGGTCAACTGGCACCTGCGGGTCAACGTCTCCCACCTCAACCGGCACGGCATGGACGACCTGGTGGAGCGGCTCGCCGACCGGCTCGACCCGGCCCGCTGCGGCCTGCAGTTCGCCCTGATCGGGGACGTCGGCGTGGGTTACGGCAACGACCTCTCCTACGGCAGCTCGCTCGCCGCGGACTTCGCCCGGTGGCACGCCCGGGCGCTGGAGCTCGGCTTCTCCGTCTCCCGCCCGAAGGCCAACAACGGCTGCCAGGCCTGCTCCTACAAGGACGGCCGGTACGGCGCGGTGGTCAACGCCGACGGCGTGCTGTCGAGCTGCTGGGAGACCGCGGGCCGGCCCGGCTGGGAGGTCGGCACCCTGGCCGACGGCTACCTCTCCGCGGAGGAGACCGAGGGCCGGTGGATCGCCTGCGACGACCAGTACCAGCACGGCGAGAACGCGGCGGCGCTGGCCGCCTTTCAGGACGAGGTCGACGCAGCCCTGCTCGACCGGTTGAACGCGGCCGGACGGCTCTGACGTCCCGCCTGTCTCGGAGGTCGACCATGGCAGAGGCCGGAGTACTTCGCAGCAACCGGGATTTCCGGAGGTTCTGGATCGGCTCGGCGCTCTCGACGCTGGGCTCCCAGATGTCGTTGATCGCCTTCCCGCTGCTGGTGCTGTCGCTCGGCGGCGGCGCCGCGCAGGCGGGCCTGGTGGCGACCTGCTCGCTGGTGACCAGGATGTTCTTCCGGCTCCCCGCCGGGCAGCTGGCCGACCGGGCGGACCGGCGCAAGCTGATGATCGGCGCCGACCTGGTCCGGCTCGGCACGGTCGCCAGCATCCCGGTGGCGGCCGGGCTCGGCCACCTGGCGTACCCCCAACTGCTGGCGGTGGCCGTGGTCGAGGGGCTCGCGACCGCCGTCTTCGCCCCCGCGAGCACCACCGCTGTACGGGACGTCGTCCCCGACGACCAGCTCCACGACGCGCTCGCCAAGGACCAGGCCGCGATGGCCGCCGCGTCCCTGGTCGGGCCGTTCCTCGGTGGGTGGCTCTTCACCGTGGACCGCATCCTGCCGTTCGCCCTGGACGCCGCCTCGTACGCCGTCTCGGCCGTCCTGCTGCTCCGGATGGTCACCCGGCCGCCGGCGCCCGCCGAGGGCGGTCCCCGCGACAACCGCCCCACGGCCGGACTGCGTTGGCTCACCGGGCAGCCCGCGCTGCTGCGCGCCCTGGCGTTCGGCGCGGTGCTCAACCTGGCCGGCGCGTCGGCGGAGGTGGCGATGGTGGTCACGATGCGCGACACCGGCACCGGTGGCACCTCGATCGGTCTGGTGATGGCCTGCGCCGGCGTCGGCGCGGTGCTCGGCTCACTCGCCGCGCCGCGGGTGATCAAGCTGCTCACGCCGGGCCGGCTCTTCCTGGTCATCGGCGTGGTGTGGTCCGCCGGCCTGGCGGTCTTCGCCGGCACCCAGCAGCCCTGGGTGCTGGGGCCGTTGCTGGTCCTGCTGATCCTGCTCACCCCGCCGGCCGGCATCGTGGTCGGGCAGGCCCTGCTCAGCCGCTCCCCGCGGGAGTTGCTCGGCCGGGTGAGCACCGCCTCCGACCTGGTGATCGCGGGTCTCGCCTCGCTCGGCCCGATGCTGGCCGGGGCGGTGCTGGAGGGCTTCGGCATCCCGCCGACCTGGCTGCTGCTCTCCGCCCTGGTCGCGGCGGCGACCGTGGTCGCGGCCCTGCCGCTGCTCCGTGGCGGCGACCTGGGCCCGGCGCCGAAGGCCGCCGAACCCGCGGCCGCCGAACCGGCCGTCGCCGAACCCGCGGCCGCCTGACCCGGGGACGCCCGACCCGGACCGGGCCGGCCCGGCAACCGCCCCGACCGCACCACCCCGCAGCCCCACGACCCACCTCAACCGCACCACCCCGCAGCCGCACCACCCCTCCCACCGCCCCGACCCCAGCCGCCCCGGCACTGGGTCGGGGCGGTTCCGCCGTCTCCGGACACCCGGAGCCCCCCGATCGAGGAGCCATGACCGGACCTCACGAGTACCCGCCCGCCCCCCGTACCGAGCTGACCGAACGGCTGCACGGCCACCTGGTCGCCGACCCCTACCGCACCCTGGAGGACCCGCAGGACCCGCGGACGGCGGCCTGGTCCGCGGCCCAGGACGAGCTCTACCGGCGCGCCCGGTCCGGCTGGCCGATGCGGGCCGTTCTGGGCAAGCGGGTCCGCGACCTGCTCGACACCGGCGCGGTCTCGGTGCCGCAGGTGCACGGGGCCCGTCACTTCCACACCCGCCGGCTGCCGGGGGAGGACCGGCCGTCCCTGGTGGTGACCGAGGACGGCACGACCCGGACGCTCTTCGACCCCGCCGCCCTCGACCCGGCGGGCGGGACCGTCCTCGACGAGTGGTCCGCCGCCCCCGACGGCAGCCGGGTCGCCGTCCAGTCCTCCACCGGGGGCACCGAGGACTCGGTGCTGAGAGTCCTGGACACGGCCACCGGCGAGCTGCTGTCCGGGCCGATCGACCGGCTGCGCCGCTCCACCGTCGCCTGGCTGCCCGACGCCACCGCCTTCTACTACGTCCGGCGGCTGCCGCCCGAACTGCACCCCGGCGAGGAGCGCTACCACCGGCGGGTCTGGCTGCACCGGGTCGGCACCGACCCGGCCGAGGACGTCCTGGTCTTCGGCGACGGCCGGGCCGCGGACCAGTACTACGCCGTCGACCTCGACGGCCCGCTGCTCACCGTCACGGCGACCGCCGGCGCCTCCCCCCGGACCGACGTCTGGCTGGCCGACCTGACCGCGGGCAGTCCGGAGCGCCCCGTCCTGCGCCCGGTCCAGGAGGGCGTGGACGCCCGCACCATCCCCTGCCCGCGCGGCGGGGTGCTCTACCTGCGCACCCACCGGTCGGCCCCGCGCGGCCGGGTCGAGGTGGCCGAGGGCGAGCTGCGCCGGGTGCTCGTCGCCCAGGATCCGGAGGCCGTCCTGGAGGACTTCGCCGTTCTCGACGGCCCCGGACTGGAACGCCCGCTCGCCCTGGTCGTCCGGACCAGGCACGCCATCGGCGAGATCGCCGTGCACGACCTGGCGACCGGCGAGCGGGTCGGCGAGGTGGCCCTCCCCGGCAGCGGCACCGTCACCGGCCTGCGGGTCCGCCGGGAGCCCGGCCACGAAGCCTGGTTCGGGTACACCGACCACGTCACGCCGACCCAGGTCCTGCGCCACGACGCCCGCACCGGCCGCACCACGCTCTGGGCGGCCCCGGCCGGGGCCCCGGACACCGCCGTGCGCACCAGCCGGATCGTCTACCGCTCCCACGACGGCACCCCGGTACGGATGTTCGTCATCTCGCCGGCGGGCCGGCCGGACCGTCCGCGCCCCACCCTGCTGAGCGGCTACGGCGGCTTCGGCGCCTCGGTGCTGCCCGGCTACGCCGCCCAGGCGGTGGCCTGGGCGGAGGCCGGCGGGGTGTACGCCTTCGCCTGCCTGCGCGGCGGCGGCGAGGAGGGCGAGGAGTGGCACCGGGCCGGGCGCCGCGAGCGGAAGCAGAACACCTTCGACGACCTGGACGCCGCGGCCGACGCGCTGGTGGCCGGGGGCTGGGCCGACCCCGGCCGGCTGGGGCTGGTCGGCAGCTCCAACGGCGGCCTGACCGTCGCGGCGGCCTTCACCCAGCACCCGGAGAAGTACGCCGCGGTGGTCTGCGCCGCGCCGCTGCTCGACATGGTGCGCTACGAGCGCTCCGGGATGGGCCGCAGCTGGCGGGACGAGTACGGCTCCGCCGAGGACCCGGCGGGGCTGGCGACCCTGCTCGGGTACTCGCCGTACCACCGGGTGCGGCCCGGTGTGCGGTACCCGGCGGTGCTGTTCGGCGTCGCGGACGGGGACACCAGGGTCGATCCGCTGCACGCGCGGAAGATGTGCGCCGCCCTGCAGCACGACTCGGCGGGCGCGGGGCCGGTCCTGCTGCGGCAGGAGTCCGGGGTCGGGCACGGCGTCCGGGGCACCGCCTCCACGGCCGGCCTCTTCACGGACGTCCTGGCCTTCCTGGCGGACCGGCTGGGCCTGGACGGCTGACGGATCGCCGCTATTGTCCGATGATTGTCCGTTTTGCGGTGCAGGTGTGTTGCTGCATGCAGCATGCTGCATCCGGCCGGCGCTTGGCCCGGGGCGCGGCGGACGGCAGGCTTCAGGTGTCAGGGACTCCCGGGGGAATCGGGGAGCCTGGCTTTCGACCCAAGGGGAGCAAATGAAGCGGATCAGTGCCGTCGTCACCGTCGTCGCGAGTGCCTTCGCCATCGGCGTACTGCCGGTCGCGGCGGCCCACGCGGACACCACCGAGCCGGCCGTCCGGACCGGCGGCCCGGTGCTGGAGGGCGTGGCCGTGCCGACGGGCGCCACCGCCACCGCCACCGGTACCGGTACCGACGGCGCCGGCGGCACCGATGGTGCCGGCACGGCCGGCGGAGGGTACGCCGGTGGCCACAAGATGGACGTCGAAGACACCGCATGGGGCCACTGACGGCCGTCGGGACCACGGCCTGGTCCCCGGGCCGGGCCGTGCTGGCCGGCCTGGCCGGCGGGCTGCTCCTCGGACTGGCCGCCGCCTCGGTGCCGGCCCTGCTGCGGGACGGGCGGCGCCGGGTCCACCTGCGCCGGGCCCGTCAGCTCCTTTCGGAGCCCGCGCGGGGGCAGCGGGTGCCCGGCTGGCCGTGACCCGGTCCAGGGCCGGGGGCCCGTGCCCGCCGGAACCGGCCGCGCCTCGACCCGGCCGCCGACCGGCCGTGACCGTCCCGGCGCCCCGGCGCGCACCGGGCTCGTGCAGACCTGACCCGAAGGGGGCGGACGTGATGCTGGACCACCTGGAGAGAACGCGCGGCCTCCGGCCCCTCGACGCGCCCGCCGGCCCGGGCCCCGGTGGCACCGTCCGGTTCCGGGTCCTCGGCGAGCTGTCGGTGGAGATCGACGGCCGGCCGGTGCCGATCGGCCCGGTCAAGCAGCGCCTGGTGCTCGCCGCCCTGCTCTGCCGTCCCAACACCACGGTCTCCACCGACCTGCTGACCGAGGCGGTCTGGGGCGACGAACCCCCGCGGTCGGCCCGCAAGAACCTCCAGGCCTACGTCTCGGCGCTGCGCAAACTGCTGGGCCCGGCCGGCCGCCGGGACCGGCTGGTGCACCGGCCGACCGGATACGTCCTGCGGGTCGACCCCGGCGAGCTGGACCTGATGCGCTTCGACGAACTCGCCCGGGCCGGGCGGCAGGCCGTCCGCCTCGGCGCGGCGGCGCACGCGGCCCGGCTGCTGCGCGAGGCACTGGAACTCTGGAGCGGGCCGCTGCTCGCGGACCTCGCGCACACCGAGGCGGTCCGCACGGAGGCCGAGCGCCAGGCCGCCCGCCGGGTGGCCGTCCACGAGGACTGGGCCGAGCTGGAGCTGGAGCTCGGGCACGCGCCCGCGGTGGCCGAGGCGCTGGCGGACGTGGTCCGCGAACACCCGCTGCGCGAGCGGCTCTGCGCCGCCTGGATGACCGCCCTGCACCGCTCCGGCCGGCAGAGCGAGGCCCTCGCCGCCTACGACGACCTGCGCCAACTCCTGGCGTCCCAGCTCGGTCTGCAGGTCAGCCCGGCCCTGGAGAAGCTCTACCGCGCGGTGCTCGAAGGCCGCGACGGACCGGCCGGCACCCGGCCGGCCCACGCCGGCGCCCCGGCCCCGCATCCGGCGGCGGCCCGCCGGGAGCGGCCCCGCACGGTGCTGCCCGCCGACCTGCCCGACTTCACCGGCCGCCGCGAACAGGCCGCCGAACTGCGCGAGGCCCTCACCGGTGAGGGCAGCACGGTGGTGCTCAGCGGCCCCGTCGGCGTCGGCAAGAGCACGCTGGCCGTGCACGTCGCGCACGGGCTGGCGGAGCGGTTCCCGGACGGCCGGATCGCCGTCCGGCTGCGCCGGGAGGACGGCTCGGCCCGCCACCCGCGCTCCGTCCTGGCCGAACTCTGTCGCGCCACCGGCCTGTTGGGCGCGGTGCCGGAGGACGAGGAGGAGGCCGCGGCGATCTGGCGGTCCTGGCTGGCCGGCCGCCGGGTGCTGGTGCTGCTGGACGACGCCCCGGACGAGGGCAGCATCCGCCACCTGCTGCCCGGGGCGGGGGCCGGCTCGGTGCTGATCACCAGCCGCACCGGGCTCGCCGGGCTCGGCCCGCTGCGCCGCCTGGAGCTGGGCCCCTACCCGCTCGGCGAGGCGGTGGACCTGCTCGGCCGGATCGTCGGCGACGACCGGGTGCCCGCCGACCGGGCCGCCGCGGAGCGGATCGTCACGGCGATCGGACTGCTGCCGCTGGCCGTCCGGGTGAGCGGCAGCAAGCTCGCCGTGCTGCGCCGGCTGACCCCGGCCGAGTACGCGACCCGGCTGGAGCAGAGCCCCTCCCTGCTGGACGAGCTGGCCGCCGGCGACCTGGCCGTCCGCTCCCGGCTGGCCGGCTGGTGGTGCGAACTGCCCGAGCTGGTCCGTACGGTGGTCCGCCGGCTGGGCCGCCTGCCCGCGCCGCTGTTCACCCTGGCCGAGGCGGTGGAGGCCCTGGGCTGCGGCGAGGAGGTGGCCCGCCGGGTCCTGGAGGGCCTGATCGAGCAGTGCGTGCTCAGCTGCCCGATCGCCGAGGTCTCGGCCCACGCGGCCCTGTACGAACTCCCGCTGCTGGCCCAGGCCTACGCCCGGGAACAGGCCGCCTGCCCCGAGGCGGCCCCGCCGCCGGGGGAGGGCCCCGGGGCAGGGGAGAGCCCCGGGTCGGGGGCCGGCTTCGGGCGGGCGGGCCGTCCCTTTCTGTGACCGCCGGTGGCTCCTGCGGCTTCGGCGCCCGGCGTCGGTCGGCCTGCCCGCCCCGCTCCGTCCTGTGACGCGGGTCACGGGAGTGATTCCGGAGTCCCGCCCCCTCTTCCTTGTCGAGAGTGATCGCACCGGATCGCACGGAGGGGAAGCGATGAGGGTTCGTTCCACGGCCGACGGCCGCAGAGGGCACGACGGCCGCAGGGGGCAGGAGGGCCGGCCCGTTCCCGGGCGGCGCGGTGGGGGCGGCGCGGGGGAGTCGTCATGAGCGCCCGGGGCCGGGTCACGCCCGAGCGTCCCCTCCCGGTCGTCGAGGGCGTCACCCACCGCTTCGTCACCGTGCGCGGGGTGCGGTTCCACGTCGCGCAGGCCGGGGCGGGGGAGCCCGTGGTGCTGCTGCACGGCTTCCCCCAGCACTGGTACGCCTGGCGGCGGCTGATGCCCGAGCTGGGCCGGGACCACCGGGTGTTCGCGATCGACCTGCGGGGGTGCGGGTGGTCCGACGCCCCGGGGGACGGGTACGACAGTGCCGGCCTGGTGGAGGACGTCCTGGGGGTGCTGGACGCGCTCGGGCTGGAGCGGGTGCGGCTGGTGGGGCACCAGTCGGGCGGCTGGCTGGGGTTCCGGCTCTGCCTGGCGGCGCCGGCCCGGTTCAGCGCCTTCCTCGCGGTGAACAGCGCGCACCCGTGGCCGCGGCGCCGGTTCGGGCTGCCGCTGTACGCCTGGCGGTACTGGTACACCGCGCTCTGGGAGTATCCCGGGGTCGGACGGCGGGTGCTGCGGCACTGGCCCGGGCTCACCCGCGCCATGCTGCGGTACTGGGCGGGACGGTCCGCCGGGGTGGAGGAGGGCGCCGTGCGGGAGTTCGCGCAGGCCTGGACGGCGCCGCAACGCGCCCGGGCGGCCGAGCAGTTGCTGTGGCAGTTCGTGCTGCACGACATTCCGGCGCTGGCCCGCGGCGGGTTCCGTGGGCAGCGGCTGACGGTGCCGACCCTGGTGCTGCTGGGCGACCGCGACCCGGTGGTGCGCCCGCAGCCGCTGCTCGGCGCGCAGGAGTCCACCGAGGCGTTGACCGTGCGGGTGGTGCCCGGCGGCCATCTGCTGGCCGAGGAAGCCCCCGGGGTCGTCGCGGCGGTGGCGCGCGAGCACTTCGGCCGGGCGTGAGCAGGGGGAGCCGATGACCGGGACGGACCCTCGTCCGCAGGTGGATCCCGCGCTGGTCCGCGCGGCGCAGCGCGGCGACCCGATCGCGCTCGGCGACCTGATGGACCTGCTGGCGCCCTACGTCGGCCGGATCTGCGGTCCGATCGCCCTTCAGGACGGGCCGGACGCCGCCCAGGAGACGCTGATCGTGGTGCTCCGCAGCATCGGCCAGCTGCGCGACCACGCGGCCCTGTTCGGCTGGGTGAGGGCGATCGCGGTACGGGAGGCGGTGCGGGTCGCCGTCCGGGCGCGGCGGTCCTCGGGCGACCGGTTGGAGGAGGTCGCCGGCGACGCGGACCAGCAACTCGCCACCGACGTCGGTGACGTGTTGGCGCGGCTGACCGCCGAGCACCGGGCGGTGCTCGTGCTGCGTGACCTGGAAGGGGTGGACGAGGCGACGGCCAGCGCGGTGCTGGCCGTACCGCCCGGCACCGTACGGTCGCGGCTCCACCGGGCCCGGCAGAGCTTTCGGAAGGTGTGGGAGTCATGAGCAAGGTGTCGCAGTCATGAGCCGTGACATGCCGGTGGCCGAACTCGACCCCGTCCGGCGGCTGCGCGTCCTGGCGCGGACCCTGCCGGGCGCCCTGCACCACGCTGAGATCGTGCTGCCGGTTTCGCCGGAGCGGGTCTGGGCGGTGGCCTCCGACCTGGAGAACCAACTGCCGCTCCTGCTCTCCACGGTGAAGTCCTTCACGATCACCCGTGCCGAGGGCGACCGGCTGTGGGCCCGGGCGGTGGGCACCCTGGGCCAGCGGGCCGACTTCGAGGTGGTGCTGCGTCCGGGCTGGTGCCTGATGCGCAGCCGCTTCGTGGTCGGGGCGATGGCCGCGACGCCGGAGGGCGACGGCACCCGGTTCGGCTCGCTCGGCGGGTTCCGGGTGCCGGGGGCGCGGCTGCTCCGGCCGGTGCTGGACTCGCTCGGCGACCGGGCGGTGCGGCGGTTCGCGGAGCACCCGGACCTGCGGGCGTGAGGCGGCGACGGGTGCGCACCGGGGGGTGAGGCGCCGGCGCGGCCGCGCCGGCACATGACGCCCCCGCCCGGCGAGGCACGTTGTGAGAAGCCAAGCCGGCCGCGCTGCCACCAGGATGGCTTCGGGCGTCCGCCCCTGCCGGGCCGGACGCCGCCCCGCGCAGGACCCGAGGAGCGGACGGGCGTGCCTGGCGGGACGCGCGCCCGTCGACGCAGGAGAGAGGAGTTCCGGATGCTGGTGTGCGTGACGGGTGGCACCGGGTTCGTCGGCGCCCATTCGGTCGCGGCCCTGCTGCGGGCGGGCTGCCAGGTGCGCCTGCTGGTCCGGGACGAGGCCGGGGTGGGCCGGGCACTACGGCCGCTCGGCGTCGGTCCCGGCGCGGTCGAGACGGTGGTCGGCGACGTGACCGACGAGGACGCGGTGGCGAAGGCGGTGGGCGGCGCCGAGGCGGTGCTGCACGCGGCCTCGGTGTACTCCTTCGACAGCCGGCGGGCCGACGAGATGCGGCGGACCAACGTCCGCGGCACGGAGCTGGTGCTGGCCGCCGCGCTGGCGGCCGGCGCGGCGCGGGTGGTGCACGTGTCGAGCGTCGGGGCGCTGTTCCCGGCCGAGGGCCCGGTGATCCGCACGGACTCGCCGGTCGGCGCTCCCCGCGAGGTGTACCTGGCGACCAAGGCGGCGGCCGAGCAGGTCGCCCGCCGCCACCAGGCGGCGGGCGCGCCGGTGGTGATCACCTACCCGCCGGCCCTGCTGGGCCCGGACGACCCGCACCTGGGGGACCAGAACTCCCGGCTGCGCAACGAACTGCGCGGGCTGATGCCGCTCTGGCCGGGCGGCGGGCTGCCCGTGGGGGACGTCCGGGACACCGCCGCGATGCACGCGGCGCTGGTCACCGCGCCGGCCGCCGGTCCGAGTCGTCACTTCGGCCCGCAGCACTACCTGACCACCCGCCAGTACGTCCGGACGGTCCGGGAGGTCACCGGGCGGCTGCTGCCGGCGATGTACCTGCCCGCCCGCGCGATGCTGCCGTTCGGGCTGCTGACCGGTGTGGTGCAGCACGTCTGGCCCTGGCACATCCCGGCGGAGTACGGCGCCGTCTACACCTGCGCGGTCGCGGTGCCGGCCGAGGGGGCCGCGCCGCACGGCATCGTGCCGCGGCCGGTGGCCGAGACGATGGCGGACACCGTCCGCTGGCTCCACGAGCAGAGGTACCTGACCGGTCGCCAGGCCGGTCGCCAGGCCGGGACGCCGTCGGGTGGACCCGGGGGAGGGGGAGGACGAGGATGATCACGGAGTCCGCCGCGGCGGCGCCGGAGCGCTGGGAGCGACTGCCGGAGCGGCTCGGGTACGAGCGAACCAGGGAGAACATCACCGGACTGCTGGCCGGCAGGCCCGAGCTGTCCGCCGTCCCCGTCCCGGCCTGCCCCGGGTGGACCGTGCGGGACCTGCTCGCGCACCTCCTGGACGTCTGCCAGGGGGTGGTGAACGGGGTGCCGAGGCTGCCGCTGGAGCACCCGGATCCGGACGACGAGGCCGGCCTCGCCGAACTCCTCGACCGCTGGACCGGGTGGTCCGCGCAGCTGCCGGACGCGTTCGAGGGGCTGCTGGGGTTCAAGATGACGATGGACATCCTTGTCCACGAGCTGGACCTGCGGCACGCGCTCGGCGTGCCGGTGCCCGCCGACCACCCCGCGTACCCCGCCTCGCTGGACCTGGTCACGCTGGGCATGGGTCTCACCGTGATCGAGCAGGGGCTGCCGGCGCTGCGCCTCGAAACTCCGGGAGCCTCCTGGGTGGTGGGCCGGGGGGAGCCCGCCGTCACCGTACGCGGGCATCGGCACGACCTCTTCCGCTCGCTCACCGGGCGGCGCACGCTCGGGCAGATCGCCCGCCTGGACTGGAGCGAGCCGCCCGAACGGTGGCTGCCCGCCTTCACCTGGCCCCCGTTCGACCCGCCGGCGGAGCCGTTCGAGCTTATGGCGGACGGTAGTTGAACCCGACGGCCGGGCCGTCCCGCCGTGCACCGGGCCGTCCCGCCGTGCGCCGGGCCGTCGCCCCGGCCGGGGCCGGGCCGGACCCCGCCCGACCGGACCTCCGCCGCGACCGGCCCGAGGCCCGGTCGCGGCGTGCCCGGACACCGGCGCGGGCCCGGATGCCCGGCCGGGGACGGACCGGGCACGTTGGGAGAAGACCGGCGGCCCGCGGGTGCTGATCATCTGTAGGGCCGATCCGAACCGGACCGGGGACGCGCACAGTCGACGATGGAGGCTCTCATGAGTGACGCGCACGCCGGCGGGGCCGGCCTGGGCCGCCGGGCGGTCAGGATCGGGTCGATCGCCCTGCGGCACGCGGGGCGGGCGGTGGGCGGGGCGGTGTTCCGCCGGGGCGAGGAGGGCACGGTGTCTGCCCGGCTCGCCGTGGCGGCTCCGGCCATGCTGACCGAACTCGGCCCGTTCTACGTCAAGGTCGGCCAACTTCTCAGCACCCGGCGGGACTTGCTGCCGGAGCGCTGGTGCGGCGAGCTGGGGCGGCTGACCGACACCGTGCCGCCGCCGTCCCGCGAGGAGCTGGCGGCCGTGCTGACCGAGGAGTTCGGGCCCGCCGAGCAGTGGCCGTTCCGCAGCTTCGACTGGGAGCCGGTCGGCAGCGGGAGCATCGCCACGGTGCACCGCGCGGAGCTGCACGACGGCACGGTGGTCGCGGTCAAGGTCCGGCGGCCGGGCATCGTCCCGGTGATGAGCGGGGACTTCCGGCTCGCCGGGGCGATGGCCCGGATGGCCGGGAAGCTGCCCGGGATGCGCCGGCTGCCGGCCGAGGAGATGCTCGGCCAGGTCGGTACGGCGGTGCTGGCGCAGGCCGACCTCGCCGCGGAGCGGGCCTCGTTGACGCAGCTGCGGGCCAACCTGGCGGGGGTCAAGGGAGTCCGGCTGCCGGCGCCGGTGGAGGGCTTCGGCGGCGACCAGGTGCTGGTGATGGAGTTCCTGGACGACCTGCGGGACTTCCGTCCGGAGCCGTACAGCCCGCAGGAGCGCCGGGACGCCATGCAGCGGGTGCTGCGCACGGTGTACCAGATGCTGTTCCTGGACGGTCTGGTCCACTGCGACCTGCACCCGGGCAACCTGCGCCTGGACGCGGCGGGCGACGTGGTGATGCTGGACGCGGGGTTCGTGGTGCGGCTGCCCGACCGGGTGCGCCGGCACTTCGGCGAGTTCTTCCTCAGCATGGCGCTCGGCCAGGGCCGGCGCTGCGCGGAGATCGTGATCGAGAGTGCCGCCCGGGTGCCCGACGACTTCGACGAGGAGGCGTTCCGGACGGCGGTCGAGCAGCTGGTCGGTGACGCGTCCGCGGTGGTCGCCGCGGACTTCAACCTGGCCGCCTTCGCGCCCCGGCTGTTCAAGCTGCAGCGCAAGTTCGGGATCTTCGCGGCGGCGGAGTTCGCCTTCCCGCTGCTGTCGCTGCTGGTGCTGGAGGGGATGATCCACAGCTTCGACCCCGGGGTGGACTTCCAGGGCGAGGCGGTGCCGGTCCTGATGCAGGCCGTGGGGGCTCCGGACGGCCGGCCGGGCGACTGAGGGCCCGGCGGGATGGTCCCTGCTGACCATCCCGCCCGTCGGGGGCCGGCGCGTCCCGGCCGGTCAGGCGCCGGGGACGACGGAGGCGGTCACCTCGGCCGATCTGATCGGGAGCGCCGCCTCCAACGGCTGCCAGCCGTCGAGTTCGGGCAGGGCGATCAGGATCGGGATGTCGAGGTTGCACGGCGGGCGGGTCATGATGTCGGCCTCGACGGCCTTGCCGCCGGAGATCACCACCGGCTTCTGGACCGCCCCGATGAACAGGGGCTGACGGACCATCGGGCCGGGGGCGACGGCTCTCCTGGGCACCACGGCGACCCGGACGGACCACTGGCCGTCCGGCAGGCCGATCAGCCGGTAGCTGCCGGGGCCGTCGAGGATGTCGCAGGACTTCGGCTGGCCCTCGGGGATCGATTCCTTGAAGGCGGCGACATAGATGCGGATCGGGTGGGGCGATTCGGGGACGTACACCTCGCCGTGGACGGATCCGCGGTGGGCGGCGGGGTTTCCGGGGCGCAGGGCACTGGGGGTGGCGCTCATGCCGAGCTGGCACATCAGTCGGAACCGGGCCGGCGGGACGCCGACGCTGCGGGTGAAGCGGCTGGTGAAGGTACCTAAACTGTTGTATCCGACCATGATGGAGATGTCGGTGACGCTCACCGAGGTCTCCAGCAGAAGCTTCTTGGCCATACAGAGCCGGACGGCGGAGAGGAAGCGGCTGGGCGAGGTGCCGGTCAACGTGCGGAATACGCGTGAGAAGTAGAACTTGCTCAATATTGCCGTATCCGCGATATCGGTCAGTGTCAATGGTTCGTCGAACCGTTCCCACATCGTCGCGACGGCTCGCTCGACAGCGTCATGCAAGGAAGCTCTCCATTCCCCTGGGGTGGATGCCCTATTTGTGCTGCTGCATTGGCGGATTGAGCCTAGCGAGGGGGGCCGATGGGCGCAACGGTGCCTTTTGGGACGGGAATGGATCATCCGTGGGCGGACGCAACCCATTGGGTGTGGAATCCGTGCGGGACGCGGACCGGAAGCGGGACGACCGCGACCGGGGGGCCGGAGAACCGGGCCGTGTCGAGCACGATCAGCTCGCCGCGGTCGGTGCCGGCGTCGTGGACCAGGGAGAGCAGCCAGCCGTCCCCCTCGGGGGCGTGCGCCGAGCGCGGGACGAAGACCGCCCCGCCGGCGTCCCGGCCCGGGCCCAGCTCGTGGGTGTCGCTCACCCCGGCGGCCAGGTCGTGCCGCAACAGGGTCGGGCCGGCCAGTGCGAAGCCCTCGTCCGGCCGCAGGCCCACGGTGAAGGCGTAGCGGTGGCGGGAGCCGGCGAAGCGCTCGTCGATCCGGGGGAACTCCTGCGCCCGGCCGTCGAGCCGGTGCTCGCGCACGGTGCCGTGGCGGCGGTCGACGGTCCAGCGCCACAGGGTGGGGGTGGACTCGGTGGGGTGCAGCTGGTCGCGGTCGAAGACCCGCTCGTGGCGGATCACGTCGACGACCGTCCGGTCGCCCTCCTCGTAGGCGTTGACCGGGTGGAAGACGAAGCAGGGGTCGATCTCCAGCCACAGCACGTCGGCGTCCGAGCCCTCGCGGGGAAGCAGTCCGAGCCGGGCGCCGTGGTTGTCGTCCCAGGTGTAGGGGACGCGGGAGCCGGCGGCGGCCGCCTGCGGGTCGTAGGTGACCGGCAGGTCGTAGATGATCGCGTGCCGGTCGGTCAGTGAGAAGGCGTGCACCATCGGGGTGCCCTTGACGGTGATCGGTTCGGCCCGCCGGACCTTGCCGAGCGAGTCGACGGTGAGGTGGGTGAGGTGCGGCAGGGTGTGGTCGTGGGCGAGGGCGTGCAGTTCGCCGGTGAGCGGGTCGCAGACCGGGTGGGCGGCGAAGCCGGCCGGCAGGGTGCCGTCGAGGTCGATCCGGGCCAGCGTCTGCAGCTCGTCGCCGATCTGGACCGGGAGCGCGCCGCCGTCGCCGAGGGCGAGGGTGCGGCCGGCGTGCCGGACCAGGCCGGCGTTGACGGTGTCGGCGAGGCCCCGGCGGGGGCCGGGGGTGGGCAGCTCGCCCAGCGCGCGGGCGACCCGGTCGCTGCGCAGCCAGCGGTTGCGGTACCACTCGGCGCGGCCGCCGCGCAGCCGCAGGCCGTGGACCATCGCGTCGCCGGCGAAGGCGTGGTCGAGCGCGGGGTCGTGGGCGCCGAGCGGGTTGGCGCCGATCCGCAGCAGGGTGCCGTCGAGCTCGGGCGGGAGCTGGCCGCGGACGGGCAGGCCGTGCTCGGTGGTCTCCTCGCCGACCGGCCGGTATCCGCCGGTCAGGAGGTGCGACGTGGTGTGGGCGTGGGCGGTGGGCATCCGGCGTCTCCTTGCATATCGACGTTATATAACACTGTTGTGTCAAGGTTCGCGCGGCCGTGAGAGGATGTCAAGGGTGAGCCCACGTCAGATCGATCCCACGCTAGGACCGCAACTCGTGGAGACCGCCGCGAGGTTGCTCGCGGAGGAGGGCCCGAAGGCGCTGTCGACCCGTCGGCTGGCCGCCGAGGTGGGCACCTCCACGATGGCGGTCTACACGCACTTCGGCGGCAAGGGCGACCTGGTCCGGGCGATGGTCCGGGAGGGCTTCAGCTACCTCAACCGCAGCCTCACCGAGGTCCGCGAGAGCGAGGACCCGGTCGCCGACGTGGCCGTGCTCGGCTGGGCCTACCGCCGCAACGCCCTGGAGCACCGCAACCTCTACAACGTGATGTTCGGCGGCTCCGTGCTCGGCAGCTTCTCGCTCGCCGACGAGGACCGCCAGCACGGGCGGTACACCCTGGAGACCCTGATCCACGCCGTCGCCCGCTGCATGGAGACCGGACGGCTGCGCCCCGGTGACCCGCAGTCCGTGGCCCACCAGCTGTGGATCGCCCTGCACGGGCTGGTCACCCTCGAACTCGGCGGCTACCTGATCCCGCCGAACGACGCGGACACCTGCTTCGAGGCCCAGGTCGCCGGGCTGCTGATGGGCGCCGGCGCCGACCCGGCGCAGACCCTGGAATCGCTGGAGCGGGCACGCGGACGGCGGACCTGAGCGCGCCGCGCCCAGGTCCGCCGAGGTGCCGCCGAGGTCAGTGGGCGGCGTTCCAGGGCGCCGTGGGCCACCAGATGTAGCCCAGCCGGCCCAGGATCCGCACGTCCCAGTACACCAGCGTGAAGACGCCGGCCACCAGGAAGGCCGCGGCCGTCACCGCCGCCACCCGCCCGGGCGAGGCCGACAGCCAGCGCTGCAGCCGCCCGCCCAGCCCGTACGTCAGCGCGACCACCAGCACCGACATCACCAGGATGTTCCCCAGCGACTGCAGGGTGAAGGCCGCGGCGCCGTACAGCGGGTTGTGGGTGGTCGCCGCGTGCCGGAAGAGGTCCCGGAACAGCGGGTACGGGCGCCCGATCAGGAATCCGCCCACCAGCGCGCCCAGCACCACCATCGGCGCGTTCGGGAACCGCCGGGACACCGGCCCCAGCGGATCCTTCACCACGCCCGCCGCGGCCAGCCCCAGCACGATCATGGCCAGCCCGATCAGACCGAAGGCGATCATCGACTGGGCGCTGCGCGCCGAGATGGTGCCGGGCGCCGCCGTGGCCGTCGAGAACTGCGGCATCCGGGTGCCGACGAACCCGACCAGCGCGCCGTACGCGGCCGACACCGGGATCATGCCCGCCGCCATCCAGGCCAGCGGCCGTACCGTCTGCAGGAGCTTCTCCCGGCGCGAGCCGGCCCGGCCCACCATCGGACCCACCGCGCCGAACACGGCGATGTTGCAGGCGGTGAAGGAGCCGGCCAGGCCGGTCACGAACGCGAACAGCACGCCGGACGCGACGCCCGCGATCGGCGTCTTGTGGGCGTCGTGGCCGAGCAGGGCGTTGGCCGTGTTGACGCCGATCTCGGTGTCCACCAGTTTCGAGGACCAGGCGTAGGAGAGGAACAGGGCGAAAGCGGCGCTCAGCAGTACCAGGAGTCCGCGGCGGCGCGGAAAGCTCCCACTGACGAAGAGCGAGGTACGGGCGGCCTCGGTGACGGGCGCCGGCGCACGCTTGAGATCACTCACGTAGGTGTTCTTCCTCTGGAGGGGCGGTGCGGGACGGCTTGATTCTGGGGGGGCCGTGGGCCCCACGTCTTCTTCCGTCGTGCTCTCGGCTGAGCACGTTCGAAGTAGACGGCCCTTCCGGCGGGCGGCAAGGATTTCGGTTGGAGAGCTGCGCCCAATAGCAGCCCCGATCCCCGGAGGAAAAACATGGCGGGTTCTTGGCGTGCGCTCAGGCGCCGCATTCTGACCCCAGATCATTCCGAAACACTGCTTTCCAAGCGAGGCTTCCACGAGAAGAGCGCGGAATCCCGGGACCTCCTGGAGACCGTCGGCGCGACCTTTCTCACCGGCTACGCCTACGTGATGGAGGCGCGGACGGTCGCCGACGCCGAGACGCGGCTGGAGGAGATTCCCGAGCAATTCCGGGGATTCGCCTACGAGGGCGCCGGAATGGGCGCCGCGATGCTCGACGGCTTCGGCCTCGGCAACGGCCGCAAGGTGGCCGACCTGCTGGCCGGCCGCGGCCGCCACCACAGCTACATGGTCTACGTCGGCGTGGGCTGGGCGATGGCCAGGCTGCCGCGGTTCCGCTGGGCGGCGGTCAGCCCCCCGGACCCGCTGCTGCGCTGGCTGGTGCTGGACGGCTACGGGTTCCACCAGGCGTACTTCCACACCCGCAAGTACGTCCACGAGCACTACCAGGAGCGCGGCTTCCCGTGGCCGAAGGGCGGCCCCGCCGGCTACTCGGACCGCGCGCTCGACCAGGGCATCGGCCGCGCCATGTGGTTCGTCGGCGGCTCCGCCCCCGATGTGGTGGCCGACCTGATCGACCGGTTCCCCGAGTCCCGCCGGGAGGACCTCTACAGCGGCGCCGGGCTGGCCGCGACGTACGCGGGCGGCGGCGACGAGTCCGAGCTGCGGGTCTTCCTGCGGCGGGCCGGCAAGCACCGCCCGCAGGTCGCCCAGGCCTCCGCCTTCGCCGCCACCGCGCGGGTGGAGGCCGGCCTGGTCACCCCGCACACCGAACTGGCGGCGCGGTTCTTCTGCGACCTGACGCCGCAGCAGGCGGCCGCGCTGTGCGACAAGGCCCGGCCGGTCCCGGTGGTGGACGGCGCGGTGCCCGCGTACGAGGTGTGGCGCCGCCGGATCGCCGAACAGCTGGTGGCCCAGGGCGACGTGGTCGCATGAGCGCCCCCGACGCCGCGCGCCCCCGCGCCCGGCGGCTCCCGCCCGGCCCGCCGGCCCGCCGGGCCCCGGCCCTGCTGGCCAGCATGGCGCGCGACCGGCTCACCGTGATGACCTCGGCGGCGCTGCGCTACGGCGACGCCGTGCGGCTGCCGCTCGGTCCCAAGACGCTGTTCTTCTTCAACCACCCGGACCACGCCAAGCGGGTGCTGGCCGACAACGCGGCCAACTACCACAAGGGCATCGGCCTGGTGCACGCCCGCCGGGCGCTCGGCGACGGGCTGCTGACCAGCGAGGGTGATCTGTGGCGCGCCCAGCGCAAGGTCATCCAGCCGGTCTTCCAGCCGCGGCGGATCAACCGGCAGACCGGCGTGATCGCGGAGGAGGCGGCCAAGCTGGTCGCCCGGCTGCGCGCGCACGCCGGCCGCGGGCCGGTCGACATCCGGGAGGAGATGACCGGGCTCACCCTGGGCATCCTCGGCCGCACCCTGCTCGACGCGGACCTGGGCGCCTACGAGTCCATCGGGGAGTCCTTCGAGGTCGTCCAGGACCAGGCGATCTTCGAGATGATGTCGCTCAGCGCCGTCCCGTCCTGGCTGCCGCTGCCCCAGCAGCGCAAGTTCCGCCGGGCCCGGGCCGACCTGGAGCGGATCACCGCGGCGCTGGCCGCCGAACGCGCCGCGAATCCCGGCGACGACGGCGACGACGTGCTCTCCCGCCTGATCGAGGCGACCGCCGCCGAACCGGACGAGGCCGTCCGCCGGCAGCGGATGCGCGACGAGCTGGTGACCCTGCTGCTGGCCGGGCACGAGACCACCGCCTCCACCCTCAGCTGGACCTTCACCGAGCTCGACCAGCACCCGCTGGTGTGGCAGAAGGTGCACGACGAGGTGGTGAGCGTGCTCGGGGACCGCCAGCCGACGCCCGAGGACCTGCACCGGCTGACCTACACCTCGATGGTGCTGGAGGAGGTGATGCGGCTCCATCCGCCGGTCTGGATCCTGCCCCGCAAGGCCCAGCAGGAGGACGAGATCGGCGGGTTCCACGTGCCGGCCGGCGCCGAGGTGCTGATCTGCCCGTACACCCTGCACCGCCACCCCGACTTCTGGGAGGCGCCGGACCGCTTCGACCCGGAGCGGTTCGCGCCGGACCGGGCGGGTGGGCGGCACCGGTACAGCTACATCCCGTTCGGCGCCGGCCCGCGCTACTGCGTGGGCAGCAGCCTGGGTCTGCTGGAGGCGACGGTGGTGATCGCGGCCGTCGTCCGTGAGCTGAAGCTGGCGAAGGCCCCCGGCCATGTGGTCCGGCCGGAGCCGATGCTGACCCTGCGGGTCCAGGGCGGTCTGCCGATGACCGTGCACCCGGTCGACTGAACCGGTCCCGCCCATGAAGGAGCCCCCCGGCCGGGTGCACGGCCGGGGGGCTCCTTCAGGGGCGGGGCGGTCGGTCAGTCGTCCAACCGGTGGAAGCCGCCCGCGAAGTAGAGCAGCGGGTCGTCGGCCGGCCCGCGGCCGATGTCCAGCACCGAGCCGAGGAAGATCGAGTGGTCGCCGCCGTCGTACTCGGCGGTCAGCTCGCACTCCAGCCAGGCCTGGGCCCCGACCAGCACGGGGGCCCCGGTGAAGCGGCCGGGAACGCTCTCCACGGCTTCGAACTCCTGCGTGCCGCGGGGGCGGTGGCGGTCCGCGAAGTGCCGGGCCGCCTTCTCCTGGCCGCCCGAGAGCACCGAGACGGCGAAGGCCTGCTCGGCCAGGATGGTCTCGTGCACGGCGGCCGTCCGCAGCACACAGACCAGGATCACCGCCGGGTCCAGCGAGACCGAGGTGAAGGAGTTGGCCGTCATGCCCCGAGGGGCGGTCCGGCCGGCCGTGAGCACGGTGACGCCGGTGGCGAACCTCCCCAGCACGCCGCGCAGTTCGCTCCGGTCGTGGGTGGGGCGCTGGTGCTGGACGGGCCGGGCGGCCGCCGGGCCGCCCGCGGGCAGTCTGTCCGTCGAGGTCATCGGCTACGCCTCGCTCGGGACGGGGACGGGCTGCCCGGCGGCCCGCGCGGCGCCGGCGGGCTGCGCCGCGAACGGCTCCAAGGCCTGGCGCAGCTGCTCCGGGACCCTGGTCGGCCGAGTGTCGTTGTTCGGCCCGCGCATGCACGCGACCCGCTGCTGCCCCCGGGCGACCAGCTCCTCGCCACCGCCGGGGGTCAGCTTCACGTAGTCGAAGGCGAAGCCGATCTGGGTCTGGGTGAGGTCCTGCAGCCGCATCCGGATCGACAGCTCGTCGAAGGCGGTGATCTCCGCGAAGAACTCGCAGTCCACCTTGAGGGTGAACAGCTTCAGGTCGTCGCGGATGTCGGCCAGCACCTCCGGGGCCAGCTCCAGCAGGAACATCTCCCGACAACGGCCCTGCCAGCGCAGGTAGTTGACGTAGTACACATTGCCGACCAGGTTGGTCTCCTCGAAACCGACGAGGTGGCGGTACTCGTAGAACGGCTGCATGTTCAGTCCTCGCTCTCCGACATCAGGGCGAACATCACCGGTACGTCGACCCCGTGCAGGGCCGTCGGGAAGGTCGCGATCAGCGCGTCGCCGGACCGCAGCAGCACCCAGCGCTCCGGGACGTCCGGGGCGTCGGCCAGCGTCAGGCCGGCCAGCGCGCGGCCGTTCTTGCGCAGGCACTCCGTCGCGCCCCAGACCCGGGCGGCCGCGGGGGAGAGCTGCTCGCCGTGCTCGGTGGCCAGCAGTTCGGCCAGCGCGAAGCCGTCCGGGCCGAGCAGCGCGGCCCAGTCGGCCGCCGAGCGGTCCGCCACGGGCTCCACGTCACAGCCCACCGGGCCGGACCCGAGCACCGTGAAGGTGACCCCCGCACCGTGCGAGGAGGACACCCGGCCGGCGTCGATCTCCGGCCGGCCGTCCGGTCGGTAGCGCACCGGCGTCTGCCGCCCGAGCGCCCAGGCGACGGCGGCCGCGGTCCGTTCCCGCCGCTCCGCCACCCCCTCCGCGGGCCGGTAGCCGTCCGGCAGGACGACCCCGCGCACGGGCGTGCCCAGCAGCGTCTCGGCGCGGCGCTCCAGGTAGCCGCCGAGCAGCGCGGGGTGCCAGGGGCCGGTGCCGTCCTGCTTGCGCACCGCCCGTAGTTCCAGGCCCTCCCAGCGCTCGACCAGCAGGCCCTCCTGGTCGCGCACGTCGAGGTCGTACAGGTAGGTGTCCCCGTCGCGGGAGCGCTCGACGGCGTGCAGGGTGACCTGCTTGTCGGTGTCCTCGCCCGCCGGCGCGGCCAGGTGCAGCCGCGCGACGCTGACCGGCAGCAGGGTCGCGTCCGGGACGCAGGCCTGGATCGAGTGCATCAGCGCGTCCCGGGTGCCAGGGTCGGCCAGCACCATGCTGTCCGGCAGGTAGCCGGCGAACCAGGGTGCGGTCGAGGCGGTGGCGATCTCCGCGACGCAGCCCTTGGCGGCCAGCTCCCGGTAGCCGAGCAGGCGCTGGAAACGTCCGCCCTGGAAGAGCACCGGGCCGTAGAGGTCACGGGCCGGGTCCAGCGGCACCCGCGGGGCGTCCTCGGCGACCGGCCGGGGGCCGGCGTCCTCGGGCGCCGGACCGCCGAAGCGCAGGGTGGCCCGGAAGTGGTCCGCCAGGAAGCCGGTCTCGCTGCTGCGGATCACCGCCTGGACGGTTCCGGCCTCCTTGGCCAGCACCGCGACCCGCACGGTGGTGGTGCCCCCGACCGGGACGACGATCGGCCGCAGGAACTCCATGTCCTCCAGCGTCGGCACGCCCGGGAGTCCGAGCAGGGCCGAGCCGGCCTGCGACATCGCCTCCATGCCCAGGACGGCGGGGAAGAGCAGGTCCCCGTCGAGCAGGTGGTCGGAGAGGTAGGGGTCGCCGGCAGCGGAGAGGTCCGCGTCGGCCACCAGCTCGATGCCCGGGTAGTACGCCTGCGGCCGCTCCAGGAAGCGCAGCAGCGGCAGTTCGCGCCGGCCGAGGTCGAGCGTGGGCAGACCGCCGGCCCGGCCCATCACGACCATCGCGGTGGGCGCGGCCGGGTCGGCGAGCAGCTGCTTCAGCAGGGCGACGCCCTGCTCGGTCGGGATCGGCTCGATGCCCTCGCGGATCAGCGCCTCCAGCACGCCGAGCCGCTCGCCCATCCCGGCCCCCGACCACACCGACCACTCCAGGGCCAGGCAGCGGCAGTCCGGGTAGTCCTCCTGGACCCGCAGGGTCAGGTCGGTGAGCCAGTCGTTGGCGGTGGCGTAGTCCGCCTCGCCGCGCAGGCCGGCCCGGCCGATGATGGAGCCGAAGGTGACCAGCAGCCGCAGCGAGGCCGGGTCGGTGGCGGCCAGCACGTTCTCCAGGCCGGTGATCTTGGTGGCCAGGGTGCGCCGGAACGAGGACTCGTCCAGGCTGGCGAGGCCGTGCGGCTCGTTGCGGCCGGCGCCGTGCAGCACGGCCGTCACCGGCCCGAGCGCGGTGCGGATCTCGCTGACCGCGTCCTTGACCTCGTCGGCGGAGGTGACGTCGGCCCGGGCGTAGTGGAAGGCCACGCCGGCGGCCGTCATCCGCTCCAGGTTCGCCGCCAGCTCGGCGTCCTGCGCCGGGTCGGAGCGGCCCAGCAGGCCGATCGAGGCGCCGGTGTCGAGCGCGAGCTCCAGGGCGCACTCGGCGGTGATGCCCTTGCCGCCACCGGTCACCAGCAGCACGTCGGTGCCGTCCAGGGCCGGGTGTCCGGCCCCTTCGGCGGCCGGCGCCAGCGGCCGGAGCACCGGCACCCGGCGTACGCCCTCCCGGTCGTAGTGGATCTCGGCGAAGCCGGAGGTCCCGGCCACGTCCGCGGCGATCCGCGTGCCCAGCTCCCGCGCGGCGGCGTCGGCCAGGTCGTCCGGCAGCGGCAGGGTGACCAGGGTGGTGGTGACCCCCGGCGCCTCCAGGTGCAGGGTCTTGGCCAGGCCCGCCGCACCGCGGCGGTCGCCGACCGCGACGAACCGGCCGCCGCCGCCGGTGGACAGCGCGGCCCGGGCGGCGCTCAGCATCAGCGCCGCGTGCTCCTGCCCGCAGTCCCGCGGCAGGCAGAGCAGTACCCCGCCGCCCAGGCCGGCCGCGTCCAGCGAGCGGCGCAGCGCCTCCGCCAGCGGGTGCCGCTCCGGGGCGAAGAGCTGCCAGCGGCCCGGAGCCTGCCCGGGCCGGGCCGGGGCCGCCGCCGGGGCCGGGACGAGGTCGACGGCGAACGCCCGGACCCAGGGCGCGACGCCGGACGCGATCCGCGGCGCCTCTTCGCGGCCGTCCGCGGTCTCGGCCAACTCGTCCAGCATCCCGGCGAGTTCACCGAGGGTGGAGGTCGCGAAGGCGGAGGTGACCATCGGGGCCGAGATGCCGAGCTCCTGCGCCGCCTGGTTCATGATCTGGCCGACGGTGATGGAACTCAGGTGCAGCTCGTCCAGCGGGTTGATGCCCGGGTTGACCGCCTCGATGGGCAGTTCGGCCCGGTCGGCGGCCAGCTTCAGCAGGACCTCCAGGCTGCCGGCGCCCGGCTCGGCGGTGGCCGTGGCCGTGGCCTGGGCCGCGGCACCGGCCGGGGCGGCCGCCGTGGCGACGGCTGCCGGCGCGGCGGGCAGGTCCTCGCGCCGCAGGCCCGCGAAGGAGAAGTCCCCCTCGGGGGCCGACTCGGCGGGGCTGGCGAAGAAGCGGAACTTCTTGTCCAGCGGCAGCGGCCGGGTGAACCGGTCGCGGAACAGCTCCGCGTGCCGGACGGGCGCGCCCAGCGCGAACGCCGCCGCCACCGCGCCGAGCAGGCCGGCCAGCGAGGCGCTGTCCGACTCCAGCGAGACGGTCGGCACCGACGGCGCGATCTCGGCCGCCAGGCCGCGCAGCACCCGCCCGGGACCGACCTCGACCAGCAGGTCGACGTCGGAGGCCAGTGCCCGGACGGCCTCGTCGAAGCGCACCGGGTCCAGCACCTGCCGGGTGAGCAGCTCCACCACGTCCACCTCGGACGGGAGTTCGTCGCCGGTGACGGTGGAGAGCATCCGCCCGGTCAGCGGGGCGAAGACCTCGGTCGCCAGGTGCGCCCGGAGCCCTTCGGCGGCCGGGGCCACCGCCTCCGAGTGGAAGGCGTGCGACACGTTGATCCGGGCGGTGCCGAGCCCGGCGGCGGCGGCCTTGGCGCAGACCCGCTCCACCGCCGCGACCGGCCCGGAGACGACGGTCTGCGCGGGGCTGTTGTAGCCCGCGATCACCACCGGCTCGCCCGCCAGCAGCGGTTCGACCAGCGCGGCCTCGGCGGCGATGCCCGCCATCGTCCCGCCGCCGTCACTGGCGTCCGCCATGATCCGGCCGCGGGCGGCGGCGGTCCGCAGCAGCGCGGCCTCGTCCATGGCGCCGGCCCAGTGCAGGGCGGTCACCTCGCCCAGACTGTGCCCGGCGGCGCCGACGGCCTCGATGCCGAGGGCGGACAGCACCCGCAGCCCGGCGACGGACGCGGTGACGATCCGCGGCTGCGCCACGGCGGTGGCGACCAGGTCGCCGTCGGCCGGCTGGGCGTGGGTGCGGTACAGCTCGTCCACGGTGGCGAAGCGCCGGCGGATCGCGCCGCCGTCGCCGCGCCGCCCGGCGCCCTGGCCGGGGAAGAGGAAGCCGATCCGGGGGTTGAGCCCCGCGTTGCCGAGGTACACCCCGCCGTTCGGGTCCAGCACCGAGCGGGCGCCGGAGTCCAGCAGGGAGAGCAGCTTGGTGAAGCGCTGCTCCGCCTGCTCCGGGTCGGCGACGACCACGGCGGCACGGAACCGGCGGTCGGCGAGGTCGCCCTGCAGGGTGGCGGCCAGGTCGCCGAGCTCGGCGAAGGACAGCCGGGGGGTGAGCCCCGCGAGGGTGGCCACCTTGCCGCGCAGCTCGGCCATCCCGTCGGCGTCCAGGAGCAGGAGTTCGACGTCCTGCCGGGAGGCGACGAGCCGGCGGGTGGTGGTCCCGACGCCGGTCTTGCGGACCCCGTCGGCGTGCTCGACCACCACGTGCGCGTTGATGCCGCCGAAGCCCATCGAGGAGACACCGGCCCGGATCGGCGCGTCCTGCGGCCACAGTTCGGCCTGGTCGGGCACCCGCAGGGCGGGCCGCTCGCCGGTCAGCTCCGGGTGCGGGTCGTGGTGGCTGGTGGCCGGGGGGATCACCTGGTGGCGCACCGCGAGGATGGCCTTGAGCAGGCCGGCCACGCCGGCCGCCGCCTTGGTGTGCCCGAAGTTGCCCTTGACGGTGCTGATCGCGGCGGGCGGCGCGTCCGGGTCGGCCGCGCGGCGGGCCTCGGTGAAGGCGCGCAGCTCGGTGGCGTCCCCGACCGCGGTGCCGGTGCCGTGGCCCTCGAAGTACGAGACCGTCTCGATCCCGAAGCCGGCCGTGGCGTAGGCCCGCTGGAGGGCGAGCCGGTGCCCGCTGGCCTCGGGGCGGGTGATGCCGCCCTTGCCGTCCGAGGAGTAGCCCCAGCCGGCGATCGACGCGTACCGGAACCTGCCCTCCCGGCGGGCCTCCTCGTCGCGCATCAGGACGAGCATGCCGCAGCCCTCGCCGGGCCAGAAGCCGTTGGAGCCCTTGTCGTAGACCTTCATCTCGCCGGTGGCCAGCGCGCCGGTCTTGGCGAAGCCGATCACCTCGAAGGGGTCGATGCTGAGGTCCACGCCGCCGACGATCGCGACGTCCAGCCGCCCGTCGACCAGCGCGTCGCAGGCGGTGGCGACCGACAGCAGCGAGGACGAGCACGCGCCGTCGACGGTGAACCCGCCGCCCTTGAAGTCGAAGTGGTTGCAGATCCGGCCGGCGATGGTGTTGGCCAGCCCGCCGGCCAGGGTGTCCTCGCCGATCGGCGGGAACGGGCTCTTGTAGCGCTCCTCCAGCCCCTCCAGGAACCCGGCGAGCGAGGCGTCGTCCCAGCCCTGCTCGCGCAGCGCGGCGCCGACCGTGCGCCGGACGTACGGCCAGCGCAGCCGCATCAGGTTGGCCCGGCTGAACTCGCCGGTGAGGGTGTTGCCGATGATGACCCCGGTGTTGGCGTCGGCCAGTCCGGCGCCGAGCGGGAACCCGGCGTCCTCCAGGGCCCGGGCGGCGGTGTCCAGTGCCAGCCAGTGGGTCATGTCGGTGGCGCGGAAGGTCGAGCCGGCCACCCGGTGCTTGACCCGGTCGAACTCGAAGCCCTCGATCACCGCGGCCTTGGCGGAGTAGAACTTGTCCGGCGCGGACGGGTCCGGGTCGTAGTAGTCCTCGGCCCGCATCCGCTCGTCCGGCAGGCGGCGGAAGGCCCGGCGACCGGTGAGCACGTTCTGCCAGAGCTGGTCCGGCGAGTCCGCGTCGGGGTAGCGGCAGGCGATGCCGACGACGGCTATCCCCGTCGGCTCGTTGCGGTTGGTGGTCATGCGGCCATCGCCTCGGATCCGGTCGGTTTGCCCAGCTCGGCGGCGATGCTGTCGCCGAGTCCGGTCCCGTTCGCCTTGGCGGTTCGGGACCGCTTGATCAGGTGCGCCACCCACCAGCCGGCTCCGCGCAGCCCGCAGACCACGGTGACCGCGAAGAACAGCGTGTAGACGACGTTGAAGAGCATCAGGACGCCGTAGACCATGGCGACCCAGGAGCCGAACATGAACTGGTTGCGGGGCTTGGACGGGGTGGTGCCCGGGTCGCTGATCATGTAGTTGGTGAACAGCACGAAGGCCACGCCGCTCATCGGGCCGAGCGCCGAGAAGATGGCGACGTCCCAGACCCAGTGCCGGATCAGGGCCTGGATCACGAACCCGCCGAGCCAGCCGACGATCAGCGCGACCTTCTTGGTCAGCAGCGCGTTGATCACGGTGCCGGAGGTGACGATGATCAGCGGGATGGCCACCCGGAAGAACGTGTTGGCGTTCTCGGTGAACTCGTACGGCGGGGCGATGCTCACCCAGGAGCCGTAACAGACCAGGGTGACGGTGATCCCGAAGTTGGACGGGTTCATGAAGTGCCGCATCCGGCCGGCGACCGGTGCCTGCAGCGCGTGCTTGCCGGCCACGCCGACGAAGGTGGCGAAGAGCACCGGGAGGAGCTGGTCGTTCGCGTAGAGCAGCATGTTCGCGGCCAGCGCGGTGATGTGCGAGGGCAGCAGGAACTCGTACATGCCGCGCATCCCGTTGCCGAGGAAGCGCGGGGTGCGGCGCTGCGCCCAGGCGCTGAGGACCTCGAAGACGATCTCGGTGAAGTAGGCACTGAGCACCGCGATGATCGGCCAGAGCCAGGGCTGCTCGAAGCCGAGCAGGGTGTAGCCGAAGGCGTTGAAGACGGAGATGGAGATCGCGAAGTTGCGCAGCGCGAGGTAGCGCGGGTCCTTCGCGGCGGGGGGTGCGGCGGCGGGGACGGGCACGGGCTTGGGGGCCGTGCGCGGGGTGACGGGACTCATCGGCTCGGAACCTCCTGGACGTCACTGGTCAGCAGCAGCGAGTGGGTGCCGGGCTGCAGCTGCTCGGTCTTCTCGTGCATCGCGCCGGAGGTGTCCCGCCAGCAGAGTTCGACGGTGACCGGGCCGTTGTAGGCGGCGAGGCCGAAGTGCACGTCGAAGCTGCGGTACCCGCCGTGGCCGCTGCCGCCGTCCAGCTGGGAGACCCGGGTGCCGTCCGGCGTGGTGATCTTGACGGTGGCGCCGTACGCGGGGGTGCCGGTGTTGGTGATGCCCTGGCCGGCCGTGCTCTCGCCGGAGGGGCGGTACAGCCGCAGGTTGAGGAAGTTGCCCGGCTTGGGCGCCTGGTTGGCGTAGAAGGCCGGCGGCCCCCACTGGCGGGCGACGGCGAAGTCCAGCAGGCCGCTGCCGGTGGTGTCACCGGTGGCGATGGCACGGGTCGGGGTGGGCACCGCCAGCCCCAGCTGCTTGCTGATGTTGGCGAAGGTGCCGCTCGGCGTCCGGGCGTAGAAGGCGAGCACGTCGTCGCCGGCCAGGTCGTCGCCGGGCTGGACGTTGGGCCACATCGCCGGGTTGGAGAGCAGGTCGTCGTTGGTCATGGCCATCTCCTGCAGCCACGGCCACCGGTCGATGTTGCCCTTGACGAAGCCGTCGGCCTGGAGGATGGAGAGATTGCCGTCGTTGCGGAAGTCGGCCATCTTGGTGTCCCAGCCCCAGCCGGTCCACGCCACGCCGTGCTCCCGCGCCTCCTGGGTGAACGGCGCGACACCGTCCTCCAGTTGCCGCTTCATGTCGGCGTTGTCCTTGGCCCGGTTCACCCAGAGGAAGTTGGACTCCTCCAGGCCCCAGGCCGCGGTGATGTTGCTGACCATCATGTCGAAGTTGCCGTTGTTGTCGATGTCGGCGAAGTCGACGCCCATGCCCTTGAACGAGCCCTTGCCGAGCACGAAGGACTTGGGGGTGGTCGAGTCCCGCCGGCCGGTGGCCTCGATGAACTTGATCCGGCCCGGCGTGGACTGGTTGTGCAGCAGGTGCGCGTGGCCGAAGTCGTTGGCGATGTAGAGGTCAGGGCGGCCCTGGCCGGTGAGGTCGGCGCCCGCGATGGCCAGCGTCCAGCCGGTGGAGGCGTCGAAGGGGATGGCGTCCCGCTCCTCGACGAAGGCGACGTCCGGCTCGGGGCCGGCGCTGGCCTTGGCCCAGCGCAGCACGTGGTCGCCGCCGGCGTTCTTGGCGCTGGAGAGCGATTCGTTCATCTCCACGTTGTTCAGGCCGGTCGGGTCCAGCACGTCCGAGTCGGGGAAGTAGTTCCCGATCACGATCGACGGGTGGCCGCTGCCGTCCAGGTCGCCGACGTAGGCCGCGTCGGTGTTCCAGCGGGGGCCGTGGTACCGGCCGTCGAGGGACTGCGAGGACACGACCTCGCGCGGCGTGTAGCTGCTGGGCGAGAGGGTGCCGGCGTCGGAGTTGGCCAGGAAGACCACCGGGGTGCGGCCCCAGTAGGTGGCGAGCAGGTCGGTCCGCCCGTCGCCGTTGAAGTCGCCGGGGGTGCAGCCGGTCGGGGCCATCGCCTTGTCCATCGGCAGCGGCGCGGCGTCCAGCACGAACGGGGTGAAGCGGTCGGCCTGGCGGGCCGTGGGGGTGTACGTCACCACGATCTGGTCGGTCCTGGTGTCGACGATGCACATGCCGTCGGCCAGGCCGTGCCCGGTCAGGTCGTTGATGGCGATGCCGGCGCCGACCGACGAGATCCAGGAGCGGATCTTGTGGTAGGCCGGGTTCACCACCCGGACGGTGTTCATCGGCTGGGACTCGTACCCGGGAGGCAGCGCGATGGGCATCTCCTGGAACTTGTACTGGGTGGCGACCTCGTCGCCCCCGGCCACCGCCACCCCGTCCCTGACGGCGAAGAACAGTGAGGTGGCCACCACCACCGTCGCCACTCCCGGAATCAGTCTACGAATTCGCTCGCGATACAACGCATTCCCCTCTCCATGCAGGCATTCCGTGCAGGAATAACAATGTGATGGATGCTCGGCCGGATAGGCGCTTCAACTCCCTTTGTGGGCCGTCATAGTTTTTGAGCATGGATGAGCCCCTGCCGTGACGCTTCTCTCATCTTGCCCACCGGTTCTGCGGCCCCGGTCAGGAGGGAGAGCACGCTCGGAGAAGACAGCCGACCCGGCGGCTGTGAAGCTCGTGGACAGAAGGTTGTTCCAATCGGAATCCGCGACCCCGAGGACGTTCCATGACGCAGACTTATGACGACATCGTTGTCGGATCGGGCTCGGCCGGCGCGGCGATCGCCGCACGGCTCAGCGAGGACCCAGCACGCAAGGTGCTCCTGCTGGAAGCAGGTCCCGACTTCCCGGGGAAGGACGACCTCCCGGCCGACATCCGGGACGGCAACGCGATGTCCCTGAGCGCGCACGACTGGAAGTTCAGGGCCGAGATCAGCGACGGCCGCCGGATTCTCTTCCCCCGTGGGAAGGTGTCCGGCGGATCGTCCTCGGTGGGGGCGACGATCGCCCTGCGCGGCGTTCCCGAGAATTTCGACGAATGGGCCGGCGCCGGAAACCCGGAATGGTCCTGGTCCGAGGTGCTGCCCTTTTACCGCAAGCTGGAGGACGACCTCGACCGGGGCGACGAGGAGATTCACGGAAAGGGCGGTCCGATACCGATCCGGCGGTGGCGGGCGGACGAGCTGACGCCCGCCCAGGCGGCATTCATCGACGCGAGCCTGGGGGCCGGGTTCCCCGAGGTGGCCGACCACAATCATCCGGAGGCCACCGGAATCGGGCCGATTCCGTCGAACCGCCGGGACACCGAGGTCCGGGTCAACGCCGCGCTGGGCTACCTCACCCCCGAGGTGCGGTCGCGGGAGAACCTGACCGTGCGGTCGGGCGTGCTCGTCCACCGGGTGCTGTTCGAGGGCGTCCGCGCCGTGGGGGTGGAGCTCTCCGCCGGCGGCGGGGTGGCCGAGGAGGTGCGCTCGCGCCGGGTGGTGCTCTCCGCGGGCGCGGTCAACTCGCCCACCATCCTGCTGCGCTCGGGCATCGGGCCGGCCGAGGACCTGCGCCGCCTGGGCATCGACGTCCGGGTGGACCGGCCCGGTGTCGGCGCCAACCTGATCGACCACCCGCGCACCGGCGTCTTCATGAAGCCGGCCCCCGGGGCGATCGACCGCGGCGCGCCCTTCCTGCAGGCCATGGTGCGCACCACGGCCAAGGGCTCGTCCGACTTCAACGACCTGCAGTACTACATGGTCAACCACTTCGACCTGACCATGTTCCCCGACCTGCAGATGCTGGCCGGCGGCAACGTGATCCTCGGCGTGATGGTGGTCGACCAGAAGCCCCAGTCGCGCGGCCGCCTGCGGCTGAGCTCCGCCGACCCGGCGGCCGCTCCCGACATCGACCTCAACTTCCTCGCCACCGAGCGCGACCTGGAGAAGCTCGCCGACGCCGTGCGGACCTGCTGGGAGCTGGTCAACCACCCCGGCATCCGCAGCCTCGGCGAGGACTTCATCGTCCTCAACGACCAGCTGATCGAGAACGAGGAGATGGTCCGCCAGTACACCCGGATCAGTCTCGACAGTGCCTATCACCCGGTCGGCACGGCCCGGATGGGTTTGGCCGAGGACGAGGGCGCGGTGGTCGACGGGCACCTGAAGGTGCACGGCACCGAGGGCCTCTACCTGGCGGACGCCTCGGTGATGCCGGGCATCGTCAACTGCAACACCAACCTGACCTCGACCATGATCGGCGAGCGGCTGGCCGACTGGCTGCGCGCCGGCTGAGCCGGTGGCCCCGGGGGTGCCCCCGGGAGGCCACGCGTCCCCGCTCGCAAGCGTATTCGCGCCCAGGATCAGCGCCAGCACCGGAACCGAACCAGCGCCAGAACCAGCACGAGAACCAGGAGAGTTCGATGAACCTGCCCAAGGTGGCAACCCGCGAGGAGTGGCTCCAGGCCCGCAAGGAGCTGCTGGAGAAGGAGAAGCAGCTCACCCGGCTGCACGACGAGGTCGTCGCGGCCCGGCCGGAACTGCCCATGGTCAAGGTCGACAAGGAGTACGTCTTCCACGGCCCCCAGGGCGAGCTGTCGCTGCTGGACCTGTTCCAGGGCCGGCGCCAGCTGATCGTCCGCCACTTCATGTTCGGCCCGGACCAGGAGGAGGGCTGCATCGGCTGCTCGATGCAGGCCGACTCGGTCGGGCACCTGGCCCACATCAACGCCCGGGAGACCACCTTCGTGATGGTCTCGCGCGGCCAGCTGCCCAAGCTGGAGGCCTTCAAGGCCCGGATGGGCTGGGACATCCCCTGGGTGTCCTCGTTCGGCTCGGACTTCAACGTGGACTACCACGTCACCACCGAGCAGGGTGAACTCCCGGGCGTGAGCGTCTTCATGACCGACGGGACGGACGTCTTCCACACCTACTCGATCTACGACCGGGGCGGTGACATCTTCAAGAACTTCTACAACTACCTGGACCTGACGCCGCTCGGGCGCCAGGAAGCGCAGCTGGAGCAGCCCTGGGACTGGTGGCGCCACCACGACATGTACGACAACGAGGCCGCAGCCACCGCCGGGACGAACTGGTGGAACGGTACGGACAAGTTCGCCAGCTGATGCGCCGGCCCGGCTGGCTCGCCCAGTACCCGGCGGTGGCCGGGGCGGTCCTGCTGCCGCTCGCCGGCGGCTGGATCGGCTGGTGGGTGCGGCACCACCCGCTGGGGGCGGTGCTGGGCGCGGTGGCCGGCCTGCTGGTCGCCGTGGGCCTGGTGGTGCTGGTGGAGTCCGGCTGAGCCCGGGCCCGTCCGAGGCGTCCGCCCGAGCGCCCGAGCGCCGGGGGCCGTCCGTCCGACCGCGAGCAGCGGTCGGACGGACGGCCCCCGGCGCTCCTCGGCGTTCCCGGCCGGATGAGGCGGGCCGGGGCTGCCCGCGCCGGGCCGAGGGCGGCCGCAGGGGCGCCGGTCCGGGGCGGGTCGAGGGCGACCGCCGGGGCAGGTCGGTGGAGTTCGGTGCAGGTCGGTGCTGGTCCGGGGGAGGTACGGCGGGCGGCCGCCGGAATCCGTTCGCGCCCGGAGTGCAACTCCCAGGTTGCTCCTGGGGGGCCGATGTGCGACTATGGAGTCGTATCCATTGGCGGCAGTGAAGGAGCCCTCTCATGGGTGGCCGGCTGATCGAACACGACGCCCTGTTCGAGGCGCGGCCGGAGCCGGTCCGGTCCCGGGTGGCCGGGCCGGGACTCCGGGTCCGCGTCGAAAAGTCGTCCGTGTGACGGAGAAACCCGCCGGCGCCGCCGAGGGGGTCGACAGCGTGCTCGCCGCGCTGGCCGACCCCACCCGCCGCCGCCTGCTCGACCTGCTCGCCGCCCGGGGCGAGGTCACCGCGACCACCCTCGCCGGAAGCCTTCCGGTGACCAGGCAGGCGGTGGTCAAGCACCTCAGCGTCCTGGACGCCGCCGGACTGGTCTCCGGCGTCCGGGTGGGACGCGAGGTGCGGTACTCGGTGCAGCCGGCCGCGCTGGACGCCACCGCACGCTGGATGGCCACCCTCGCGGCCGACTGGGACCGCCGGCTCGCCACCGTCAAGCGCATCGCGGAGGCGGCCGAACGGGAGGCCCACCGCCCCGGGACACCCCGCTAGGGGTCATCGGACCGGGCCCGGACCGCCGGACCGGGCCTGTGGCTCGGTCGCGGGCCCGTGCTGCGGGCGCGGGCCCGCACCGTGGCCGCGCCCGCCGGCCACGCACCACCCGCGGGGCCGGTGCGCCCGCGCGCATCGCCCGTCCGCGGTGCCCCCTCACTTCCGTCCCGTCGGCTCCGGCCCCGGGCGCACGAACAGCGCCCGGGGCCGGAGCCGTTCGCGTCCCGGGGCCGGCGGGGGGAGCCGGCGCCGATCGGTGGGCAAGGCGAATTGGCCTGTGGCAAATGCGACTTCGGAATCGGACGGTTGAAGGAAGAGGGCAATTTAGGAGACAACCGCTCTGCGCGCCCCTGACAACATCGGGTTGCTCGTGAATGTCCCGTCCACCGCGAAGGAGTCACTTCCATGGGTGAGCAGCAGGGTCCGGCGGCACGTGTTCCGCTGATCGAGGAGTCCGAGGCGACCGGCCGGACCGCGGAACTCTACGACCTGATCAAGAGCAGGACCGGTCTCCCATTCGTACCCGATATGTTTCGGCTGGTCTCCACCCGGCCGGATCTGATGGAGGTGCTCATCACCGGGTACACCGGCGTCTTCAACGACGGTGTGCTGCCGCGGGCCACCCGCGAGATGATCTCCGCCTGGAGTTCCAAGGTCAACGGCTGCCCCTACTGCGTCGGGACCCACAACTGGTTCCTCTCGCAGTTCGGCGGCAGCGAGGAGCTGACCCACGCGATCGCCACCGCCGACAAGCCCGGTGAACTCCCGCTCGACGAGCGGACCCTGGCGCTGATGGAGCTGGTCACCCAGGTCTGCACCGGCGCCTACCGGATCACCGACGAGGACTGGGACCGGGTCGCCGCCGCCGGCTGGAGCAACGAGGAGATGCTGGAGGCGGTCTTCACCGCAGGGCTCTTCGCCTTCATCAACCGGCTGGTGGACGGCTTCGGCCTGGGCACCGCGATGACCCGCAGCCGGATCTCCCGGCAGTCCGACACCGACACCGATGCCGGTGCGGACGGCGGAGCCGGGACGGCGGCGTGATGACGCCGTCCCGGGCGGTCCTGCTGACCGGCGCCTCCTCCGGCACCGGGATGTCCTCCGGCACCGGCCAGGCCGCGGCGCTGCGCCTGCACCGCGCCGGTTGGCCGGTCTACGCGACCGGCCGCAACCTGGAGGCGCTGGCGGGCCTGGCGGCCGAGGGGATCCAGGTGCTCCACCTGGACGTGACGGACGAACAGTCGATGATCGACGCGGTGGACAAGATCACCGCCGAGCACGGCGCGGTCGGCACCCTCATCAACAACGCGGCCTACAGCCTGAACGGCACCATCGGCGAGACCCCGATCGAGGAGGTGCGCCGGCAGTTCGAGACCAACGTCTTCGGGCTCTCCCGGCTCACCCAGCTGGTGCTCCCCGGGATGCGGGCCCAGGGCAGCGGCCGGGTGGTCATCATGTCCTCCATCTTCGGCCAGTTCGCCACCCCGGGCCGCGGCTACTACCAGGCCACCAAGCACGCCCTGGAGGCGATCGGCGACTCGCTGCGGCACGAGGTGTCCGGCTTCGGCATCAAGGTGGTGCTGATCGAGCCCTCACCGGTGCTCGGCGGCTTCGTGCCGATGTCGGTGGCCGACCTCGGGATGTCCGGGCAGGAGAAGACCGGCCTGTACGACGACTTCTGGCAGTACTTCGTCGACTGGCACGGCGCCTACCGCGAGACCGACCACCCGACCGGGCGCGGCCGGATGGCCGTTCGCGCGGAGACCGTGGCGAAGGTCATCGAGAAGGCCGTGAGCAGCGACAACCCGCAGATCCGCTACCGGATCGGGGTGCCCTCGCGGCTGCTTCCCCGGATGCGCTGGACGATCGGAGACCGGCTCTTCGAGAAGTTCGTGCGCGCCTTCTTCCCGATCCCCTGACAGTTCAGCTGAGGAATGGTGTGACCGACGAGTTCGACATCCCCAGTCTGGCGCGGGCCGTGGACTACCTGCTGGGTGGTGCGGCCAACGGGCCGGCCGACCGGACGGCCGCCGAGCGGGCCTGCACCGCCTGGCCGGCCGGTGACCTGCGGGCCGAGCTGCGGACGGCCCGTGCCGCGCTCGGCCGGATCGTGGGCCACCTGGTCGGCGGGGCGGACGTGCGGCAGCTGCTGCACATCGGCGCGGGCCTGCCGACCATGGGCAGCACCCACCAGGTGGCCCAGCGGGTGTCCCCGGACACCCGGGTGGTCTACGTGGGCCGGGACGACGGTGTGGTCGACCATGCGCGGCGGCTGCTCCGGCAGCAGCCGCGCAGCCCGACGGCCTACGTGCAGGGGGAGTTGGGCGATCCGGACCAGGTCCTGCGGGACGCCGCGGCGACCTTGGACCTGTCCCGCCCGGTCGGCCTGCTGCTCTTCGGCGGGCTGCACTTCGTCCCCGGCGAGGAGGACCCGGCGGGCCTGGTGCGGCTGCTGGTGGACGCCGTCCCGTCCGGCAGCTGGGTGGCCTTCGGGCACCTGGCGCCGCACGAGCTGGCCGGGCCGATGGACGCCGCGCTGGAGCTGCTGCTGCCCGGCTGGGGCACCCAGGTGGTGCGCCGGGACCGGGCCGAGGTCGCGGCGCTGCTGGGTGAGGATCTGGAACTGGCGTCGCCGGGAGTGGTGGCGCCTGGGGAGTGGCGTCCGGAGCCGGTGGCCGAACAGGCCGGGGCTCCGGCGATGTGGTGTGCCGTGGCACGCAAGCCGTGAATCGACCGCTGACCGTTCGAACCGGGGAGAGTTCCGTGCGCAGAAAGTTTGTCCAGTCCCGCTTGCGAGGTCTGTCGCTGATGCAGGTGCGCCATGTGAAGCCGGTCGGCTTCGACCGGGCGCGCGGTGGCGTCGCCCAGGTCTACCGGGAGCTGGAACGGGACTTCGGGGTGCTCGCACCGCCGATCGCCCTCCACTCGCCCGCGACCGGCCCGCTCGCCGCCAGCTGGCTGATGCTGCGGGAGACCATGCTGGTGGAGGGGGCCGCCCCGCGGCCGGCCAAGGAGGCGGTGGCGTGCGCCGTCTCGGTGGCCAACGAGTGCCCGTTCTGCGAGCGGATGCACACCGCCGTCCTGCACAGCCTGACACCCGGCCGCGCCACCGATTGCGGGGCCGGGCGGTTCGACGAGGTCACCGAGTGGGCCCGGCTGGGCGCCGTCCGCGACACGGCGGCCGCGAACCCGCGGCCCTTCCCGTCCGGGCAACTGCCCGAACTGCTCGGCACCGTCGTCATCATGCAGTACCTCAACCGGATGGTGAACGTCTTCCTCGGCGGGGTGCCGCTGCCGCCCGGCGCACCGGAGAGCTCGCTGCGCCCGGTACTGCGGGTGCTGACCTGGCTGATCCGCTCCTCCGCCCGCTCGGAGCCGGCGCCCGGCGTCTCGCTGGACCTGCTGGCGCCCGCCCCGCTGCCCGCCGACCTCGCCTGGGCCGAGGGCAACCCGGTGATCGCCTCGGCCTTCGCCCGGGCCGCTGCCGCCGTCGAGGAGGCCGGGCGCGCGGACGTGCCGAAGGCCGTCCAGGAGCTGCTGCACGACACCCTCGCGCGCTGGGACGGCCGCCCGCCCGGGCTCGGCCGGGGCTGGGCCGACCAGGCCGTCGCCGCCCTCGTCCCCCAGGAGCGTCCGGCGGCCCGGCTGGTGCTGCTGACCGCCCTCGCCTCCTACACCGTGGACGAGACCGTGATCGCCGACTTCCGCCGGGCCGCCGGTGAGCCGGGCGACCGCGCGCTGGTCGGGCTGACGGCCTGGGCCAGCCTGACGGCCGCCCGCCAGGTCGGAGCGTGGATGCAGCAGGACGGCTGACCGCCGGCCCGGAGCGCCGGCAGCACCTTGTTCGTACGGATACCCCCGGATTCGC
Source organism: Kitasatospora herbaricolor (assembly GCF_030813695.1). Lineage (NCBI taxonomy): Bacteria > Bacillati > Actinomycetota > Actinomycetes > Kitasatosporales > Streptomycetaceae > Kitasatospora > Kitasatospora herbaricolor. The sequence goes on from NZ_JAUSVA010000002.1 coordinate 6,847,859, forward strand.
ACGGAAGGAAGAGATGTCTTGCAAGCCGCTGTCGAGCGTGCCATCGCGACGATGTGGGAGCGCTACGAGGAACCGCTGTCGCTGGACGACATCGCGGACACCGCCATTCTGAGCAAGTTCTACTTCTCCCGGGTGTTCCGGACGCTCACCGGCACCTCGCCGGGACGCTTCCTGTCCGCGATCCGGCTGCACAAGGCGAAGAACCTGCTGCTCCGGACCCCACTGAGCGTCACCGACATCTCCTACCAGGTGGGTTACAACAGTCTCGGTACCTTCACCAGCCGCTTCACCCGCAGCGTCGGGCTCTCCCCGGGCCGCTACCGGACGCTGGCGAGAGCGGGCATGCCCCGGGAGCCGGGCGCCTTCCGGTCGGCCGCCTCCCACCGGCCGTGCGCGGTGCGGGGCGTGGTCGGCGTCCCCGACGTGGGGCTGCCGACCCGGATCTACGTGGCGGCCTTCAGCGACCCGATCGTCCAGGGCGAACCGGTCGCCTGCGACGTCCTGGACGGGCCGGGAGCCTTCCGGCTGGACGGCGTCGCCGAGGGCGTGTGGCACCTGCGGGCCGCGGTGGTCGGGATGCGCGACGTCGAGCCGCTGCCCTGGAACCGCCGGCCGCTGTTCATCGGGGCGAGCCGCCCGGTGACGGTCCGGGCCGGGCAGGAGATCGAGGTCGACCTGGAGACCCGCGGGTTCTGCCCGTTCGACCTGCCGATCCTGCTCGCCCTGCCCGAACTCGACTGCTGGCAGCTGCCGCAGCCGCAACTGGCGGCCCGGACCCTCGGCTGAGCCCGGGCGCTTCGGACCGGGCGGGCCGTGCGGAGCGGCCGGTCGGCCGGGACAGGACGGGCCGGGCGGCGCAGGACCAGGACCGGGGGCCCCGGACGTGCGGGGGCCCCGGTCGCGGGCGGGTCCGCCCGGCCGCTCGACCGGCCGGGCGGGCACATCGGCGACCGGGGCCGGCCGTGGGTCTCATCCGTGGCGCGGCTCCCAGCGGAACAGCCGCCGCCCCAGCACCGCCGCCCCGGCCGTCCAGGCCGCGACCAGCAGCAGCGAGCCGGCCGCGTGCTGCCAGCCGTGCAGCAGGTCGATCCGCGCCGGCGCGCCGCCCGACCAGCTCTCGGCGCCGAACGGGCGGCCGAACCAGGCCGTCCGCAGCGTCTCCACCACCGGTGCCAGCGGCAGGTTGTGGGCCGGCCCCTGCAGCCACTGCGGCATCGAGCTGAGCGGCGCCACCACGCCGCTGGCGAACATGCAGACCAGTAGCACCGGGGTGGCGACCATCGGCGCCGCCTCGGCGCTCGGGGTCAGCCCGGAGAGCGCCACCGCCAGCACCGCGAAGAGCAGGTAGCCGGCCACCAGCGTGACCACGAACAGCAGCGGGTCGGCCGGCAGCGGCGCCCCGAACCACCCCACCGAGAGGCCGCCCAGCAGCAGGACCTGCAGCAGCACCACCGCGCCGGCCGCGCCGAACTGCCCGGCGAAGATCGCCGTCGCCGGGACCTCGGTGCCGCGCAGCCGCTTGAGCACCAGGTCGTCGCGGCGGGCGACGACGCCGTTGAGCAGGTTGATGAACGAGGTCACCAGCGCGAAGCCGATGAACCCGACGGTGCTGTACGCCGCCGCGTTCACCCCGCCGATCTCCTTGTCCCGCAGCGGCGCCGCCACCACCAGGTTCAGCAGCACCGGCAGCAGGAAGCCGATGAACGTGGAGCGCCGGTTGCGCCAGAACACCCGCCAGGAGAGCAGGAACTGCCCGCGCGCGTACTGCGGCCAGCCGAGTTCACGGTGCCGTTCGGCGGACGCGCCGGGGCGCTCCTCCGCCCCTCGGGCCGTCGGGCCGGCCGCATCGGTCCCGCCGGTCGCCCCGCCGGCTGCCCCGCCGCGGATCACGCTGCTGTCGGTCGCACTGCTCATCGGGTTCCCGCCCTCTCGTGTGCCAGCTCCAGGAAGACGTCCTCCAGGGAGGCGTTGCGCGCCTCGATGCCGTCCAGCTCCACCGACCTGCTCGCCGCCCAGCCGTGCAGCACGGCCAGGGCCGGCGCGGTCCGGGCCGCCGTGTAGACCACCGTGCCGTCCTCGACCACCGGTGACTCGCCCAGCACAGTGGGGAGTTGGGCGGCGGTGAGGCCGGGCGGCAAGGGGAAGGTGATCCGGGTGCGGTGCCCGGAGAGCACCTCCTGGACCGTTCCGACCGCGGCCAGCCGGCCCCGGTCCATGATGGCCACCCGGTCGGCCAACTGCTGGGCCTCCTCCAGGTAGTGGGTGGTCAGCAGGACGGTCGTACCGGCCGCCCGGAGGTCCTGCACCAGGCGCCAGGTGATCCGGCGGGCCTCCGGGTCCATGCCGGTGGTCGGCTCGTCCAGGAACAGCAGCTCCGGCGCGTTCAGCACCGCCAACGCCAGGTCCAGACGGCGCCGTTCGCCGCCGGACAGCTGCGCGACCCGGGTGCCGGCCCGTTCCGTGAGCCCCACCTGGCCGAGCACCTCGGCGGCGGGCCGGGCCCCGGACAGGAAGGAGCGCCAGGAGTCGACGGTCTCCGCGACGGTCAACTCCTTGAAGAAGCCGCCCTCCTGGAGCATCACCCCGGTCCGGCGCCGGACCAGGGTGCCCCGGGCGTACGGATCCGTCCCCAGGACCCGGACGGTGCCCGAGCTCGGCGGGCGGTACCCCTCCAGCACCTCCAGGGTGGTCGTCTTGCCGGCGCCGTTGGTCCCCAGCAGGGCGAACAGCTCGCCCCGCGCGACCGTGAAGGAAATTCCCCGCACGGCTTCGTATTCGCCGTAGCTGCGGTGCAGGTCCCGCACCTCCACGGCCGGTGTCCCGGGAATTCCCGGGCCTGTGGTGAGTGTCATGGAATACAGCGTGACCTGCGCCCACCGGTGAACGCAAGAGAGGGCATCAGTGCATGTCAGAGGGGGTTCAAAATGTCATGGATCAGGGTGTGGCATTTTGTAGAGGTGAATTCCTGACATCCCGTACTGACGAACTCCTGTGCCCCGGGTGCATAGTTTTCTCATCGCCACCAGCGAGCCGGAGAAAAAGCCGGAAAGCGAAATGGCGCCGAAGGTGACCAGCCCCGCCGGGGCCGGCGCCTCACCCGGAGGGAGACCATCATGGCCGACAACGAGATCACCTCGAACGAGCAGTTCGACATCGAGATCGAGGAGCTGGACACCGTCAACGGTGGCATCAGCGTCAGCTCGCTGGCCTGCGCCGCCTGCCCCGTCTCCAGCTTCTCCTCCGTGTCCAACGCGGCCGCCGAGACCGCCGCGGAGTAACGGGTCCTGTGCCGCGGTGGTTCCGTCAAGGCGGGGCCATCGCGGCACCCCTGTTTCCGCCTCCGCACCGAACCGGGGCGGGTCCCGGCCGATCGGGCGCCGGGCATCGACCCCGTCGGGCGGGTCGCCGACAACCTTCCGAAGACCAGTAGTTAAGGAGAGCCGGGCCATGGAGAGCCTCCGGCACGAGCTCGCGCGGTTCATCCAGCAGCCCGCCGCGCAGCAGGACCCACCCGCGCTCTACCGCCGGCTGCTGGCCGAGGCGCCGGTGCTCGACCTCGGCCGGGTCCACGTGGTCTCCGGCTACCAGGAGATCATCACCGTCCTCACGCACCCCGGGACGGCCGTCGACCCGACCGCCGTCGGCCTGCCCAGGGCCGGATCCACCGCCCTCGCCCGGATCGTCAACCGGATGCTCCCGATGCGCGACGGCGCCGACCACACCCGGCTGAAGCGCCTGGCGACCACGGCCTTCAGCGCGCGCCGGCTGGAGCAGATGCGGGCCCGCATCGAGTCCACCGCCGGCCGGATGCTGGACCCGCTGCTCGCGGCCGGCTCCTTCGACGTGGTCGCCGACCTCGCCGTGCCGCTGCCGGTGGCCGTCTCCTGCGCCATCCTCGACATCCCCGACTCCGAGCAGGACCGCGTCACCGGCTGGGCGAAGCTGGTCGCCCGCTCCCTGCTCGACGACTTCGGCGAGCAGGCGGACCCGGCGCGCATCGCCGAACTGGACGCCGAGTTCGAGGAGTTCCGCGACTACGTGGAGGAGCTCTGCGCGGCCCGCGCGGCCGCCCCCGGCGACGACCTGATCAGCCGGCTGACGGTGGCCCGGGCCGACGGCCGGCTGGACCACGAGGATCTGCTCGCCTTCGTGGTGATGCTGCTCGCCAACGGGCTGGAGACGCTGACCTCCGGCCTGGCCGTGGCGGTCTGGCAGCTCCTGCGGGAGCCGGCCCTCGCCGAGCTGCTCCGGGCCCGGCCCGAGCGCGCGGAGGCGGTGTTCGACGAGGCCCAGCGGCTCGGCAGCCCGGTGCGCGCCAGCGCCCGCGCCCTGACCGCGGAGGTCGCCGTGGGCGGCACGGTGATCCCGGCCGGCCGGGTGGCGCTGCTGCTCTACGCGGCGGCCAACCGCGACCCGCGCCGGTTCGCCGAGCCGGACCGTTTCGACCCGGACCGGGCCGAGCTGCGCCATCTGGCGTTCGGCCACGGTCCGCACCACTGCCTCGGCGCGCCGCTGTCGCTGATGGCGGGCGCCGCCGTGCTGCGCGGCCTGGCGCGGGCGGGGGAGACCCGCGAGCTGGGCACACCGCTGACGCCGGCCACCGTGCCGTGGAGCACCCAGTTCGTCTTCGGCGGGATGCGGGAGCTGCCGTTGCGCTGCCCGCCCAGGGCCGACGGCCGGCCGGAGCCCGCCGGGCGCGCGGCCTTCGGGGCGGACCGCCTCGCGGAGCCCGCCGGACTGGCCGGGGCGGTGCGCGGATGAGCGGCGCGGCGACCAGGAAGCGACCGGGCCGTCCGCCCGCGCAGGCCCTGCCGGGCGACCGCCCGGCGGACGGCGCCACCCCGAGCCCGAACACATCCGCGCAGGACACATCCGCGCAGGACACACCCGAGCACGACATACCGAGGGACGGCACGCCGGGCCCGCGACGGAGATCGGACGGCGGTAGGAGCGTGAGCGTATCGACCGAGGTGGCGGGCCCGCGGGCCGGTGACGCCGCCACCGCCACAGCCGGCACCACCAGCAGCAGCGCCGCACCCGCGTCCGCCCCCCGCGGCGCCGCCGTCCTGGAACCCGGGCTGGACCGCCCGGTCGGACTGGTCGGCGCACGGCTGTGGGCCGCCGCCGCCGCGCTGCTGCTGGTGGTCGGCGCGGGCACCGGCTGGGCGCTGTTCGGCACGCTGCCGCACACCCTGGCCCTTCCCGCGCTGCTCGCGCACGGCAAGGCGCCGCAGACCGTCCGGGCCGACCGTGCGGGCGCGCTGCTCGCCTACCGGGTCGGGCCCGGGCAGCTGGTGACCCGGGGCCAGCCGCTGGCGGTGCTCCGGACCGCCGACGGGACCGAGGTGACGGTGCCGGCGCCCGAGGGCGGGACGGTCACCTCGCTGCTCTCCGCGCCCGGCGCGGAGCTGGCGCCCGGCGCCGCCGTCGCCTCGCTGGACGCGGGCGAACAGCCCCGGACGCTGAGGCTGTTCGCCACCACGCTCAAGCAGGCCGGCCAACTGGTGCCGGGCCGGACGGTGCTCGTCCCGGTCCCCGGGAAGGGTGTCGTCCGGGCGACCGTCACCGCTGTGGACCCGCTGCCGGCCCGGGCCGACTCGCTGGCCGGGAGCTTCTCCGTCCCGCTGCCCGGCCTGCCCACCGGGGACGCACCGGTGTGGACGGCCTACGCCCTGCTGCCGGACGCGGACAGCCCGTCGGCCGGGCCGGTGCCGCTGACGGTCTCCGTCGACCTCGGGGCCCGCCACCCGTACCAGGCCGTGTTCGGAACGGGGGCCAAGCGGTGAGCCTCGACGTACGGGAGACCGTGGCGCCCGCCGCCGCGGAGAAGGCGGCGAAGTCCGGGAAGACCGGGGAGGCTGCGCGCGAATCGGCGCCGGAGCGGCCGAACCGGACCCGGCGCCCGCGGGCCCGCCGCTACCTGCGCACCCCGGTGGTGCCGCAGATGGAGGAGCAGGACTGCGGCGCGGCCTGCCTCGCGGTGGTGCTCGGCGCGTTCGGCCGCCGGGTCACCCTGCACGAGGCCTCGCGGTCCTGCGGGGTGAGCCGGGACGGTGTGAGCGCGGCGGCGGTCGCCCGGGCGGCCGGCCGGTACGGGCTGCTGGCGCGGGGACGCCGGGTGGTCCGGGGCGAGGGACGGCTGCTCGGGCTGGAGCAGGTGCCGGTGCCGTCGATGGTGCTGGTCACCGGCCCGCACTTCGCGGTCTTCGAGGGTGTCAAGCGCGGCCGGGTGCACGTCAACGACCCTTCGCTGGGCACCTATTCGGCTACCCCGGCGGAGTTCTGGGACTCCTTCGCCGGGATCGCGGTCGGCTTCGAGCCCGGGCCGGACTTCGAGCCGGGCGGCCGGCGGTTCCCGCTGCTGCGGGCGCTGACCGCGCGGATGCGCCCGTTCGCCGGGCCGCTGCTGCTGGCGGTGCTGCTCGCGGTGCTGCTCGCGGTGCCGGGCGTCGCGGCGGCCTTCCTGCTCCGGGCCTACCTGGCCTCGGTGGTGCTGGGCGGATCGACCGCCTGGGCTCTGCCGCTCACCCTGACCGCCACCGTGGTCGCCGCCACCGTGCTGCTCGGCACCTGGCTCCAGCAGAGCCTGGTCAACCGGGTGCTGGAGGCGATGGCGGCCCGCTCCTCGGCGGGGTTCCTGTGGCGGATGCTGAGACTTCCCGGATCGTTCTTCCACCGCCGCCAGCTCGGCGGCCTGGTGACCCGGGTCCAGATGAACGACGGCCTGGCCATGCTGCTGTCGCACCGCTCGGCCGGCGCCGCCGCTTCGGTGGCCTCGGCCGCCGTGCACCTGAGCGCGCTGGTCTGGCTGGAGCCGCGGCTGGCGGCCGTGCCGGTGGTGGTGGCGGTGCTGGACGTGCTGGCCCTGCGGGTCGCCGAGCGGCGGCGCGGCGGGCTGGTGCACCGGATGCACGCCGAGCAGTACAAGCGCGACGGGGTGGCCTTCGCCGGGGTGTCGGCGATCGAGACGCTGAAGGCGGAGGGTGCGGAGGACTCGTTCTTCCGCTCCTGGGCGGGCTGGCAGGCCCGGGCGATGGAGACCGGGCAGCGGGTGACCTCGGCGGTGATCGTGCCGCTGTCGCTGCCCGGCGCGCTCAACTCGGCGGCCACCGCGACGGTGGTGGTGGCGGGCACCTCGCTGCTGATCGGCGGCTCGCTGTCGGCCGGCACTCTGCTGGCCTTCCTGTTGCTGCTGAACGGGTTCCTCCTGCCGGTCGGGCAACTGGTCGGCACAGGTTCGGAGTTCTCGATGGCCAGGGCGCAGAACGCACTGCTGGAGGATGTCGAGAGCACCGAGCCGGACCCGTACCTGACGCCCGTCCTGGACGCCCCGGATCCCGAATCCGGTGACCAGGAGGCCGGACTGACCGGCGAGTTGGAGCTGCGGGAGGTCTCCTTCGGCTACGACCCCAACCGCCCGCCCGCACTCTCCGGGATCTCGCTGCGGATCCGTCCGGGGGAGTGGGTGGCCGTGGTGGGCGGCAGCGGCAGCGGCAAGTCGACGGTGGCCAGGATCGCGGCCGGGGTGCTGCGCCCGTGGGGCGGCGAGGTACTGCTGGACGGCCGGCCGCGCGACGACTGGCACCGTGCCGTGGTGACCGGCCAGGTCGCTTACGTGGAACAGCAGTTGAGGCTCTTCGAGGGCACCGTCCGGGAGAACCTCACGCTCTGGAACCCGGCCGCCGGCGAGGACGCCCTGCGGCGCGCGCTGGACGACGCCGAGGCCGCCGAACTGGTGGCCCGCCGGGGCGGGTTGGACGGCGGCCGGATCGAGGAGGACGCCCGCAACCTCTCCGGCGGGGAGCGCCAACGGCTCGAACTGGCCCGCGCGCTCGCCCTCGACCCGGCCCTGCTGGTCCTGGACGAGGCCACCTCCGCGCTGGACGCGCACACCGAGGCCGCCGTCAACGAGAACCTCCGGCGCCGGGGCACCACCTGCCTGGTGCTGGCCCACCGCCTCAGCACCATCCAGGCCGCCGACCGGGTGCTGGTACTGGCGGGCGGGCGGATCGTCCAGCAGGGCACCCCGGCCGAACTGGCCGCCGTGCCCGGCCCGTACCGCACGCTGCTGGCCGAGAGGGCGCCGGCGGCGGATCCGACCGTACGTCCCGTCGAGCAGAAGAAGGAGGAGAACGCATGAGCGCCACGGCGACCCGGCCGGTGACCCCGGTGGCGACGACCGCCGCCGCCACCGCCGAGGCCAACCGATCGGCCCTGGCGGCCGCCGTGGGCGCGCTGCACGCCGGCCGGGGGCGGGCGTCCGCCGCCCGGCCGGCCCCCTCGCACCCGGCCGAGCAGGCCCGCGCCGTGCTGCTGGCGCTGGGCCTGGCCGGCGAGGCAGGCCAGGAGGGGGCCGAACTCCCGCCCGCCGTGCGGAACTCCCGTGACCCGCTGACCGTACTGCTGCGGTCGGCCGGGGTGCGGTACCGCCCGGTGACGCTGCCCGTGGGGGCGGACGGCGGCGGGGATCCGGCCGGGACGGCCGGCCCGATGGTGGGGTTCGCGGCGGAGGACGGCCACCCGGTCGCCCTGGTGCCGCGCCCGGGCGGCGGACACCGCCGGGTCGACCCGGCGGGGGCCGGGGCCGGCCCGGCCACCCTGCGGACGGGGGCGCTGCTGCTCTACCGGCCGCTGCCCGCGGGGGACCTGGCACCGGCGGATCTCGCCCGCTTCGTGCTCTCGGTCCCGGGGGCCCGGCTGGACCTGGGCCGGCTGGCGGTGGCCGGCCTGGTGTCCGCGCTGCTCGGGCTGCTGATCCCGCTGAGCACGGGGGTGCTGCTGCCCGCCCTGCTGGCGGCGGACCGGCACCCGGTCCGCTGGCTGGCGGTGCTGCTGGGCTCCGCGGTGCTGGCGTCCTGGTTGCTGGTGATCGTCCGCAACACCGCCGCCGTCCGGCTCACCGGGCGGGTGCAGAGCGCGCTGGAACCGGCCGTCTGGGACCGTCTGCTCGGTCACGACGCCCGGTTCTTCCGCGACTACACCACGGGTGACCTGGTGCATCGTGCCAACGCGGTCGCCCAGGCCCGGCAGGCGCTGTCCGAGGTGCTGGTCGGCGCGGTGCTGGGGGCGGTGTTCGCCACCTCCGGGCTCACCGTGCTGCTGCTGGTGGATCCCTGGCTCGGCGGGCTGCTGCTGCTCGCCGTGCTGGCGGTGACCGGGGCGCTGCTCCTGCTCGGTCGCCGCCGCCAGCGCCACGAGAGCACGGTTTTCGAACTGCACGGCCGGCTGCACGGCGTGCTGTACGGGCTGCTGCTCGGCATCGACAAGATCCAGACGGCGGGCCGGGAGATCCAGGCCTTCGCCCGGTGGGCGGTGCCGTTCGCCGAACAGAAGCGGGCCGACGCCGCCGCCCAACGGGCCGACGCCGCCGCCGGCGCCCTCACCGCCGCCCTCCAGCCGCTGCTGCTGGCGGTCCTGCTGGCGGGGGCGACGGCCGCCGGTTCGACACCCTCCGGGCACCTGATGGCGGCCGGTGTGGCGGCCGGCCAGGTCGCCATGGCGCTCGGCCAGGTCACCCATGCCGCGGCCAGTGCCTACGGCATCGCACCGGTGCTGGACCGGGTCCGGCCGATCCTGGCCGAGATCCGGCCGGTGGACGGCCCGCAGCAGCTCACCGACCCCGGCGAGCTGCGCGGGGCGGTCGCCCTGGACCAGGTGACCTTCCGCTACCCGGGAACGGCCGCGCCCGCGCTCGACGGCGTCTCGCTGCACGCCGGGCCGGGCGAGCTGGTCGCCGTGGTCGGCCCGTCCGGGGCCGGCAAGTCCACCCTGGTGCGGCTGCTGCTCGGCTTCGAGCGGCCGGAGTCCGGTGCCGTCCGCTACGACGGGCGGGACCTGGCCGGGCTGGACGCCCGGCTGGTGCGGCGCCAGCTGGGCGCCGTCCTGCAGCACGGCCGGATGCTGCGCGGCTCGCTGCTGGAGAACCTCGCCGGCACCGACACCGACGTCACCGAGGACCAGGTCTGGGAGGCCGCCGAACTGGCCGGCATCGCCGAGGAGCTGCGCCGGCTGCCGCTCGGTCTCGGCACCCGGGTCGGGGAGGACGCCCAGGGCTTCTCGGGCGGTCAGGTGCAGCGCCTGCTGCTGGCGCGTGCCCTGGTCCGACGGCCGGCCGTCCTGCTGCTGGACGAGGCCACCTCCGCCCTGGACAACGCGACCCAGCTGCGGGTCGCCGAGGCCGTCGCGGGACTGGACCGCACCCGCGTGGTGATCGCCCACCGACTGAGCACCATCCGTACCGCCGACCGTATCCACGTGCTCTCCGGCGGCCGACTGACGGCCGCCGGCACCTACGACGAACTACTCGGCCACGACCCGCTGTTCACCCGACTCGCCCGACTCCAGGAGATGTGAGATGCCGCTCGACCTGCAGACCTGGCTCCGCCCCGTCGACGGCGCCACCGCCCCGGCCGACGGCCACCCCGGCACCGACGAACCGGTCCCCGCCGCCGAGCGGCTGCTGCCCGGCCCGGCCCGCGGCGACGAGCGGCTGCGCGCCCTGGTCGCCGCCGCCGCCCCGTTCGACGAACGGGCCGCCGCCCGCCCGGACGGCAGCGCCTTCTTCGCCCCCGACCCGGACGAGGACCGCCGCGCCCGCGGCGCCGCGGTCGACACCTGGCTGCGCCGGGCCGGCGGCCAGCACGGCGGCGCCGCGGTGCTGCTGGAGCACTTCGCCGAAACCGGCCGCCCGCTCGGTGAGGGCCTGCGCGGCGTCGTCCTCGCCGACCCGGCGAAGCTGCCCGGCTGGGCGCTGGTGCTGGCCGCGTTCCTGCGGACGCTGCCGGTCGCCGCCGGCCCCGGGACGGCCGGGCCCGGCGCCCTCACCGCCGCCTTCGCCGCGGCCGCCGACGCGCTGCTGCCGCACGGCAACGGCGGCATCCTGGGCGTCCCGGTCTCCGAGCGGGCCCGCGCCGATCTGGCCGGCACCCTGGTCGCCCGGCTCACCGAGGCCTGCAACCTCTCGTTCTGCCACGAGCTGCAGGCCGCCACCGGCCGCCCGCGCGCCACCGACTGGGACACCGCCGGCGGCCTGGACACCTCCCAGGAGGGCTGGCTGGCCCGGCTGGAGCGGCTGCCCGCGCTGGCCTACCTGGTCGGCACGGTCTGCCGGCAGTGGCAGCACGTGCAGACCGAGCTGTTCGCCCGGCTCGCCGCCGACCGCTCGCTGCTGGTCGAGCGGATGTGGCAGGGCGAGGACCCGGGCGCGCTGGAGTCGGTCCGCGGCGACGCGGGCGACCGGCACGCCGGCGGGCGCTCGGTGTCGCTGCTGCACTTCGCCGGCGGCCAGGCCGTGGTCTACAAGCCGAAGGACATGCGGCACGCCACCGCCTACCTGGACCTGGTCCGCCGGCTCAACGGCGAGCTGTCGCTGGACCTCCCGGTGCGCACGGTGCTGGTCCGCAGCGACCGCGGGGACGACGGCCACGCCGCCTCGCTGGCCGCCGACTGCGACAGCGACTACGGCTGGGAGGAGCTCGTCCCGCACCGTCCGGTGGCCGACCGCGGCGGCTTCGCCCGGTTCTACCGCCGGCTCGGCATGACCGTCCGGCTGGTGCAGCTGCTGGAGGGCCGCGACCTGTGGGCCGACAACCTGCTCGCGGACGGCGAGCACCCGGCGCTGATCGACCTGGAGTGCCTGCTTTACCCGCGGGTGCAGACGCCGCCGGCGATCAGCCCCGAGCACCACGGCCTGCTGGACGACCTGGAGTCCACCGTGGTGCGGACCGCGATGGCCTTCCAGCCCTGGACCCCGGCCAAGCAGAAGCACGCCCTGGACATCGGCTGCCTGTCCCGGATCGGTGGCCTGGAGGTCGCCCCCGGGGTGCCCGCCCTGCCGCTGCCGCCCTACCGCCCGGTGCTGCGCACCGAGGCCGGTGCCACCGAGGCCGCCGACCCGTGGGAGTACACCGACGAGGTCGTCGAGGGCTACCGCGAGATGCACCGGGCGCTGCACCGGCTGCGCGGGGAACTCGCATCTCCCGATGGCCCGTTGGCGGCCTTCCGGGGGATCTGGGTGCGCTACATCTGGCGCCACACCTGGGACGGTTACAAGATCCTCTCGGCCTCGACCAGCCCGCTCGCGCTGGACAGCGGCGCGACCCGCGAGACGGTGATCGCCGGCGCGCTGCAGGGCGCCACCACCGCCCTGGCCGGCGACGGCGACCGCGGTGACCTGCTGGAGGTGGTGCTCGCCGAACTCGACTCCTTCCGGCTGCTGGACATCCCGTTCTTCCGCTCGCTGACCTCCTCCTCCTCGGTCTTCACCGCCGACGGCCGGGAGATCCCCGGCCACTTCCGCGGCACCGGCTGGCAGCGCCTGCAGCAGCGGGTCGCCGAGCTCGACGACTTCGACCTGGACGCGCACCTGGCCGTCCTCAGCGGCTGCGTGGACGCGGCCCGGGCCGGCAGCGAACGCCCCGCCCCCGCCGCCGCCCGCACCGCCCGGGCCACCGTGCCCACCGGCGCGGACCTGCTCGACCACGCGGTGCGGATCGGCGACCGGATCCTCGCCGACCGGCGCGGCAGCGGCTGGCTCGGCCAGAGCTGGTACCCCGGCACCGGCCTGCGCCAGGTCGAGGTGCTCAGCGCCGACCTGGTCACCGGTACCCCCGGCCTGGCCGTGCTGTTCGCCGAACTCTGGGCCGCCACCGGCGAGCCCCGCTTCCACCGCGCCGCCCACCGCACCCTGACCGCCGCGGCCCGGCTGATCGACCCGGACGCCCCGCGGGCCTTCGCCTTCGCCGCCGACACCCGGCTGGCCGGCGGCACTCCCGTCCCCGGCGGCTTCGCCGGACCCGGCTCGCTCATCCACGCCCTCGCCCGGGCCGGCAGCCTGCTCGGCTCGCCCGAACTCCTCGCCTCCGCCCAGGCGCTGGTGCCCGGCGCGCTCGGCGTGGCGGCCGCCGCGCCGGCCCGGCCCGGCCGTCCGGTGCGCACCCCGCACCCGGACACCCCGCTCGGCAGCGCCGGGCTGCTGCTCAACCTGCTCCGGCTGCGCCGGGCCACCGGCCCCGGCCACGCCCCCACCGAGGACGGCATCCGGACCCTGGCCGCCACCGCCCTCGACCACCTGATCGCCGACCGGGGCGCCGACGCCGAGAACGAGGCCGACAACGGCTTCCTGGACCTCGTCCCGTCCGGTGCCGACTCGGTCGCCGCCGCCCTGGCCCGGACGGTCGCCGAGGCGCCCGCCCTGCTGGCCAGCGCCGACGCCGTCCGGGAGCGGCTGCGCGGCCACCGCTTCGCCACCGCCACCCGGGCCGGGCGTCTGGCCTGCCTGGACACCGCCGTCGCGCTCGGCGCCGGCATCGTCGACCCCGCCGAACTCGGCGCGCTCACCCCGCCGGTGGGGGCCCGGCAGATCACCGGCCGGACCACCAGGGACCTCGTCGCCACCGCCGGCGAGGCGCTCACCGCCGCCGAGGCCGGGCTGCTGCACACCCTGCCCGAGGCCTCCGACTCGGCCCTGCCCGGCCCGTTCTACGACGGCCGGGAGGCCGCCGCCCTGCTGGTCGGCGAGCTGATCGCCCGCCACGACGCCACCGGCAGCTGGTACTCCGACCGGGCCGCGGACGACCGGATCAACCTCGGCGCGCTGGACGGCTCGGCCGCCGTCGGCCTGCTGCTGCTGCGCCTGCTCGACCCCGCCACCGCCCCGCTCGCCACCCTGCGCTGACCGCCGCACCAGAACCCGAGGGACCGCCATGTCCGACAAACCCACGATCGGCTTCAAGCGTCACTACACCCCGTACGTCGTCGACGGCGAGGCCGTCTACCTGGTCTCCGAGCGCGGTGTCTCGGTGGTCGACGGCAAGCTCGCCGAGGCCCTCGCCCCGCTGCTGGACGGCACCCGCACCGCCGAGCAGATCGGCGAGGCCCTGCACGGCACCGTCCCCGCCGACAAGGTGGCCACCGCCGTCGACCGGCTGCTGGCCGGCGGCTACCTGGCCCCCTCCGGCCGGCCCGAGGACCGGGCCGGCGCCGCGTACTTCGAGATGGCCGGCCTGGACGGCGACGCCGCCACCGGGGCGCTGCGCACCGCCCGCGCCCGGGTCGAGGTCTACGGCGACCTGGACCCGCGGCCCTTCCTCGCCGCGCTCGCCGCCGCCGGCGTGACCGCCGACCCGGACGCCGAGTTCACCGTCGCCCTCACCGAGGACTACCTGCACCCCGGCCTCGCCGAGCGCGACCGCCAGGCCCGGGAGAGCGGCCGCCCCTGGCTGCTGGCCCGCCCGGTCGGCTCGATCCTCTGGGTCGGTCCGGTCTTCGTCCCCGGCCCGGCCGGCGACAGCGCCGCCACCGGCTGCTGGCACTGCCTCTCGCACCGCCTGTCCGCCAACCGGCAGTCGCTCAGCTACCTGCAGCACCGGCTCGGCCAGGACGAGCCGATCTGCACCGCCGGCGCCCACCTGGCACCCACCCTCGCCACCGGCGTCCAGCTCGCCGCCCTGGAGGCCGCCAAGTGGCTGGCCGGGGTCCGGCCGGCCGAGCCGGTGGTGCTCACCCTGGACACCGTCCTGCTGGAGACCGAGCGCCACCGCCTGGTGCGCCGCCCGCAGTGCGGGGCCTGCGGCGACGAGGGCATCATGGCGGAGCGCCAGCTGGCCCCGGTGCGGTTCGAGAGCCGCCCCAAGGTTTTCACCGCCGACGGCGGCCACCGCTCCGCCTCGCCGGAGGACATGCTGGAGCGCTACCGCCCCCAGCTCTCCCCGGTCACCGGCGTGGTGACCTCGCTGGTGCCCGCCGCCCGCACCCCCACCGGCCTGCGGGTGTACGTCTCCGGGCAGAACCTGTCCCGGCAGAGCGGCGACCTGCGCCAGCTGCGCACCGGCCTGCGCTCGGTCAGCTGCGGCAAGGGCCGCACCGACGTCCAGGCCCGGGCCAGCGCCCTCGGCGAGGCGATGGAGCGCTACTCCGGGGTCTTCCAGGGCGACGAGGCCCGGCGCCGGGCCACCTTCGCCGAGCTGGGCGACGCCGCGATCCACCCCGCCGCCAGCCTCCTCTACAGCGAGCGCCAGTTCGCCGAGCGGGGCCGCTGGAACGCCAGCCCGTCGATGTTCAACACCGTCCCCGAGCGGTTCCGCGAGAGCGACCGGATCGACTGGTCGCCGGCCTGGTCGCTCACCCAGCAGCGCACCCGCTGGCTGCCCACCATGTCCCTCTACTACGGCTACCGGCACCGGGACGGCTTCTTCGCGGCCGGCGACTCCAACGGCTGCGCGGCCGGCACCTCCTTCGAGGACGCCACCCTCCAGGGCTTCCTGGAGCTGGTCGAGCGGGACGCCGTCGCCCTCTGGTGGTACAACCGGGTGCAGCGGCCCGCGATCGACCTGGACGCCTTCGGCGACCCGTACATCGACCAGCTCCGCGAGGTCTACCGGGGGCTGCGCCGGGAGATCTGGGCGCTCGACCTCACCACAGACTTCGGCATCCCGGTGGTCGGCGCGTTCTCCCGCCGGACCGACAAGCCCACCGAGGACGTGCTGATCGCCTTCGGCGCGCACCTCGACCCGCACATCGCCCTCACCCGGGCGCTCACCGAGATGAACCAGTTCCTCGGCCCGGTCGCGGGCGACGCCGAGGGCCGGGTCACCTACGCGGGCGCCGACCCGGAGCAGAAGCGGTGGTGGACCACGGCGACCGTGGCCAACCAGCCCTACCTGCTGCCCGACCCCGCCGCCCGCCCGGCGGGCCCGGCCCGCTGGGCGAAGCTGGCCGGCGACGACCTCGCCGAGGACGTGGCCCTCGCCCAGCGCCTGGTCGAGGAGCGGGGGATGGAGTTCCTGGTGCTCGACCAGACCCGCCCCGACATCGGCCTGCCGGTGGCGAAGGTGATCGTCCCCGGGATGCGGCACTTCTGGGCCCGCTTCGCGCCCGGCCGGCTGTACGACGTGCCGCTGGCCCTCGGCTGGCTCGACGCGCCGACGCCGGAGGAGGAGCTCAACCCCGTCCCGATCTTCATCTGACCACGCGCCGGGCCGCCGCCCCGCCGGCGGCGGCCCGCCCAGCCCGGAAAGAGGTACCCGATGACCGTGACCGAACAGCTGCCTCCCGACCTCGCCACCGAGGGCGGGGCCCCGCGCACGCTGCTGCGGCTGCGCCCCGAGGTGGTCGTCACCGCGCAGGGTGACGACCTGGAGCTCAGCCACCCCTGGGGCCGCCAGCGGGTGCACGCGCTCGGCTCCGAGACCGTCCAGCGGCTTGCCGCGCTCACCCACAGCCACCTCGACGTCGACGAACTCGCGGGCAGCGGGAGGTTGTTCCACCTGCTGCAGCGGTTCCCCTACCTGGTCACCACCACCCTCGCCGACGCGTTCGGCGAGCCGCTGGCGAGCGCGGTGCCGATCGCCCGCTCGGCCGGACTGCCCGGGGTGGTCCGCCCGCCCGCCAGCGTGGTGCTGTCCCGTTTCGCCTATCTGCGCCGGCTGCCGGAGGAGCACGCCGGGGCCTGCGTACTGGAGTCCCCGACGGCGCCGTTCCGGCTGACCCTGCACCAGCCGGCGGCGGGCGCGTTCGTCGCCGCGGTGACCGCCTCCCGTTCGGTGGCCGAGGCCGCGCTGCTGGCCGGGATCGGGCCGGCCGCCGGGCAGGCGCTGGCCGGGCTGCTGGCGGGCGCCGGGTTCCTGGACGACGGCGCGACCGGCGAGCCGCCGCTCTGGGACTTCCACGACCTGCTGTTCCACGCCCGCAGCCGGCCCGGCCGGCACGACTACCCGAGCGGCGGTGTCTTCGCCCATCCGGAGGTCGAGCAGTTGCCGGCGATCCCCGGCACCGGCGCCCGTGAGGACGGCACCGGCATCGACCTGCCCGTCCCCGACTGGGACGCGGTGCTGGCCCGCGACCCGGCGCTCAGCGAGGTGCTGGAGGGCCGCCGCTCGGTCCGCTCGTACGCCGACACCCCGGTCACCCTGGACCAGTTGGGCGAGCTGCTGTACCGGGTGGCGAGGGTCCGCCGGATCATCCCGGGGGACCCGTCCGACCCGCACGGCTACGACATCGTGGACCGTCCCTACCCGGCCGGCGGGGCGACCGGCGAACTGGAGGTCTACCTGTCGGTGGTGCGCTGCGACGGCCTGGTGCCGGGCGTCTACCGCTACGACGCGGCGGCCCACCGGCTGCGGCCGCGCCCGTTCGCCGGCCCGGCCGACGAGGCGGCGTTCCGCGAGCTGATGACGGCGGCCTGGCGAGCGACCGGCTGCACGGTGGACCCGCAGGTCCTGCTGACCGTCACCTCCCGGTTCGGCCGGCTGTCCTGGAAGTACAGCCAGATCGCCTACGCGCTGACGCTCAAGCACGTCGGCGTGGTGTACCAGACGCTGTACCTGGTCGCGACGGCGATGGGGCTGGCGCCGTGCGGGCTCGGCTCGGGCGACACCGACGCGGCGGCGCGCGCGCTCGGCCTGGACTGGACGGCGGAGTCCTCGGTCGGCGAGTTCCTGATCGGCAGCCGCCCGGCCGACGTGCCGCGCACCGCGCACCGGTTCACCGACATGGTGGCCCAGGCCCGGGAGGTCTGACCCCGGCCGGGCCGACGGGACCGCGATTGACGGAACAGGACGTGACACGCCGGACGTGGCGTGCCGCGGACATGCCGGTGCCCCGCCGTGGAGTGGCGGGGCACCGGCATGTCCGGGTGGATCCGGGCGGGTCGCCTCAGAGCCAGCCGCGTTCGCGGGCGATCCGGATCGCGTCGCAGCGGTTGCGGCTGCGGGTCTTGGCGATCGCCGCCGAGACGTAGTTGCGGACCGTCCCGGGGGAGAGCGACAGTGCGGCGGCGACCTCGTTGATGGTGGCGCCGTCGGCCACGTGCCCGAGCACCGTGAGCTCGCGCGGGGTGAGCGGCACCCCGCCCGTCCGGACCACGTCCATCACCAACCGGGGGTCGTACACCCGTCCGCCCCGGGCCAGTTCGCGGACGGCGGCGATCAGTGCGGCCGGCGGTACGTCCTTGAGCAGGACCCCGGCGACCCCGTCGGCGACCGCCCGCTGCAGGTCCGCGGTCCGCGACTGGGCGGTGAGCAGGAGGACCGCGGTGCCCGGGGCCCGCTCGCGGATCATCGCGGCGGTGGCCGGACCGCCGGGCCCGGGCATGTCCGGGTCGAGGACGGCGACGGCCGGCCTGGTCCTGGCGGCCTCGGCGGCGGCCTCCTCGGCGGTCGGGGACTCGGCGACCACGGCGAGGTCGGCCTCCCGGTCGAGCAGGGCGCCGAGCCCGGAGCGGAACAGCTGGTGTCCGTCGGCGAGCAGCACGCTCACCGTGGCGGTCCCGCGGTCCGCGGCCGTGGCCTGGTGGTACAGGGGTTGGTCCAGGAGGGTGGTCATCCGGCTACCTCGGTGGCGTTGAAGTGTCGGGCGAGCGGGTGGGACGGTGCGATCAGCCCCAGCCCCAGGTGTCCTGCGGGCCGGTGGGCAGCGGGGACGGGGTGGCGGTGGCGGCGGGCTGGTTGCCGGGCGTGACGGGCTGGCCGGCGGTGGCGGGCGTGCCGCCGGTGGCGCCGTCGGCGGTGAGGACGGTGGCGTGCGCCTGGCTCGGGCCGGCCAGGGTGACGGTGGCGGCGGTGCCGGTCAGGACGCTGAAACCCAGGGCGACAATCGTGATGAAACGGACCTTCTGCGACATGGGGGTGCCCGATCCTCTCGCGTTCGGCTGTGCCCCGGGCTGCTTCCGGGGCGCGGTGGTCTGCGGCGGCGGGGGCGGATGGTCGGTTCCGGGCCCCTGTGGGGGGCTGCTGTCCCGGTGTCCGGTCCGTCGTTCCTGCCGACACCATGAGAGTGGCGGTCGGGGGGTGTCCGTGTCAGCACCTGGAGCTGGCACCAGAGTGCCGTGACACCCTGAGGCCAGCTCCGGCCACCCTGTCCGGACTCGTGAGCGGGTGGCTCGAACGGCCCTGACCTGCACGGATGTGGGTCAGGGGTGGCTGGGCAGCTCGTGCAGGCCCAGGGCGAGCCGGGAGTCGGCCTCGCAGTGCAGAAGGTGCCAGCCGCTGAGCGGCCCGTCCGGGTCGGTGAGTTCGGCCCAGGCGGTGCGCAGTCCGTCCTCCGCCTCCAGCAGGGTGCGGGCGGCCACGAACACCATCGCGTCGACGGCCGCGGGCGTCACCAGGATCCGTGCGTGGCTGAGCCGGGCCGGCCCGCGGAGCCTTCGCTCCAGTCCGTCCCGTACCGCGGGCGCCCCCGGCGACCCGGGCAGCGGCCTGCCGCCCGTCGTCTCCAGGTGGACGCGAATCGCATACACATCCGCAAGACTGACGGATCGTCGGCTGTTCGTAGAGTCGCGGGTGGTGTCAGGTCGCCGCCTGGCAGCAAGATGCCGCCCGCGCGGCGCCGCCGGGCGGGGCGCGACGACGGTCCCGGGGGTGGCACGGGGGTGACGGGCGGTGCCACCGGGGCCCGGGGGAGGCGGTGCGCGGGTGTCGCCCGGTCGTCGGCCCGCTGTCAGGGCCTCTTCACAGTTCGTCCATCGGACCGTCGCGATTGTCCGCAAGACTGTTCTATGTTCGCTGATGTGACGATACGCTGACCGCCAGTCAGATCGACCGGTAGCATTCCGGTCACGGGGAGGGTGTGATGTGTCCCGCACTTCTGGTGGCGGACTGTTGAGCGGGCCTCAGCCGATCGGCCTCGACCCGTTCGGCGAAGCGGTGTACCGGACCATGCTCCTGCACCCCGAGCTGGACACCCAGGGCATCGCCGACCGGTTGGAGGCACCGGAGCCCGAGGTACGGGCCGCCCTCGACCACCTCGCCGACCTGGCCCTCACCAGACCCACGGGGGCCGAGGACCGCTGGCGCGCGGTCAACCCCGAACTCGGCCTGGCCACCCTGCTCGCCCGCCAGGAGGCCGAAGCGGCCCGGCGCCAGCAGGAGATCGAACGCAGCCGGGCCGCGATGGCCGGGCTGATCGCCGAGTACGCCAGCGTCCACGCACCCGCCAACCAGTCGGGCATCGAGCTGATCTCCAGCCTGGGCGACGTCCGCGACCGGCTGGTCCAGCTCGCCTCCGACGCCGCCGTCGAGGTGCTCTCGCTCGCCCCCGGCGGACCGCAGCCGCCGCAGGTGATGGAGGCCAGCCGGGCCCTGGACCAGGAGACCCTGGAGCGCGGCGTCCGGATGCGCACCGTCTACCAGGACAGCGTCCGCAACGACCCCGCCACCGTCCAGTACGCCCGCTGGCTGCACGGTCTCGGCGGCGCGGTGCGCACCCTGCCCACCCTCCCGCTGCGGATGATCCTGGTGGACAACGCCACGGCCATCGTGCCGATCGACCCGGAGGATCCGCGCAAGGGCGCCGTGCTGCTGCACAGCCCGGGCGTGATCGCCGCCCTGCGGGCCCTGTTCGAGCAGCTCTGGGACCAGGCCCGCCCGCTCGGCGAGCCCGTCCAGCGCGGCCCGCACGGGCTCACCGCCCAGGAGCGCGAGCTGCTGCGCCTGCTCGCCGAGGGCCTCACCGACGAGCGGGCCGGCCAGCGCCTCGGCGTCTCGCTTCGCACCATCCGGCGGATGATGGCCGACCTGATGGTCCGGATGGACGCGCGCAGCCGCTTCCAGGCCGGTATCCAGGTCGCCGCGCTCGGCTGGCTGGGCGAGACCACCCCGCGCTGACCCGGGCGCCCTTCACCGACCCGCCGTCCCATCCCGCCCGCCCCGCGACGGGGCCGGGACGGTTCGGGACGACCACGGGGCACGGGGCACGGGTCACTCGAACAGCGCCTGCTGGACGGCCGTTGGCCCGCCCGGGGCGCCCTGCCCGCCCGGCCCCTGCGGCCAGGACAGCGGCACCCGCCGCATCGACCCGGGGCAGAGCACCAGCCGGCGGGACTCCTGCTTGTGGTCGACGACGGCGCCCAGCCCGATCGCCTCGACCGGCGCCACGGCGATCGGGCGGCCGCACACCGGGCAGGGAACGCGGGGAAGTCTCATACCGCCATGGTGCGGGAGACCACCGACAGACCCGCGCCGTCAGGGGCCCGCCGGCTCCCCGGCGGCGCCGTCCAGGCAGTGCACCTCGACCCGCTGCACCAGGTTGACGGCGAACCCGCCGCGGTTCCAGGGCTGCTCGAGCGGCTGGGTGCGGCCGCGGGCGTCGGTGGCCCGGGCGCTCAGCACATGCCGGCCCGGGGCGGCCGTCCAGCGGTGCCGCCAGTGCCGCCAGGCCCACGGGTGGCCGGCCTGCGGCGGGTCCAGCTCGGCCTCCCGCCAGCTGCCGCCGCCGTCCGCACTCACCTCCACCCTCGTCACCGGGGCGTGGCCGGACCACGCCCGGCCCTCCAGCCGAACCTCGCCGGGCCGCACCACCCGGACCCTGGACATGAAGTCCGGGAAGCCCGGCGGCAGCAGCAGGGCGCGGGGCGCGATCCGGGTGACCGGCTCGCCGGCCTCCTCGGACGCCTGCCGGAGCCGGTAGGCCACCGCCTGCTGGAAGCCGGTGAACGGACGGTCGGCCAGCGTGACGTCCCGCAGCCACTTCACGTGCGCCATCCCGTACCAGCCCGGGACGACCAGCCGCAGCGGGTGGCCGTGCTGCGGCGGCAGCGGCGCGCCGTTCATCGCGTACGCGACCAGCACCTCGGGATCGTCACCGGTGGCCACGGCCAGCGGGAGGCTGCGCCGGTAGTCCTGCTCGACCCCGCGCTCGACGCCGTGGTCGGCGCCGGTGAAGACCGCCTCCACCGCCGCCGGCCGGACGCCCGCCTCGGCCAGCAGCAGTCGCAGCGGCACCCCGGTCCACTCCGCCGTGCCTACCGCCTCGACCAGCCAGGGCTGGCTCACCGGGCGCGGGGAGAGCAGGGCCCGCCCGTTGCCGGCGCACTCCATGGTGACCCGCCGGGTGACCGCCGGCCGGGCCCGCAGGGCGTCCAGGTCCAGTACCAGCGGCTCGCGCACCGCACCGCCGACGGTCAGCCGCCAGCCGTCGGCGTCCGTGGCGGGGATGTCGTAGTGGGTCAGCACGTAGTGCAGTCCGGGCGGGGTGACGTCGTAGCGCAGCGCCTCCAGCGGCAGCCCGTGGTTGCGGGCCGCCAGCGCGAGCTCCTCGACGGTGACGCCCTCGTCCGGCCCGGCCACCCGGGCGGGTGCGCTCACCTCGCCGAGCCGTGCCGCCATGGATCCATTCTCGCCTCGCGGGCCGGACGGCGCCCGGGGAATCGCGGCGAAACGCGGACGATATCGGCCCTTGGCATCTTCTGGTGGTGAGCGGGCACCCAGAGGCCCGCGCTGCGGTGCGCGCGCCGCTTGCAGCGTGCGGCCACGTACCCGAGAGAGGTCGT
Organism: Kitasatospora herbaricolor; assembly: GCF_030813695.1. Taxonomy (NCBI): domain Bacteria; kingdom Bacillati; phylum Actinomycetota; class Actinomycetes; order Kitasatosporales; family Streptomycetaceae; genus Kitasatospora; species Kitasatospora herbaricolor. The sequence goes on from NZ_JAUSVA010000002.1 coordinate 6,870,123, forward strand.
GCCGGATGGCATCTTCCCAGCTCAAGACCAGTGCGAGAGCCGACGTCACGGCGGCGGGCGGCTTCCGCGTGGTGGCTCCCGTGCTCGCGCTCTGCTGGCTGTCGGTCTTCTTCGACGGCATGGACGTCAACATCTACGGCGCCGTGATGCCGTACATGCTCAAGGACCACGGCCTCGGCCTCACCACCGGCGTGGCCGGCACCATCGGCAGCTGGACCACCTTCGGGATGCTGATCGGCGCCCTCGTCGCGGGCAGCGTCACGGACTGGCTCGGGCGCCGCCCGCTGCTCACCGTCAGCGTGCTGCTGTTCTCCGCCGGCTCGGCGGTCTGCGCGCTGGCGAACGGCGTGACCATGTTCGGGGCCGGCCGGTTCCTGGCCGGTCTCGGCCTCGGCGGGCTGATGCCGCTCTGCCTGGCGATGGTGATGGAGTTCGCGCCCAAGGGGAAGGTCGCGCTGGCCACCGGCGTGCTGATGACCTCGTACCACTCGGGCGGGATGGCGGCCACCGGTCTGGGCCTGTCGATCGCGCCCTCGCACGGCTGGCGCTGGGTGTTCGCGGCGGGTGCCGCCCCTGCCCTGGTGGCGGTGCCGCTGCTGCTGCGCTTCCTGCCCGAGTCGCCGGCGGCGCTGCTGGCGGGCGGCCGTCGCGCCGAGGCGGACGCGGTGGCCGACCGCTACGGGCTGGCCCGACCGGTGGCGCCCGAGTCGCGGGCGACCGGTGCCAAGGGCCGCTGGGAGTCGATCCTGGCGCTGTTCGGCCCGGGGTTCCGCTGGGCCACGCCGCTGCTGTGGGCGGCGTCCTTCTGCGGGCTGCTGCTGGTCTACGGGGTCAGCACCTGGCTTCCGCAGCTGATGCGTGCCTCGGGGTACGGCCTGACCGACTCGGTGACCTTCCTGCTGGTGGTCAACGCGGGCGGGATCGTCGGGATGCTGTTCGCCGGCCGGATCGCCGACCGCTTCGGCCCGGCCAGGATCTCCGGTCTGTTCTTCGCCTTCACCGCCGTCGGCGTGGTGCTGCTCAACTCCCATCTGCCGCTGGCCGCCACCTATGTGATGGTCGGTGTCACCGGCGTCTGGCTGTTCAGCGCCCAGACGATGGTCTACGCCGCCGCCAACGCGATCTACAGCTCGGACAAGCGGGCCACCGGCCTCGGCTGGGTCACCGGGGTCGGCCGGTTCGGCGCGGTGGTCGGGCCCTCGCTGGCGGGCAGCCTGGTCGCGGGGGGCCGGCAGGACCTGGGCTTCACCGCCTTCGCGGTGGCCGGCGTGCTCGGCGCCGTCCTGGTCACCCTGGCCCAGTTCGCCGCGCGGATCGGTGCCCGCCGGCCGGTCGTCGCCGCGGCGGTCTGAGCGTCCGCCCGTCCGTCCGCCCGTTCTGCTGTCCCTGTGACGGCCGGGCGGCCGGGGGCCGCGTGGTGGGCGGCCGGGTGTGGCGACGGTGGTGACGTTCCGTCGTGCCGCCGGTACGTCCGGCGACGACGGGCGGTTGGTGCGGGCCGCCGCGGGGGAGAGGTCCCTGCGGCAAGCCCACTCCACCACCACCGGAGGAAAAGCCTCATGACGGTCGATCACCGCCTCGTCGGCACCGGACCGAACCGGGTCGTCGTCCTGCACGACTGGTTCGGCACCAGCGCGGGCTGGGGCCCGTTCCTGGACTACCTGGACGGCTCCGCCTTCAGCTACGCCTTCCTCGACTACCGGGGGTACGGCGAGCGGGCGGACGTGGCCGGCGACTACACGCTGGCCGAGATCGCCGGGGACGTCCTGGCGCTCGCGGACCGGCTCGGCTGGGAGCGGTTCTCGCTGGTCGGGCACTCGATGGGCGGCAAGGCGGCGCAGCGGGTGCTGGCCGAGGCGCCGCACCGGGTGCGCAAGCTGGTCGGCGTCGCGCCAGTGCCGGCCTCCGCGTACCCCCTGGAGGGCGACGCCCACGACCTGTTCCACGGGGCCGCCGAGCGGCCGGCCAACCGGCGGGCCATCCTCGACCTGGTCACCGGCAACCGGGCGGGCGCGGTCTGGCTGGACCGGATGACCGCGCAGTCCCTGGCGACCAGCCGCAAGGAGGCCTTCGCGGCCTACCTGGCCGACTGGACCACGCTGGACTTCGCCGCCAAGGTGGCCGGCAGCAGGCTGCCCGTGAAGGTCTTCGTGGGCGAGCACGACGTGGCGCTGGGCGAGCCCGTGATGCGGGCCACCTGGCTGGCCCACTACCCGGACGCGGAACTGGAGACGCTGGCGGGCTCCGGCCACTACCCGATGTACGAGGTGCCGGTCGCGTTCGCGGCCGCGCTGGAGGACTTCCTGGCCGGCTGACGCGTGGGGGCGGGCGGCGCGGGCCCGGGGGCGTGCTGGCCGGGGCGCCCGCGCACACGTACGCCCGCCCCCTCCCCTTCACCCGGCGTTCGGGAGAGGGGAGGGGGCGGACGTGGACGCGAGCGCCCCGGGCCGAGGTCAGGCCGGGTCGGAGGGGCCGGTGGTCCGGACCCGGCGGGCGAGCCGGACCGCCCCGGCCACCGCCAGGGCCGTGCCGAGCGGGGCCGCACAGGCTCCCGCGTACTCGAGCAAGGGGCGCAGACGCGCCGGCGGGTCGAAGGCGGCGACCGTGATGAGGGGCATCAGCCAGGGCAGTGTCCCGAGCCCGACGCCCACGGCCCGGAGCAGGTCGGTCCGGCGGCCGGACAGCCGGCTCAGCAGGACCGGCGCCGTCACCGTGCCGAGCCAGATCGGCAGCAGGCCCAGCATGGTCAGCGGCATGTACTGGGCCGCGTACCGACCGGCCGCGATCATGGGGACGGCGACGGCGAGCGCGAGTCCGGCCATCTCCCACCGACCCCGCTGCGAGACGTCCACCAGTCCGGCCGGTGCGAGCAGCACCACCGTGCCGACCAGGGCCGTGCCGGCCATCTGCCCCGCCATGTACGGGTACAGCCCGCCCAGGCTCAGCACGCCGGCACCGAGCAGGGCGGCCGCCACCCCCACGATCCGGGCGGCCCGCCAACGGCCGGTCACGGCGATCCCGAGGGCGAGCAGCCACGGCACGGTGAGGGCCACCTGGAAGACCGCGGTCAGCACGGCGTAGCCGAGGCCGAGGTTCGGGTAGGGGTACCGGATCCGGTGGACCAGCTCGCGCAGCTCGGGCAGCAGGACGACCAGGGCGCAGCCGGCCGCGAGCGCGAGCGCGACCGGTGCCGCACCGGCCAGGACGCGACCGGCCGGGTCGGTGGGGCCGATCCGCAGCCGCAGCCGCAGGGCATGGGTGGCGAGGTCGCGGTACTCCCGGAGCACCGCACGCCGTGGCCGGCCCTCGGTGGCCTCGGCGAAGGTGCTGCAGATGTCGTCGCCGTGCGCGGAGCGGTACCGGGCGGGGTAGAGGCCGATCAGCAGACGGCCCGGCCGCGGGGCGCCGGGGCCGGTCGTGACGTCGTTCATGAGGTCGCTCCCGTCGGCCGTGGTCGCAGGGCGCCCAGCCGGCGTTCGGCCTCGGCGGCGGCGGCCCTGAGGCGCCTGGCCTCCTGCGCCAGCACGTCCTGCCCCTGGCCGGTCAGGGCGAAGGTGCGGCGCAGCCGTCCGCTGACCACCTCCTCGCTCTCGATCCGCACCAGGCCCTGCTGGAGCAGCCGGTCCAGGGCGGTGTAGAGCGTGCCGGTGCTGAGGCGGCTGTGGCCGCCCGAGATGGCCAGCACCTCTTGGATGATCGCGTAGCCGTGCCGGGGGGCGTCGGCCAGGGCGGTGAGTACGAGCCTGGTCGGCTCCTGTAATTGACGGTCGGTCATGCGAGGAGCTTAGAGCGACGATCGCCATATGTCGATGGCCGGACGGTTGGTGAGGCCGGCAGGTCGCTGCGGCCGGAGTGCGCCGGTCGCGCCGGATCCCGGGCGGTGGCCGGCGGCAGTCCCTGCTGTGCGACGCTGTCCCGCATGGGGAACGTGACGGTTCGTGGACCGGCCCTGCCCGCGCTGCTGACCTCCCTGCTCGGCCGGGGCCGGTGGCGGCATCCGGGTGAGGCCACGCTGGCCGAGGTCGTGCCGTGGTTCGAGAGCCCGCTCAGCTTCCTGCCCGGTGCGGTGGCGATGGGGCGGGAGTCCCGTTCGATGGACATGTTCGCCGACGACCCGTCCTACGACTTCTTCCGGGAGGCGCGCGGCAGCGCCCGCGCGACGCCGGTGGAACTGCCCTGGCTGGACGTGGAGCAGGCGGTCCTCATCGCGGTGAACCGCGTCCCCGGGGACGACGTCGCGCTGGCGCTGGACTACCGCACCGACCCGGCGGACCCCCGTGTCGTGGGCAGCGACTTCTGGACGGACCCGCGGCTGTGCAGTTGGCGCACGGTGTCACCCGCCTTCTCCGCCTTCGCCGTCGACCTGGGCCTCCTGGCCCCGGACGAGGCCCGCCGCTGACTGCGGATCGCACGAGCCGGGGCGGCCGCGCCAGCTCGCCCGTCCGGGCGCACCCCCGCCCCGGGCACGACCGGGTGGGGTGCCGGCCCCCGACGAAGCGCTACGCGGGGCGGGGGCTGCTGTACCAGCGCCAGCCGGTCCGGCGGGCGCGGCCGGGCAGGTCGGCCCGGCCGGTGGCCCAGAGCAGGGCGGGCCAGGGGTCGACGTCCCCGGGGACGTCGGGGAACAACCGGGCCAGGGCCCGGGCGCAGAGCTCGGGGGGCGGGGCCCAGACCAGGCCCAGGCCCGCCGCCAGGTCGTGGGTGTGCACCAGGGTCTCCACCACGCCCATCGCGGCGAAGCCCTCCGGGTCCGCGATCCCGTAGCCGTGGTAGGCGCGGACCTCGGCCGGCGCGGTGCGCACCATGGCGACCAGCAGCGCGCCGCACGCCTCCAGCACCTGCAGGGTGCCCTCGGGGCCGGCCGCCCGGTCGGCGTGCACGGCGTTCGCGGGGCCGGCGGGGCTGCGGCGTTCCCAGACGAAGGGCACCTCGCCGGTCAGTGGCGGCTGCCGGGGGCCCAGTTGGACGGCGTAGGCGAAGAGGTCGTCGGCGAGGTGCTCGGCGGTCTCCCAGCAGTCCCAGGTGAGGGACCCGGCCGGGGCGTCCCAGTCGCCGGCCGTGGGCGCCCCGCGAAGGACGCCCACGGCGAGCTGTACGGCGCGGTCCACGTCGTCCGCGGTGACGGGGGACCGGGGGGATTCGGGTGCGCTGGCACCGGAGGCGGCACTGGACATGGCCCGACCGTACCGCGCGGACGGGCCGTCAGGGGGTTCCCGGCGGGGTGGTCAGCGGCGCCGGTCCGGGGCGGCGGCGCCGGCCACCAGGTCGGCGCCGATGATCCGGGCCGCCCGGCGGACCTGTTTGCGCAGGTCGGCCACGGCCGTCGCGGTCTCCTCCGGGAAGGACCGCGCGGCTGTGGCGGGCAGCGTGTCGGGCAGGTCCCGCAGGGCCGCCCGCAGCACGCCGGCCAGCCGTTCCAGGTCCCCGAGCGCCAGCCGGCCCTCCTCCTGGTCCACGGTGGGCGGCTCGGCCGGGGCGGCCGGCTCCTCCTCCCACTGCAGCGCGGCCGCCGGCGCGTAGCCGAGTTCGGTCCGGGCCGCCGTCAGCGCCTTGGCGGTCGGCCGCCCGCCGCCGGCCATCGCCTTCTCCACCACCTCCCGTACCTGCTCGGGCCCGCGTTCGCGCAGCACCGGGACCAGCACCCGGGCCTGCGACTCGCGGAGCACGATGTTGCCAAAAGCCGGATTTGGCAACAGCGCTGCCTGGACCGGGATCATCTCCAGCAACCGGTGGGCGTAGGACCGCGACAGGTTCCAGCGCTCGGTCAGGTACTCCTCCCAGGTGGCGTGGCTGGCCCGGTAGAGCCGCCGGTCGTGGATCTCCCACAGGGCGGGGCCGGCGTCCGCCGCGAACCTGGTGTGCGCGGCCTGCTTGTCCGCCTCGAACTGGGCCTCGGCCTGCCGGATCGCGTCGACCCCCCGGTCCTGCGCGGCGGCGACCCGTTCCTCCAGTTCGGCCAGCGTGCAGCCGGCCAGCGAACCGGCCGGCCGACCCGCCGCGCCGAGGGACGCGCCCGCCCCCGGGCCCGCCTCGGGGTGCCGCCGCCCGGGCCGGTTGCCGATCATCAGGGTCTCGGGCCCGGCCAGCTTGGCGGCGCTGTCGGGACGCTGGAGCCGTGGACGCTCGTTCATGCGGCGACCTCCATGAGCTTCCTGACCTGCGCGGCCAGCTTGTCGAAGTCCTCCGCGACCTCCCGGGCGGGGGCCGTGCGGAGCGAGCGGAGCGGGGCGACCGAGTCCGCGGCGGCCTTGACCACCGCCCGCTCCCGGATGTGCGGCGCCCAGACCAGGCCGGGGAAGCACTCGTCGAGTCCGGCGATCTGGAAGTCGTGCACGCCGAGCCCGGAGCGGACCCGGGAGGGCACCACCCCGGCCACCCGCAGCCGGGGGTTGTTGAGGTCGTCGGCGTGGTCCCGGACGAAGTTCAGCACCCGCACCGCGCCCTCGATCCCGTCGAACTCGGGCTCGGCCACGATCAGCACCACATCGGCGGCGACCATCGCGAGCTGGGTCAGGTGGCCCAGCGACGGCGGACAGTCGAGCAGCGTGACCCGCCGGTCGTCGCAGCCGGCCAGGGCCCGCTTGAGCCGTTTCACCGCGCCGACCGTGCCGGCCTCGGAGATCCGGTTCTCCAGCTCGAACCTGGCCGGCAGCACCCTGATCCGCTCGCTGTACACACCGCCCCAGCCGCAGGGCACGTAGGCGTCCCGGGCGGCGCCCAGGGCGTCGCACTTGATCGCCTCGCTGATGGTCATCTGGTCGGCGGCAGGGCGCGCCGCCAGCCGCCGCGAGGCGTTCCCCTGCGGGTCCACGTCGGCGACGTCCACCAGCTCACCCGCCTCGGCCAGCGCGGCGGCCAGATTCACCACCATCGCCGACTTCCCGGACCCGCCTTTGTTCTGACATACTGCGATCCGCATCCGTGGCCTCCTCCGCTCCACTCCGGCCACCGTGAGAGGCCGTGCTCGCAGAGTAGTCATCTCATCGCCCTGTGCTACCGACGATCGCCCGTCCGGGCCGAGGTGCACCCGGACGGCGGCGTCGCCGTCCGGGCCCGGGGCCCCGGGCGGCAGCGGCGTGACGGCGCGGCCGGCGGTGGCCGGGCCGGCGGCCGTGGGCCGTACGGCGCTGCGGCCTCCGGTTCAGCGCGGCCGGCGGGTGGCGATGATGATCCCGGTGCCCACCGGGAGGTCGGTCAGCACCAGCCCGTCGTCCGCCGCCAGGGTGGCGCGGACGCCTGCTATCGCCCGGTGGTGCTCGGGCAGCTCGTAGCGCGCCGGGTCCATGTCGTCGAGCAGCAGGACGCCGCCGTCGGCCAGCGCCCGCAGGGTGAGGTCCAGGCCCGACCACTTGCCGCCCTCGGCGTCGGCGAAGATCAGGTCGAACCGGCCGAGCCCGGGCAGCAGGGCCTCGGCGTCGCCGGTGGTCAGGGTCGCCCAGGAGGGCAGGCCGGCGCTCGCGGCGAGCGCGGCGGTGTCCGGGTCCTGCTCGACGCTCAGCACGGTGGTGTCGGTGCGGCCGGCCAGGCCGTGGGTGATCCAGGCCAGCCCGACGCCGGCTCCCGTCCCGAGTTCGAGGATCCGGCCGCCCGCCGGCACGGCGGCGGCCAGCACGGCGAGCAGCTCGCCGGCGACCCGCTCGCAGGAGTACGGGAAGGAGTGCTCGGCGGCCCGCCGGACGGCGGCCTCCACGGGGGCGGGCAGGGGCGGGGTGGTCATGCGGCGGCTCCCGGGCTCACGGGGTGGACAAGACGTCGATCACGTCGGGTCGGTGAAGGATAGTCAGGGCAGCGGGCGGGTCGGCACTCCTTTTCGGGGGCGGGCGGCGGCCCGGGGATCCGCTTCCGGAGGGGGCCGGCACCCCTGCGCGCGGCCCCGGCCCGGCGGAATTCCCGTCGCCCGTCGCGGGCGTCCCGTGAAACCCTGCCGGGCATGGATCCGCAGCCCACCGCCCCGCGCGCCACCGCCCTGCAGCCCGCCGCCCCGCAGTCCGCCGACCGGGCACCGGTCGACCCGGCGCCCGTCGAGCAGGCCCGGCGCCTCGTCCGGGAGCTGTTCCCGGACGCGCTGGCGGCGGTGCTGGCCGGCTCCACCGCCCGGGGCCGGGCCACCGCCGGCAGCGACCTCGACATCGCGGTGCTGGTCCGGGACGGCGCCGGGACCCGCCGCGAGACCCTCCGCTTCGAGGGCCGGCTGGTCGAACTCTTCGTCCACACCCGGGCCGGGCTGGCGGAGCTCTTCGCGGCGGACGCCGCCACCCGGCGCGCCGTGCTCCAGGACATGTACCGGGACGGCCTGGTGCTCACCGACCCGCAGGGCGAGGCCGCCCGGGCCCGGGCGCTGGCCGAGGCGGACCTCCGGCAGGGGCCCCCGCCGCTGGCACCGGAGGCGGTCGGGACCAAGCGGTACGGGCTGACCGACGCGCTGGACGACCTGGCGGACGCCGCCGACCCGTTCGAGCGTCTGGCCGTCGCGGCCGTGGTCCTCGAAGGGGCCGCCGATCTGCTGCTGGACCACCACCGGGCGTGGACCGGCGGCGGCAAGTGGCTGCCGCGACGCCTGCTGGCGGCCGACCCGGAGCTCGGCGGCGCCCTGCTCGAAGGGCACCGGCTGCTGTGCGTCTCGGGGGAGCACGCGGCGCTCACCGCCGCGGCCTCGGAGGTCCTCGACCTCGTCGGCGGCCCGCTCCGTGAGGGGTACCGCAGGGCCTGGCGGGGCGTCATCGAGTCGGTCGCCGTGAAGGCGGGGCGCTGACGGTCGCCGGGGCGGTCCCGTCGCCGGCGGGGAGGCGACACGCCCGGGCCGCCACCCGGTTCGCCGGGCGGTGCCGGGAGCGCCCGGAGCCACCGCGCCGGCCGCCCGACGGGGGTCGGGAGCCGCCGGAACCCCTATCGCAACCCCTATGCCGACCCCTGACTTGCGGGGCCCCGGAGACACTTTCCGCAGCACAGAGTGCATGGAGGGCAACGTCACACCGATTGGCCCTGCAGCCCGGAGCCGCCGGACCTTAATCTTCCCTCATGACGGTCCCGCCCGAAGGGCTCCCTCTGGCCGCCGAGTTCCCGGACGCAACCCGCGAGCAATGGCAGCTCCTCGTCGAAGGCGTCCTGCGCAAGTCAGGCGCGCAGAACGTCGAAGGCGCACAGGCCGAGGACGCCCTCACCACCGAGCTTCAGGACGGGCTTCGCGCCCGCCCGCTGTACACCGCCGACGACACGGCGGCCGATCCCGGACATCCGGGCTTCCCGCCGTTCGTACGCGGCGGCCGGGCCCAGGGATCGGTCCTCTCCGGCTGGGACGTGCGGCAGCGCCACGCCCATCCGGACCCCCGGCGGTCGAACGAGGCGGTGCTCGCGGACCTGGAGAACGGCGTCACCAGCATCTGGCTGGCCGTCGGGGCCGGCGGTGTGCCGGTCGACTCCCTGGACGAGGTCCTGACGGGCGTCTACCTGGACCTGGCGTCCGTGGTGCTCGACCCGGGCGCCGACTTCGTCGCCGCCGCCGGGCAGTTGCTCGCCCTGTACGCCCGGCGCGAGGTGCCGCCCCAGGAGGCCCGGGGCAACCTCGGCGCCGACCCGCTGGGCCTGCTGGCCCGCACCGGCAACGACGAGGACACCGACCGCCACCTCACCGACGCGGTGGCGCTGGCCGTCGACTGCGTGCGCGACCACCCGGGCCTGCGGGCGCTGACCGTGGACGCCCTCGCCCTGCACGACGCCGGTGCCTCGGCGGCCCAGGAGCTCGGCGCCTCGCTGGCCGCCGGCGTGGCCTACCTGCGGGAGCTGACCGCGGCCGGACTGACGGTCGACCAGGCCTGCGGGCAGCTGGAGTTCCGCTACGCCGCCACCGCCGACCAGTTCCTCACCATCGCCAAGTTCCGTGCCGCGCGCAGGCTCTGGGCCCGGGTCGCCCAGGTGGCCGGCGCCGCGCCGGAAGCGGCCGCGCAGCGCCAGCACGCCGTCACCTCCGGCGTGATGATGACCGAGCGCGACCCCTGGGTGAACATGCTCCGCACCACGGTGGCCTGCCTGGCCGCCGGCGTCGGCGGCGCCGACGCGGTGAGCGTGCTCCCCTTCGACGACGCCCTCGGCCTGCCGGACGCCTTCGCCCGCCGGATCGCCCGCAACACCCAGTCGATCCTGCTGGAGGAGTCCCACCTGGCCCGGGTGATCGACCCGGCCGGCGGCTCCTGGTACGTCGAGCAGCTCACCGACGAGCTGGCCCGGGCCGCCTGGGCCTGGTTCCAGGAGATCGAGCGGGCCGGCGGCCAGCGCGCCGCCCTGACCTCCGGGCTGATCCGCGAGACCGTCGCCGCCACCTGGGCCGAGCGCTCGGTCGACCTCGCGCACCGGCGCGAACCCATCACCGGAGTCAGCGAGTTCCCCAACCTCGGCGAGCAGCCGGTGGTCCGCGAGCAGGCCGCCGACCGCGGCCCGGCGCCGGCCGGCGGCCTGCCGAAGGTCCGGCGCGCGGAGGCCTTCGAGGCGCTGCGCACCCGCTCCGACGAGCGGCTGGCCGCGGCCGGCGCGCGCCCGTCCGTCTTCCTGGCCGCGATCGGCCCGGCGGCCGTGCACACCGGCCGGTCCTCCTTCGCCGCCAACCTCTTCCAGGCCGGCGGCCTGGCCACGGTGACCGGCGAGGGCGACGGCGCGGACGCGCTGGCCGAGGCCTTCACCGCCAGCGGCGCGAGCGTGGCCTGCCTCTGCTCCGGCGACAAGCTGTACGCCGAGCACGCCGAGGCCGTCGCCTCGGCCCTGAAGGCCGCCGGCGCGCGGCGGGTGCTGCTGGCCGGCAAGCCGGGCGAGCACCGCGAGGCGTACCAAAAGGCCGGGGTGGACGGATACGTCTTCGCGGGCTGCGACGCGGTCGCCGTCCTCACCTCGGTCCTCGACGAGATCGGAGCGGCACGGTGATCCCCGACTTCACCGAGATCGGCCTGGACGACGAGCCCGGCACCCCGGGCAGCACCGGCGAGCAGTGGCGGGAGGCCTGGCAGCAGGCCACCGGCAAGGACGTCGACGACCTGGTCTGGGAGACCCCCGAGGGCATCGGCGTCAAGCCGCTGTACACCGGCGAGGACCTGGCGGGCCTGGACTTCCTGGCCACCTACCCGGGCATCGCGCCGTACCTGCGCGGGCCGTACCCCACCATGTACGTCAACCAGCCCTGGACGGTGCGCCAGTACGCCGGTTTCTCCACCGCGGAGGAGTCCAACGCGTTCTACCGCCGCAACCTGGCCGCCGGCCAGAAGGGCCTCTCGGTCGCCTTCGACCTGCCGACCCACCGCGGCTACGACAGCGACCACCCCCGGGTGACCGGCGACGTCGGCATGGCCGGTGTGGCGATCGACTCGATCTACGACATGCGCCAGCTCTTCGACGGCATCCCGCTGGACCGGATGTCGGTGTCGATGACCATGAACGGTGCCGTGCTGCCCGTCCTGGCGCTCTACATCGTGGCCGCCGAGGAGCAGGGGGTGGCGCCCGAGAAGCTCGCGGGGACCATCCAGAACGACATCCTCAAAGAGTTCATGGTCCGCAACACCTACATCTACCCGCCGCAGCCGTCCATGCGGATCATCTCCGACATCTTCGCGTACACCTCGCAGAAGATGCCGCGCTACAACTCCATCTCCATCTCCGGCTACCACATCCAGGAGGCCGGGGCCACGGCCGACCTGGAGCTGGCCTACACCCTGGCCGACGGCGTGGAGTACCTGCGCGCGGGCCTGGCGGCCGGCATGGACGTGGACGCCTTCGCGCCCCGGCTGTCCTTCTTCTGGGCCATCGGCATGAACTTCTTCATGGAGGTCGCCAAGCTCCGCGCGGCCCGCCTGCTCTGGGCCAAGCTGGTCCAGCAGTTCGAGCCGAAGAACCCCAAGTCGCTGTCGCTGCGCACCCACTCGCAGACCTCCGGCTGGTCGCTGACCGCCCAGGACGTCTTCAACAACGTGACGCGCACCTGCGTGGAGGCGATGGCCGCCACCCAGGGCCACACCCAGTCGCTGCACACCAACGCCCTCGACGAGGCGCTGGCCCTGCCGACCGACTTCTCGGCCCGGATCGCCCGCAACACCCAGCTGCTCCTGCAGCAGGAGTCCGGCACCTGCCGGGTGATCGACCCCTGGGGCGGATCCGCCTACGTCGAGAAGCTCACCAACGACCTGGCCCGCCGCGCCTGGGAGCACATCCAGGAGGTCGAGGCGGCCGGCGGCATGGCCAAGGCCATCGACGCCGGCATCCCCAAGCTGCGCGTCGAGGAGGCCGCCGCCCGCACCCAGGCCCGGATCGACTCCGGCCGCCAGCCGGTGATCGGCGTCAACAAGTACCGCGTCGCCACCGACGAGCAGATCGACGTCCTCAAGGTCGACAACTCCTCCGTGCGCACCCAGCAGGTCGAGAAGCTGCGCCGGCTGCGCGCCGAGCGTGACGAGGCGGCCTGCCAGGCCGCGCTGCGCGCGCTCACCGCCTCCGCCGAGGCCGGCCCGCAGAGCGGCGGCGGCCTGGAGGGCAACCTGCTGGCCCTCGCGGTGGACGCGGCCCGCGCCAAGGCCACCGTCGGGGAGATCTCCGACGCCCTGGAGGCGGTCTACGGCCGCCACTCCGGCCAGATCCGTACCATCTCCGGTGTGTACCGAGACGAAGCAGGCCCCTCCACGGCGGTCGAGCGCACCCGCGCGCTGGTCGAGGCCTTCGAGGAGGCCGAGGGCCGCCGTCCGCGCATCCTGGTGGCCAAGATGGGCCAGGACGGCCACGACCGCGGCCAGAAGGTGATCGCCACCGCCTTCGCCGACCTCGGCTTCGTGGTCGACGTCGGCCCGCTCTTCCAGACCCCGGAGGAGGTCGCCCGCCAGGCCGTCGAGGCCGACGTGCACATCGTCGGCGTCTCCTCGCTCGCCGCCGGCCACCTCACCCTGGTGCCCGCGCTGCGCACCGCGCTGGCCGAGGCGGGCCGCGACGACATCACCATCGTGGTCGGCGGGGTCATCCCCCCGCAGGACTTCGACGCCCTGTACGAGGCCGGCGCCGCCGCCGTCTTCCCGCCGGGCACGGTGATCCCGGACGCCGCGTACGACCTGCTGAAGTCGCTGGCCGCCGAGCTCGGCCACGAGCTGTAGGCCGCTGACGCCGATGGCCAGGGCGATCGATCTCGACAGTTACGTCCAGGGGGTGCGGGACGGCTCGCGCGCGTACATCGCGCGGGCCATCACCCTGGTGGAGTCCACCCGGCCCGACCACCGGGCGCTCGCCCAGCGCCTGCTGGTCGAGCTGCTCCCGCACAGCGGCAACGCGGTGCGGGTCGGCATCACCGGCGTCCCCGGCGTCGGCAAGTCCACCTTCATCGAGGCCCTGGGCACCATGCTCACCGGCCTCGGCCACCGGGTCGCGGTGCTCGCCGTCGACCCCTCCTCCAGCCGGACGGGCGGCTCCATCCTGGGCGACAAGACCCGGATGGAGAAGCTCGCCGTCGACCCGGCGGCCTTCGTGCGCCCCTCGCCGACCTCGGGCACTCTCGGCGGGGTGGCCCGGGCGACCCGCGAGAGCATGGTCGTGATGGAGGCCGCCGGCTACGACGTCGTGCTGGTGGAGACCGTCGGCGTCGGCCAGTCCGAGACCACCGTCGCGGGGATGGTCGACACCTTCCTGCTGCTCACCCTGGCCCGCACCGGCGACCAGCTCCAGGGCATCAAGAAGGGCGTCCTGGAGCTCGCCGACATCGTCGCCGTCAACAAGGCGGACGGCCCCCACGAGCTGGACGCCAAGGCCGCCGCCCGGGAACTGGCCGGCGCGCTGCGGCTGCTCCAGGCCCCGGACGCGGCCTGGAACCCGCCGGTCCTCACCTGCAGCGGCCGCGACGGCTCCGGGCTGGACGAGCTCTGGGAGCGGCTGCGGCAGCACCGGCAGATCCTCGACGCGACCGGCTCGCTGGAGGCCAAGCGGCGCGACCAGCAGATCGACTGGACCTGGGCGATGGTCCACGACCAGCTGCTCTCCCAGCTCCGCGAGCACCCCGAGGTCCGACGCCTCACCCCCCTGCTGGAGCAGCAGGTCCGGGACGGCCGGCTGACCGCGACGCTGGCGGCCGAGCAGCTGCTGGCGGGCTTCCGCACACCGCGCGAGGACGGCTGACCGCCGGCCCTGCGGTGCTTCCCGCCCCGGGTGGGCCCACCCGGCCGCCGGGCCCACCCGGCCGCCGGGCCCACCCGGCCGCCGGGCCCACCCGGCCGTCAGGTCACCGGGCCGTTCAGGCGGCCACGGGGACGGGTCGGCCGGCCGAGGTGGCGGGGGCGGCGGGGTCGAAGCCCTTGGCGACCAGCCGCACGGCCAGCGTCACCTCCCAGGCGAACACCGGCAGGGCCGCCAGCGACCCGGCGGTCGAGACCTGCTCGTAGACGCCGAACAGCACGGCCGTCGCCGAGGCGCAGATCAGTGGCCCGCCGACCAGCCCGAGCACCGCCACGAACCGCGGCACCAGCCGTGAGCGGTACAGCAGGCAGGCGAGCACCAGGGTGTTGGCTCCGAGCACGAAGTTGGGGCCGAGGAGGAAGGCCCGGTCGTGGACCGCCACCAGGGCCCGGGCCACCGTGCGCACCGACGCGGCGTCGGGGCCCGCGGCGCCGGAAGCGAAGTCCTGCCGGAGGGTCACCACGGACAGGACGCTCACGATGCCGACGACGATGACGGCGGCCTCCAGCAGGCGGGCGCAGGCGTAGCCGAGCGCGGCCCCCTCGTGCTGCCGCCGCAGGACGGGGTACAGCGTGACCCCGGTGCCGACGACCGCCGCCGCGAGGAGCAGCTCCAAGAGCGCCCCCAGGAACACCCGGCCGTCCGCGCCGGAGCCGGTCACGTAGTCGGCGCCCTTGAGGACGGGGCCGTACAGCACGAGGCCGCCGATCGCGGTGACCTCGGTGACAAGGAACAGGACACCCGCGACCGTCGCGGTCCGTCGGGTCGGTCTCATCCGGATACTCCCCTCGAAAGGTGTACGGCGTACACCTGGGACTCACGGTAGGCGTACGCCGTACACTCGTCAAGCCGGTGCACCGCTCCGGCAGTCGAACCGAGGGAGTCCAGCAGATGGCCCAGCAGACGGACGCGGCCCGCCGGGCCCCCCTGAGCAGGGACCGGGTGCTGCGCGCGGCGGTCGCGCTCGCCGACGCGACGGGGATCGAGGCGCTCAGCATGCGCCGGCTCGCCCAGGAGCTGGGCGTGGTCCCGATGGCGCTCTACAAGCACGTCGCCAACAAGGAGGAGCTGCTGGACGGCATGGTCGACGCGGTGGTCGGCGGGATCCATCCGCCGGACCCGGGCGCCGACTGGCGCGCCGCCGTCCGCGGGCGGGTCCTGGCGGCCCGGGAGGCGCTGCGCAGCCACCCCTGGGCCGCCCAGGTGATCCGGTCCCGGAGCGGCCCCACCCCGGCCCTGCTGGCCCACATGGACGCGGTGATCGGCCTCTTCCGGACCGGGGGCTTCTCGGTCGACCTCACCCACCACGTGATGCACGCCCTGGGCGGCCGCATCCTCGGCTTCACCCAGGAGGTCTTCGACGCCCCGCCCGGCGCGGTGCCCGGCGCCGCGCCGGACGCCGCGCCGGACGCGCGGGCCGGTGAGCAGGCGGCGGCGTTCCAGCAGCTGGCGCAGCGGTACCCGTACGTCACGGAGCTGGCCGGGGCCACCGCCCACGACGACGACTCCGTGGTCGGCCGGGGCTGCGACGACCAGTTCGAGTTCGAGTTCGCCCTGGACCTCCTGCTGGACGGCTTCGAACGGCGCCGGGAGCAGGGCTGGACCTCGGCCCCCGGTGCGCCCGGCGGGCCGGCCCGCTGACCCGGCTTCCACCCCGGAACGCAACGGCAGCAGGCCCGCGGGCGCGGGACCGGCCGTCCGGTCCTCGGCGCCCACGGGCCTGCGGCCTGCGGGATGCGCGGGGGTCAGCCCCAGAGGCTGCGCCCGGCGAGATCGGCGGTCTGCACGAACACCAGGGCCGTCAGCAGCCCGAGGACGGCCAGCACCCCGGCCGCCTGGACCGGCACCCGGCCCCTGCGTGGCGCGAACACCAGCACCGAGCCGGCCGCGAACCCCGCCAGCAGCCCGCCGAGATGGCCCTGCCAGAAGGTGAAGCCGGCCGAGGCGACCAGCCAGATGATCGCCCCCACCAGCTGCCGGCCGCCGCCGAGGGGGTCGTGGTGCATCTTCCTGGTCATCAGGAAGTACGTGCCGACCAGTCCGAAGATCGCGCCGGACGCGCCGACCGCCGCCTCGTCCGGGGCGATCAGGTACCCCAGGACCGACCCGCCGAGCAGGCCCACCAGATAGAGCGCCAGCAGCCGGACCCGGCCCAGCTGCTCCTCCACCACCCGTCCGAAGAGCCACAGCGAGTACATGTTCATCAGGATGTGCAGGATGCCGAACTGCCCCTGGGTGGGCGGCAGGTGCAGGAAACCCGAGGTGACCAGCCGGTACCACTCGCCGTGCGCGATCCCGATCTCGTGGAACCCCGGCGGCAGCAGATCGCCCTCGACGACGTACCGCAGGCCGTCCGGCCCGACCACACCCCGGCCGAGGCTGTCGAACCGGCCGACGACACCCGGACGGATCAGTTCGAGGACGTAGACCAGCACGTTCACGGCGATCAGGACGTACGTCAGGAAGGGCGTGCCGATCGGCTTCCCGCCGAACACCGTGCGGGCCTGACGGATGCTCCGGTGGCCCTCCTTCACGCACTCCGGGCACTGGTGGCCGACCGGTGCGTCCAGCATGCAGTCCGGGCAGATGTGGCGCTCGCAGCGGGTGCACCTGATGTACGACTCCCGGGACGGATGCCGGTAGCAGGTGGTGACGGGCTGCGCCCCGGGTGTCTGCGACCCCGGGGTGACGTGCGTGGCGTCCATGGAAGGGCTGGTCTCCGTACGGTTCCGGCTGGGCCCGGCGGCTCGTCCGCGGCCGGTGCAGCGAACAAGCTAGCGAACGGGCCGGGTGCCGGGAGCGGAGGGGCCGGACCCGCACCGGAGGCGGGGTGGCGGACGGTCAGGGAGGTGGCGGGCGGACGGCCGGTCGACGGCCGGATGCGCGCGGGGCGGGTCGCGGGACCGGCCCGGTCGGCCGGCCGCCGATGGGCCGACCGGGTTGCCGCGGAAAATCTTGCCGACGGGTGTCGATCCGCGTGCCGGCCGTTCGTGTAGAGGGTGGAAGGCCGGCACGGTGCCGGCCGCCGCAACCGGAGGAGGAGCCGTGAAGCAGTACCTGCTCAGCATCTACCAGCCCGACGGCGAGCTGCCCGCGCCCGAACTGCTCGACCGGGTGATGCGCGACCTCGACGTCCTCAACCAGGAGATCAGGGCGGCCGGGGCCTGGGTCTTCACCGGCGGGCTGCACCCCGCCGACACCGCCACCGTGGTGCGGGTCCGGGACGGCGCGATGCTCACCACCGACGGCCCGTACGCCGAGGGCAAGGAACACCTCGGGGGGTTCTGGGTGATCCGGGCGCCCGACCTCGACGCGGCGCTCGAATGGGGCCGCCGCGCGGCCCGGGCGACCACCCTGCCGATCGAGGTCCGGCCCTTCCAGGACGGACCCGAGGGCTGACCGCCGCGATGCCGCACCCCCGGCCCGGCGCTCCCGACCCCGGCGCCCCCGACCCCGCTGCTCCTGCCCCTCGTCCGGGAGCCGGTCCCGCTGCCGGTACCCGTCCCGGTCCCGGTGGGCCGGCCGCCGTCGCCGAGATCGAGCGGGTCTTCCGCCAGGAGTACGGCCGCGCGGTGGCCGTACTGGTCCGCCGCTTCGGCGACATCGACCTCGCCGAGGAGGCGGTCCAGCACGCCTTCACCAGGGCGGTGGAGCGCTGGCCGGCCGACGGCGTGCCGCCGAGTCCGGCGGGCTGGATCATCACCACGGCCCGCAACCGGGCGGTCGACGACCTCCGCCGGGAGTCCGTCCGGGCGGAGCGCCAGGCCGGTGCGGTACGGCTCGGCCCGACGGGCGGACCGGCCCCGGACGGCGGCGGACCGGAGGACCGGGGGACGCAGGACGGCAGGGGAAGGGACGGCCCGGCGAGGGAGGACCCGGTCGACGACCGGCTGCGCCTGATCTTCACCTGCTGCCACCCCGCGCTCGCGCCCGCCGCCCAGGTCGCCCTGACCCTGCGGCTGCTGGGCGGGCTCGGCACGGCGGAGATCGCGCACGCCTTCCTGGTCCCGGAGCCGACCATGGCGCAGCGGCTGGTCCGGGCCAAACGCAAGATCCGCGCCGCCGGGATCCCGTACCGCGTCCCCGGCGGGGCCGAGCTGGCGGAACGGCTGCCACCCGTCCTCGCGGTGGTCTACCTGGTGTTCAACGAGGGCTACACGGCGAGTTCCGGCGAGCGGCTGGTCCGGGCGGACCTCTGCGCCGAGGCGGTCCGGCTCGGCCGGCTGCTGGCCGCGTCGATGCCGGACGAGCCGGAGGTCATCGGGCTGCTGGCGCTGATGCTGCTCACCGACTCGCGGCGGGCCGCCCGCACCACCCCGTCGGGCGACCTCGTCCGGCTGGCCGACCAGGACCGGGCCCGCTGGGACCAGGACCTGATCGCCGAGGGCCAGGCGCTGGTGCGGCGCTGCCTGCGGCTCGACCGGCCGGGCCCCTACCAGATCCAGGCGGCGATCAACGCGGTGCACAGCGACGCGCCCGTCGCCGCCGCGACCGACTGGCGGCAGATCGTGCGGCTCTACGACCAGCTGCTGACGCTGTCCCCGGGCCCGGTGCCGGCCCTCCACCGGGCGGTCGCGGTGGCCGAGGTGGACGGGCCGCAGGCCGCGCTGGCCATGGTCGAGGGGCTGGACCTGGCCGGCTACCACCTCTTCCACGCCGTCCGGGCGGACCTGCTGCGCAGGCTGGGCCGGACCGCAGAGGCGGCCGCCGCGTACGAGGCGGCGGCCGCCCTCACCGGGAACGCGGCCGAGCGCGCCTTCCTCCTCCGGGCCCGGCGGGCGCTGGGCGAGGCCTGACCGCCCGCCGGGCCGTTCGGGGCCGCTGGACGGTCCGGCCGGTGCCGGCGGCGGCGGCCCGGCGCACCGGATCAGCCGCCGGTCTTCTGCTTGATCAGCTTGAGGGCGTCGTTCCAGGCGGTCTTCGGATCGGTGCCGTCCTGCTCGACCGCCCGCAGCCCGCTCTCGGTGAGGACGGTCTTCGCCGTGCCGTCGTCCTTGCCGATCGGTGCGGGCCGGACGAACTGCGCGGCGGCGGCGTAGATCCGGCCGACCGGCGTCTCGCCGAAGAAGTCGAGCTTCGCCTGCTGGACCGCGGGCAGTTGCAGCGCCGCCGTGGTGGAGGGCAGGTTGCCGACCTTGGCGAAGACCTTGGCCTGCTGCTCGGGCGCGGTCAGCCAGGCCGCCAGCGCGGCGGCCTCCTTGGGGTGCGCCCCGCCGCCCGGGACGGTCAGGAAGGCGCCGCCCCAGTTGCCCGCCACCGGCGCCTGGGCGATGTCCCACTGGCCGGCCGCGCCGTCGTCGGACTGGCTGCTGATCAGGCCGGTCATCCAGGACGGGCAGACCACGGTGGCGAACCGGGACAGGAAGAACCCGGTGTTCCAGGCGCCCTGGAACTGGGTGAGCCCGGCGCTCATGCCGCCCTGCGCCGCCCGGACGGCGACGTCCCAGGCCTTCTTCACCCCGGGGCTGGACTGGTGGTCCAGCTTGCCCGAGGCGTCCGAGTACTGCTGCGGCTCGCCGGCCAGGACGGCGTTGAACAGCCCGCCGACCGAGTCGGTGAAGAACGTCCCCTTGGGGGCGGCGGCCTGGTAGCGCCGGCCCACGTCCACGAAGCGGTTCCAGTCGCCCTTCCAGAGGGCGGCGACCGCCTCCCGGTCGGTGGGCAGTCCGGCCTTCTTGAAGAGGTCCTTGCGGTAGCAGACCGCCATCGGGCCGATGTCGGTGCCGAGGCCGATCATCCGGCCGTCGGCGGTGGTGCCCTGCTGGACCTTCCAGGGCAGCCAGGCGGCGGGGTCCACGCCGGGGGTGCCGCGCAGGTCGGTGAACCGGTCGGCGTAGGTGCTGGTGGCCTGGGCGATGTAGCCCACCTCGACCGCCTGGATGTCCGCGAGGCCGCTGCCGGAGGCCAGCTTGGGGGTGAGGGCGTCCCAGTAGGCCTGGCCGTCCTGGGTGATCTGGGCGTGGATGTTGATCTCGGGGTGGGCGGCCATGTACTCCCGGTACAGGCCCGCCTCGTGGTAGCCGAAGGTGCCGAACTCGCCGACCGTCAGGGTGATCGTGCCCTGGCCGGCGTCGGCCGAGGTCTCGCCCGCCGCTTTCGGCGTGCCCGTGGGGGAGCCCTCGAAGGCGCAGCCGGTGAGCAGCAGCACCCCGGCCGTGAGCGCCGCCGCGAGGCGCCGGGCGCCGGCGCGGTGCGGCGGCGCCGCCGCCCTTCGGGGTCGGGGGCGGGACGGTCGGGGGGTGGTTCTCGGCATGGTGCGGTGGCCTCTCGCGGGCGGAGGGGGGAGGAGCCGGGCAGCGGCGGAGGGGAACGGCTGTGGTGGGCGACGCTGGCGGTGGGCAACGGCGGGGGTGGGAGGGGTGGCGGGCGACGGGGCGCGGCCGGGGTACCGCTCCGGCCGATGGGAGCGCTCCCACTGAAGGGTGGGGGACCGGCTCCGGAGCGTCAAGATCGGTGCGGCGGTGTTTCCGAACCGTGTCGTTGGCATGAACGTGCGGTCCTGCGGTCCTGCGGTCCTGCGGTCCTGCGGTCCTGCGGTCCTGCGGTCCTGCGGTGCCGAGGTGCCGCGGGCCGGGCGCCAGGGCGGGCCGACCGGGTGCCCGGGTGTCCGGGTGCCCGGTCGGCCCGCAGGACGCGGCCGCCGTCCGGGGCGGCGGCCGCGTCGCCCCGGACGGCCGGAGCCCCCGGCCCCGCCCGGTCAGCCCTTGCGGGCGAACGGATCGGTGTTGAACCGCAGCGCGGGGGAGGCCTGCGCGGCGAGGCTGTGCGCCTGCTCGGGCCACCAGGCGCCGGCCACGGGGTCGACTCCGCCGTACTCGGGATCCGTGCCGCCCGCCGTCCCCCGGGTGCAGCTGCCGTCCGACTCGCCGGGCACCTTGATCCACAGGTAGGCGTCGAGCAGCGGGACCCCGGTGTCCGCGGTCGGGCGGGTGCCCAGGCCGCGGGCCGGCGGGTTGCACCAGGTCTGCGGGTCCGGGTACTGGGCGGTGGGCGTCCACGGTCCCTGGCCGTTGCGGCTGCTGTCGACGACGAAGTGCGGCAGCCGGGCGTCGGCCGGCACGTGGGCGGCGTACCAGGCGTCCGCGTCGGCCTGCGGCCAGTACTGGTTGGCGCAGTCGTCGGCGGCGGCGCCGGGGGTGTTGGCCAGGTACCAGGTGCACTTGGCGACCAGGGTGCCGTACCGGACGAGGTCGGCGTCCCGCTGGTAGTTGGAGACGTTCAGGAAGAAGCCCTGGGCCCGGGCCACCCCGCTCGCGTCGAGCAGCGCCGCCATGGTCCCGACGTTCTGCCAGGAGCTGTGGCCGCCGTCCAGGTAGACCAGTGCCCCGCTCTGCCGCTCCAGCCGGTCGACGGCGGCGTTCGTCTCGGCCAGCCGGTCGGCCTGCTGCTGCGCGGTGCCGCCGCAGAAGGCGGGGCTGAGGGCGAGGCCGTCGGGCTCCAGCACGACCACCGTCTGCCGTCGGCCGATGCCCTGGGCCAGGGCGTCCACCCAGGCCGCGTACTGGGCCGAGTCGGCGGCGCCGCCGGCCGAGTACTGGGAGCAGTCGCGGCCGGGGATGTTGTAGGCCACCGCCACCGGCGTCTGCCGCAGCAGGGCCGCCTTCGCCTGCAGCTCGGCCATCTCGCGGGTGGTCTGCGCCGGGTCGGCCGTGCCGGTGAACCACCGGGCGACGGGCCAGCTGGCCAGCTTGGCCATCGCGGCGGCCCCGGCGGTGTCGCCGGCCCGCAGGTCGGTGACGGCCTGCTGGGCGGCCTTGCTCGCCGGGTCGATGAAGAAGTGCGTACCGGCGGGGAGCGAGCGGGAGGCCGGAGCGGCCGGTCCGGCCGCGGCCGCGGGTCCGGCGCCGAGGCCGGAGAGTGCGGCGAGCGTCGCGGCCACGGCCAGTGCCGCTCGCGTGGTGCGGGCGATGCGCATGACGGTTACTCCCTGTGAGTGGGTGCGGGCGGGCGGGCCGTCCCGGCACCCCGCGGGCCCCGGTGCGGACGGTGCGGTGGTGGGACGGTGCGGGTGCGGGTGGCCGGGCGGGCGTCCCCGCCGGGGCAGGGCTCGGCCGTTCGGGCCCGGTGGGCGGATCGGGGCCGGTCCGGGGGTGGTCCGGGCGGTGCGAGGTGCGGGCGGGCGGTGGCTGCGCCGTGCGTTGGACGGCCCCGGTACCTGGGAGCGCTCCCAGGTACCGGGGCGGCCGGTCCCCGCATGAGTCGGGTGGGGGCAGGGACCGCCACACATGAAGTCAGAGTCCCCGGGGAGGCGTCAAGAGTTCTCACCGGCTTCAAGTTCTGAACCGGCGACCGGGCCGGCGGCGGCCTGACGGGCCGACAAGGCGCTGCTGGTTCAAATCTCTGAAGGAGTGTTCGACGATTCGACGCTCCGGCGGGGCAACGAGGCCTGCCGATGGCCGAATTGAGCCCCGGAGTTCGCCGCCGGAGGCCGGTCGCGCACGGCAGGCCGCGGGACGGGCCGCCGGTTCCGCCCCCGCGGCCGGGCGGCGCCGCCCGGCCGCGGCGGGTGCCCGCGGGTGGCGTCGAGGGCCCGCGTCACCTGCCGCTCGGCCGCGACCCGGCGGGGCGGCCGGATCGGGCGCGATGGTGCCGGGGCGGGGCCGCCCGGGTGCCCCGGCGGAGGCGGCGTGGTCCGTTCCATGGTCCTCCCACGGGCGGCGGCCGGCGGCCCGTCCCGTTCCTCCGGGCGCCGGCCGGACGGTGCGCGCTCCGCCCGGCGCCCGGCCGGCGATCGGGGCGCGGCGGCCCCCCGGCCGACCGGGCGGAGCCTCCCGGCCGGGTCCACCGCTCCGCCGTCCACCGTCGTGACCTGCGGAGACGGTAGGGCTCCGGCCGGCCGGCCCGGTCGGCCGGGGAGGTGTTCCCCGGCGGTCGGCGCGACATCGGCAGGACACGCTCCGGTAACGGCTTGGACTTCATGTCTTGACACGCCTGCCGGGCGGGAAGCAACCTTTCGGCAGACGCATGGGAGCGCTCCCACATCGAAAGAGCGAATCCCGGACGTCAGCACCACCCCAAGGTCGCTTTTCCCCGGCCGGTTCCCGGCTCTCCCTGACTCGCTTCCGCCCCATTCCCGAGCCGCACCGCCGCGTCTCGGACCAAGGAGATGGACATGCGCACGTCCCGTGCCACCCGCACCACCCGTTCCCGTCGCGCCGTCGTGCTCGTCACGACCGTGCTGAGTGCCACGGCGCTGCTGGCCACCGGTTGCTCCAGCAGCGGGTCGAGCAGCGACAAGGCCGCCGACCCGAACGAGAAGATCACTCTCACCGTGGGCGACTTCGGGACGTTCGGCTTCAAGGAGGCGGGCCTGTTCGACGCGTACACGGCGCTGCACCCGAACATCACCGTCAAGGAGAACACCACCACCCAGGAGGCGGACTACTGGACCGCCGTCCAGACCCACCTCGCGGCGGGCAGCGGCCTGGACGACATCCAGGCCCTGGAGGTCGGCCGGATCGCGCTCGCCACCTCCGACGCGCTGAGCGGCTCCTTCCAGGACCTCTCCAAGGCCCCGGGGATCAAGAAGGACGACTACCTGCCGTGGAAGTGGCAGCAGGCCACCACCGCGAGCGGCAAGACCATCGGTCTGGGCACCGACGTCGGCCCGATGGCGGTCTGCTACCGCCAGGACCTCTTCCAGGCGGCCGGCCTGCCCTCCGACCCGGCGGCCGTCAGCGCGCTGTGGGCCGGCGACTGGGCCAAGTACGTCGAGGTCGGCAAGCAGTTCCAGGCGAAGGCCGCCAAGGGTACCTTCTTCATGGACTCCGCCACCGGCCTGTTCAACGCCACGGTCTCCAGCAGCACCGAGCAGTACTACAAGAACGGCAAGCTCAACTACAAGGACTCGGCGAGCGTCAAGACCGCCTGGGACCTCGCCATGAAGGCCGACGCCGCGGGCAGCTCGCAGGGCCTCAAGGAGTTCGACCCGACCTGGCAGACCGCGTTCACCCAGTCCACCTTCGCCACCACCATCTGCCCGTCCTGGCAGCAGGCGAACATCGAGAAGTACTCCGGCCCGGCCAACGCCGGCAAGTGGAACGTCGCCCAGGCGCCCGCCGCCGGCAACTGGGGCGGCTCCTTCCTGTCCGTCCCGAGCTCCGGCAAGCACGTCGCCGCGGCCCAGGACCTGGTGGCCTGGCTGAGCGCCCCGGAGCAGCAGGCCAAGGTCTTCCAGAAGGTCGGCAACATCCCGTCCAACCAGAACGCCTACGCCCTGCCCGGCGTGACCGACTTCAAGAACCCCTACATCGGCCCGAACGCGCCGACCGGCCAGATCTTCTCCACCGCGGCCAAGGCCATCAAGCCCGCCGAGACCGGCCCCAAGGCCGGTGACCTGCAGACCGCCTTCTCCAACGGCATCCTGCTGGTCGAGCAGAACGGCAAGAGCGCCGGCGACGCCTGGAACGAGACCGTCAAGCAGATCGACAGCACCATCCAGTAGCAGGCCGGAGGGGCCGCCCGGTCAGCGCACCGGGCGGCCCCGCCCGCCCCACCGACGTCCATCGGCGTCCCGTCCGGCAGCCGTCGCCGCCGGGCCCGGGCCCGCCGTCCAAGGCCCCGAAGACCCGGCGGCATCCCACTGGCCCTCGCCAGTGGGCCGAAGGCAGCAATCCACGGAAGGAAGCCACACGTGGCCACCTCCATCACCGCCCGCGGGAGCGACCCAGGCTCCGCGACGCCAGACCGACCCCACCCCGTACCGCCGAAGGACGAACGCCGCCAGGCCTGGCGCAGCCGTCTGTACCGCTGGGACACCAAGGGCTCGCCCTACGCCTTCGTGTCGCCGTTCTTCCTGGTCTTCGCGGCGTTCGGGCTCTTCCCCCTGCTCTACACCGGCTGGCTGTCGCTGCACCAGGTGAGCCTCTACAACGTCGACCAGGCGAAGTGGGTCGGGCTGAAGAACTACACCGACCTCTTCACCGGCCCGCCCAGCCACTTCTTCTGGAACGCCCTGGGCAACACCTTCACGCTCGGCATCCTGTCCACGGTGCCGCAGTTGATGATCGCCATCGGCCTGGCCCACCTGCTCAACTACAAGCTCCGCGCCAGCTCCTTCTTCCGGACGGCCCTGCTCGCGCCGTACGCGACCTCGGTCGCCGCCGCCACCCTGGTGTTCGCGCTGATCTTCAGCCCGGAGAGCGGGATGGCGAACTGGTTCCTGGGCCTGTTCGGGGTCGACCCGGTGGCCTGGGAGGCCGGTGAATGGACCTCCCAGCTGGCCATCTCGCTGATCGTCACCTGGCGCTGGACCGGCTACAACGCCCTGATCTTCCTCGCCGCGATGCAGGCCGTGCCGGGCGACCTGTACGAGGCCGCGGCCCTGGACGGCGCCTCCCGCTGGAAGCAGTTCCTGCACGTGACCGTCCCCGCGCTGCGGCCGACGATCCTGTTCACGGTCGTCGTCTCGACCATCGGGGCCACCCAACTCTTCGGCGAGCCCTTCCTGTTCGGCGGCCAGAGCGGCCACCAGGGCGGCACCGCCCACCAGTACGAGACCCTCGGGGTCTTCATGTACGACCAGGGCTTCCGCAACAGCATGCTCGGCCGCGCCTCCGCCATCGCCTGGACGATGTTCGCGCTGCTCCTGCTGATCGGCCTCGTCAACGCCCTGATCGCCCGCCGCCTGCGCAAGTCGCAGTGAGAGGAGGAACCATGACCGCCGTACACCCGGCCGCTCCGGTCCGCACCGCGGACCAGGACGCCCAGGCCCAGGCGCCACGGCGTCGCCTCCGCTCCGTGCGGAAGGGCGCGGGCCGCCAGCACCACGCCGGCCCGCTGACCTACGCCGTCCTGGTCCTGGTCGCGCTCGCCTCGCTGTTCCCGCTGTACTGGACCCTGGTCGCGGCCTCCACCGACGCCCACGCCGTGGTCTCCACCCCGCCGCCGATGATCCCGGGCGGCAACCTGTTCAAGAACCTGTCCTACGTCTGGCACAACGCCGGCGGGCGGGGCATGGGCGTGGCCCTGCTCAACTCCACGCTGGTCGCCGGGTCCGTCACGATCGGCACCGTCAGCTTCTCCCTGCTGGCCGGATTCGCCTTCGCCAAGCTCCAGTTCCCCGGCCGGGGCGCGATGATGGGCCTGGTCGTCGCGACCCTCGCGGTGCCGGCCCAGCTGAGCGTGGTGCCGCTGTTCATCCTGATGAAGAACCTCGGCCAGGGGAACCACCTGAGCGCGCTCATCCTGCCCTCGCTGGTGACCGCCTTCGGTGTCTTCTTCATGCGCCAGTTCCTGGTCCAGGCACTGCCCTCGGAGCTGTTGGAGGCCGCCCGGATGGACGGTGCCAACTCGCTGCGGGTGGTGTGGCACGTCGTGGTGCCGATCGCCCGCCCGGCGATGGCGGTGCTCGGTATGCTGACCTTCGTCCAGTCCTGGAACGACTTCCTGTGGCCGATCATCGCGATGAACGGCTCCTCCAACCCGACCGTGCAGGTCGCCCTCGCCGGGCTCGGCACCGGATGGTCCACCGACTGGTCGATCATCATGGCCGGCGCGCTGATCGGCACGCTTCCCCTCCTGCTCGTGTTCGTCCTGTTCGGCAAGCACATCGTCGGCGGGATCACCCAGGGCGCCGTCAAGGGCTGAGCCCCGGCACCCCCGGCCGGGCGGGGGCCGGCGGCTCCTCCGCCGCCGCCCCGCCCGCCCACCCTCCCCGCTGCCTCTCTTCCTCGCACATCTGGAGCGTCCCCCGATGACACCCGTGTCCTCATCCGCCCCGCACCGTCCGGCCGAAGCAAGCGCCCAGGAAGGGCAGTTGACCTTCCCGAGCACCTTCCTCTGGGGCTCCGCCACCGCGGCCTACCAGATCGAGGGCGCGGCCGCGGAGGACGGCCGCACCCCGTCGATCTGGGACACCTTCAGCCACACCCCCGGCAAGACGTACCAGGGCGACACCGGCGACGTGGCCACCGACCACTACCACCGGTTCCGCGAAGACGTCGCGTTGATGGCCGAGTTGGGCCTCAAGGCCTACCGCTTCTCGATCTCCTGGCCCCGGGTGCAGCCCACCGGCCGGGGCCCGGCGGTGGAGCGCGGCCTCGACTTCTACCGTGCCCTGGTGGACGAGCTGCTCGCGGCCGGCATCGAGCCGGTCGCCACCCTCTACCACTGGGACCTCCCGCAGGACCTGGAGGACCTCGGCGGCTGGACGGTCCGGGAGACCGCCGAGCGCTTCGGCGAGTACGCGGCCCTCGCGGCCCGCGCGCTCGGCGACAAGGTCAAGTTCTGGACCACGCTGAACGAGCCGTGGTGCAGCGCGTTCCTCGGCTACGGCTCCGGCGTGCACGCCCCCGGCCGCACCGACCCGGCCGACGCCCTGCGCGCGGCGCACCACCTCAACCTGGCACACGGCCGCGCGGTGGCCGCCCTGCGCGCCGAACTGCCGGCCGACGCCAAGGTGTCCATCACCCTCAACCTGCACCAGGTCCGCGCGCTGACCGGCTCCGCGGGGGACCTCGACGCGGCCCGGCGGATCGACGCGGTCGGCAACCGGGTCTTCACCGGCCCGATCCTGGAGGGCGGTTACCCGGCCGACCTGCGGGCCGACACCGCCCACCTGGTCGACTGGGACACCCTGGTGCAGCCCGGCGACGAGGCCGTGATCGGCGCGCCGATCGACGTCCTCGGCATCAACTACTACAGCCCGACCCTGGTGTCGGCCCCGGCCGAGGGCGAGGAGCTGGCCCCGGGCGAGGCCGCGAAGAACGACGCCCACGGCGCCAGCGACCACTCGCCGTGGCCCGGCTCCGAGCAGGTCGTCTTCCACCTGCCGCCCGGCGAACTCACCGCCATGAACTGGGCGATCGACCCGAGCGGCCTGTACGACCTGATCACCGACGTCTCCCGGCGCCACCCGGGCCTGCCGCTGATGATCACCGAGAACGGCGCCGCCTTCGAGGACACCGTCAACGCCGAGGGCGAGGTGCTCGACCCGCGCCGGATCGACTACGTCCACCGCCACCTGGCGGCCGTGCACCGGGCCATCGCGGACGGCGCCGACGTCCGGGGCTACTTCCTGTGGTCCCTGCTCGACAACTTCGAATGGTCGTACGGCTACAGCCGCCGCTTCGGCGCCGTGTACGTCGACTACGCCACCCAGCTCCGGATCCCCAAGGCCAGCGCCCGCTGGTACGCGCGGACCGTGCGGAGCAACTCGATCCCCCAGGTGGACAGCCCGTCCTGACACGGGCCGTCGCCGGGAAGGCGGCGGGGGCGAAGGGGACACCGCTCCCGCCGCGGGGCCGGGCACGACAGCCGAGGGTCTGCCGTGCCCGGCCCTTCACCGCCGGGCACGGCGGGCCCCCTTCGACCGTTCGGATCTTCGACTCACCGGCCGGCTGTCCGGTCGTCCGCCTGTCCGCCTGACCGGCTGTCCGGTCGTCCGCCCGGCCCCGGCCCCGTCCGGTGCAGGGCGGCCGGAGCGGCGGGCGCCGCCGAAGCAGCAGGCCTCGAAGGAGAGGACATCCGATGGAGAACCCGCGACCGACGGTCCGCCCGTACCGCCCCGCCGACCGCGAGGCGGTGTACGACATCTGCGTCCGCACCGCCGAGGCCGGCGGCGACGCCACCGGCCTGTACAGGAACGAGCGGGTGCTGCCGGACAACTTCGCCGGGCCGTACCTGGAACTCGAACCCGGCCTCGCGTTCGTCCTGGACGACGGCCGGGGCACCGCCGTCGGGTACGTGCTCGGCACCTCCGACACCGCCCGCTTCGTCACCGGGTTCCGCGAGCGCTGGCTGCCCCGGGTCGGCCACCTGTACCCGCCGCCGGCGGGGGAGCCGGCCGACGGCGACGAGCTGATGGCCCTGCTGCTGCACACCCCCGAGCGGATGATCCTGCCCGAGCTGGCCGACTACCCCGCCCACCTGCACATCGACCTGCTGCCGGAGTTCCAGGGGCGCGGCTTCGGCCGCCTGCTGATCGAGCGCCTGCTCGACGCCCTGCACAGGGCCGGCGCGGAGCGGGTGCACCTCGGGATGGTGAGCGCCAACACCGGCGCCCGGGCCTTCTACGACCGCACCGGCTTCCACGTCCTGCCGGTGCCCGACCCGGGTGTGCTGACCTACCTGGGCCGCTCGACCGCGCGCTGACCTGACCCGACCTGACACCCTGACCCGATCCGGCGGCCCGGCGAGTGACGGCGCCGGGCCCCGTCCGACCCCCGCCCCCCAGACCGGCCCGACCCCCGGTCCCGCCCGCCGACCCGGGCCGGACCGGGGGTTGGGCCATTGGGGTGGCGGCGTTTGCGCCGTGTGCGGACCGTGCGCCACGATCACCTCCCGTGAAGATCACCGCGGATCGCGACGACGCCCGCCGGCCCGTCGACGACCGGCCGCAGGCCGGCCAGGTGCCCGTCGTACCCCGCACCACCCCGACGGACGGGCGCGCACCCCGTATCCCGGCACCCGGCCGCGGACCGCGGCGGCCCGCCGGCCCGCTGAGGCGGGGCCGCCGGCGGCTGCACCTGCTCGGCGCCCGCCTCTACACCTCCGTCCTGATGACGAACCCCCCGTCGACCTGGGCCGCGCCGGTCGCCGACGGCCGGTACGGCCCGGACGGCGGCGCCCCGCTGACCCTGCTGATGCTCGGCGACTCGCTGGCCCGCAGCGTCGGAGCCGGCCGCAAGGAGGAGACCCTGGGAGCCCGGCTGGCCCAGGGGCTGGCGGACGGCAGCGGACGCCCGGTGAACCTGCGCGTCCTCGCCCGCGCCGGCGCCACCACCCGCACCCTGCACCGGCAGGTCGCGCGGGCGGGCACCCTGCGGCCCG
Source organism: Kitasatospora herbaricolor (assembly GCF_030813695.1). Lineage (NCBI taxonomy): Bacteria > Bacillati > Actinomycetota > Actinomycetes > Kitasatosporales > Streptomycetaceae > Kitasatospora > Kitasatospora herbaricolor. Next base: position 6,900,078 of record NZ_JAUSVA010000002.1, read on the forward strand.
GTGTCGCGGTGATCATCGTCGGCAGCAACGACACCATGCTGCCGGGGCCGGTCGGCGGGGCGGCCCGCAGCTTCGCCCGGGTGCTCGACGGGCTGGGCACGGCCGGCTGGGAGGTGGTCGTCGTCCCCTGCGCCGACCCGGGCGGCGCGCCCGGCTTCCGCGCGCCGGTCCGGCTCGTCGCCTCCCGCCGGGCCCGCCGACTGGCCCGGCTGCAGACCAGGGCGGCCGTGCGGGCCGGCGCGCTGATCGCGCCCTCCTCGGTGGACGGGTTCCGGGCCCGGCCCGCCGAACTGCTCGGCCCCGACGGCGTGCACCCGTCGGCCCGGGGCTACGCCGCGTACGCGCTGCGGATGCTGCCGGTCCTGCTGTCGCTCCCGGTCCGCGCGGCGGCCGGCCGGTAGGCTCGGTCAGGTGTCGACGGCACCGGAACCGGACCGGGGCCCGGACGTCGAGCGTCACGAGACGCCCGACGAGCGGGCCGACCGCAACCTGGTCGAACTGCTCCAGGAACTCCGGGTCGTCCAGACCGGCGTGCAGATCGTCTTCGCCTTCCTGCTGGGTCTGGCCTTCACCAGCCGGTTCCCGCAGCTGGACGACTTCCAGACCGGCGTCTACGTCACCACCCTGCTGCTCACCGTGGTGGCCTCGGCGGTGCTGGCCACGCCGGTGGCGCTGCACCGGGGGCTGTTCCACCGGGGGGCCAAGCGCCGGATCGTCGCGCTCTCCTCCCGGCTGGCCGAGGCGGGCCTGTTCTTCCTGGCGCTGGCGCTCAGCGGCGCCGTGCTGCTGATCACGGACGTGGTGCTCGGGTCGGTACCGGCCGCCGTGATCACCGCGCTGACCGTGCTGATGTTCGCGGGCCTCTGGTTCGTCCTGCCGTGGACCCAGCGGCAGCGGTGAACGGCTCGCGCCGGCCCGTGCGGCCGGCGCGGGGTCGGGGGAGGTGCCGGCACCGCCCGGTGCGATCGGGCAGGGTGGGGGCGCGGCCGGCGGCATCCGGCACGCCGGCACGACGGGAAGAGGACGACCGACCATGACCACCCGGATCAGCAAGGACACCTGCTCTGCATGTCGCTGGCCGCGCGGCCGGGCAACTTCGGCACCAGGTTCCACAACTTCCTCTTCCAGGAACTCGGCCTGGACTACCTGTACAAGGCGTTCACCACCACCGACCTTCCGGCAGCCGTCGGCGGGGTCCGGGCGCTGGGCATCCGGGGCTGCGCGATCTCCATGCCGTTCAAGGAGGACGTGATCGCGCTGGTCGACGAGCGGGACCCGTCGGCGGCGGCCGTCCGCTCGGTCAACACGATCGTCAACGACGACGGCGTCCTGCGCGCGTGCAACACCGACTACCTCGCCGTCGCCCAGTTGCTGGAGCTCCACGGGGTGCCCCTGGACGCCACCGTGGCGCTCCGCGGCAGCGGCGGCATGGCCAAGGCCGTGGCCGCCGCGCTCGGTGACGCCGGGTACCGCTCCGGCACGGTGGTCGCCCGCAACGAGGCGGCCGGCCGCGCGCTGGCCGACTCGCAGGGCTGGTCCTGGCGCTCCGGCGTGGGCGGCCTGCGGGCCGATCTGATCGTCAACGTGACACCGATCGGCATGCGCGGCGGTCCGGAGGCGGACGAGCTCTCCTTCGAGCCCGCCACGGTCGAGGCCGCGACGACCGTCTTCGACGTGGTCGCCCTGCCGGTGGAGACGCCGCTGGTCGAGCGGGCCCGCGCGCTCGGCCGGCAGGTGATCAGCGGGCACGAGGTGCTGGTGCGGCAGGGGCTGGAGCAGTTCGTCCGCTACACCGGGGTGCGCCCGGACCGGGAGCTGGTCGAGCGCGCGGCGGCCCAGGCCCGGGACCGACCGGCGGGCCGGGAACGACGGGACGGCGCCGGGCCCGCACCGCCACCGGCCGGGGCACGGCGAGGGGCGGGCGGGACCGGGGCGGGCCCCCATGCCCGCCCCGGTCCCGCCCGCCCTTGTTCGGCCCCGTGCCCACCCGGACCAGGGCCCGCCCGCCCGGCGCCACGCCGGGCGGGAGCTAAGGCCTGGACGCGGCCCGGCGGCCGTCCGCCCCGGTCAGCCGCACCGCGGCCGTCAACGGCAGCTCGCCGCTGGACGGCCCGGCCAGCACGGTGAACCCGCCCGGCTCGCCGAGCCAGCGCCCGTCCGGCACCGACCAGTGCTGCAGGGCCCGGGCCTCCACCGGCACGTCCACCTCGACCCGCTGCCCGGGCTCGGCCCGGACCGCGGCGAAGCCGGCCAGCCAGCGCACCGGCCGCTCCACCCCGCTGCCGGGCCGCGCCAGGTAGACCTGCACCACCTCGCGCGAGCTGCGGGTCCCGGCGTTGCGCAGCGCGACCCGGACGGTGAACCCGGCCCCCTGCGCCACCGATCCGGGCGCCGCCAGGCCCAGGTACTCCCAGGCGCCGTAGCCGAGCCCGTGCCCGAACCAGTACGCCGGGCGCCCGCCCGCCCGCAGCCAGCCCCGGTAGCCGATGTGCAGCCCCTCCGTGTAGGCGAGCACGCCGCCCTGCGGGGTGGTGTCGAGCACCGGGGCGTCCCGCTCCTCGGCCGGCCAGCTGGTGGGCAGCCGGCCGCCGGGCTCGGCCCGGCCGAACAGCACGTCGGCCAGGCCGTCGCCGCCCTCCTGGCCGGGGAACCAGCCGAGCAGCACCGCCGCCACCTCCTCGCGCCAGGGCAGCAGCACCGGGCCGCCCGTGTTGACCACCACCACGGTGGCCGGGTTGGCCGCCGCCACCGCCGAGACCAGGGCGTCCTGGCCGCCCGGCAGCCGGAGGGTGGTGCGGTCGAACCCCTCGCTCTCGTGCTCGTCGGTGGTGCCCACCACGACCACCACGGCGTCGGCCCCCCGGGCGAGTTCGACCGCGGCCGCCAGCTCGGCGGCCTCGGCGGCCACCGGCGGGTCGGCGGCCAGCACCAGCACCCGGCCGTGCTCGGGCTCGGCGGTCCGCCGGGCCAGCAGGGTCACCTCCTGGCCGGCCGCCAGCTCCAGTTCGACCTGCCGGAAGGAGGGCGACACGTGCAGGTAGGTCGGGTCGTCGGACTCCGCCGGCACGTACTCGTCCAGCAGCAGGGCGCCGTCGGCCTCCAGGACGATCCGGCCGAGGCCGACCACGCCGATCCGCCAGCGGCCGGCGGCGGGCGCCCGGAACACCGTGCTGACCTCGACCGCCCCGAAGGAGTCGAGGCCGGCGCCCTCCGAGGGCTCCAGCACCCGGCCGCTCGGCCGGTGCTCGCGGTGCAGCTCCCGGCCGTCGGCGTCCAGGTAGCGGGCCAGCAGGCCGGGTTCGGCGGTCTCCGGGTGCCGGCAGTCGGCCCGCTCCAGCGGGGTCGGCCGCAGCGCCGTCCGTACCCCGGCGGCGTGCTCGACCAGGACCGCGTCCGGCAGCGCGGCCCGGATGCCCTCCAGCGGGGAGACCACCGAGGCGGGGAAGACCGAGGCGCTGCCGCCGCCCTGCACCCGGGCGGTGGCGGCGTTCGGGCCGATCACGGCCACCCGGCGCAGCGCCTTGGCGTCCAGCGGCAGGACGGCGCCGCGGTTGTGCAGCAGCACCGCGGCGGCGGCCGCCGCCCGGCGGAGCAGTCCGCGGGTCTCCTCGTCGGCCGGGGTCGGGGCCGCGGCCGGTGCCGACGCCGGGTCCGTGGCCCGTTCCGTGTCCGGCGGGCCGAGCGCGCCGACCCGGCCGGCCAGCCGGACCAGCCGGCGGACCTTGTCGTCCAGGGCGGCCTCGCTGACCAGGCCGGACCGGACGGCCTCGGCCAGCGCGGCCGCCCAGTGCTCGTTCGGGCCGGGCATGGCGAGGTCGACGGCGGCGGAGCCGGAGGGGACGGTGTTGCGGACCGCGCCCCAGTCGGAGACCACCAGGCCGTCGAAGCCCCACTCGCCCTTCAGCGGCTCGGTGAGCAGTGAACTCTCGCTCATCGCCTCGCCGTTGACCCGGTTGTAGGCGGACATCACGGCCCACACCCCGGCCCGGACGGCGGCCTCGAAGGGCGCGAGGTAGACCTCTCGCAGGGTCCGCTCGTCCACCCGGGCGTCCAGGGTGAGCCGTTCGGTCTCCGAGTCGTTGGCGACGTAGTGCTTGGCGGTGGCCGCCACCCCGCCGCTCTGCACGCCCTCGATGTAGGCGGCGCCGATCCGGCCGGTGAGCAGCGGGTCCTCGGAGAAGCACTCGAAGTGCCGCCCGGCGAGCGGGGAGCGGTGCAGGTTGAGGGTGGGGGCGAGCAGCATGTCGACGCCCTTGCGGCGGGCCTCGGCGGCCAGCAGGGCGCCCAGTTCGCGGACGAGGTCCTCGTCCCAGCCGGCGGCCATCGCGGTGACGGAGGGCAGCGCGAGCGCGGTGTCCGACTCGTCCCAGCGCTCGCCGCGGACGCCGACCGGCCCGTCGGAGGTGATGATCGGCCGCAGGCCCAGGGCGGGCTCGGCGCTGGTGCGGAAGACCCCGCCACCGGAGACCAGCGCGGCCTTGCGGTCCAGGTCCAGCTCCACGCCCGGCTCCACGCCCGGCTCCGGGCCCGGGCCCGGCTCCAGGGCGGCCGGCCCCGGGCCGGGGACGGCGGTGGCCGGGGCGGTGTCGGCGGAGGTACGGATGTCGGTCATCCCTTTGTCGCTCCCTGCATGATTCCGTCGATGATCTGGCGCCCCATCAGCAGGAAGACCGCGATGACGGGGAGGCTGGCGACGAGGGCGCCGGTGAGGACGAGGGAGTAGTCCTTGATGTAGCCGCTGGCCAGTTCGGAGAGGGTGAGCTGGATGGTGGGGTTCTGCTGGGTCATCACGACCTTGGGCCAGTAGAAGTCGTTCCAGGTGGCCATGAAGGTGAGCATGCCGAGCACGCTCATCGCCGGGCGGGCGGTCGGCAGCACGATGTGCCGGACCAGGCCGCGGGTGGTGCAGCCGTCGATCCGTCCGGCGTCCAGGAGTTCGTCCGGCAGCGAGGTGACCAGGTACTGGCGCATGAAGAACAGGCCGAAGGCGTTGGCGGCGGCCGGCACGATCAGGGCCTGCAGGTGGTCCGCCCAGTGGAACCAGTTGGCCATCATGATGTAGAGCGGGATGATGCCCAGCTGGGTCGGCACCATCATGGTCGCCACCACGGTGGCCAGCAGCGGCCTGCTGCCGCGGAACGGCAGTTTGGCGAAGGCGAAGCCGCCGAAGGTCGAGGTGAGCACCACGCTCGCGGTGACCAGCGAGGAGACGATCAGCGAGTTCAGCAGGGCCAGCCCCATGTCGGTCCGGCTGAACGCCTGGCCGATGTTGTGCAGCAGGTTGGCGCCCGGCAGCAGGATCGGCGGCACGCTGTGGATGTCGGTGTTGTTGCGCGAGGCGGCGACCAGCGTCCAGTAGAGCGGGAACACCGAGAGCAGCACGGCGGCGCCGAGGAAGGCGTACACGCCCCGGCCCGCGGAGAGTTGGCGGTTGCGGCTCATCAGGCGTCCAGCCCCTTCATCCGGCGGGCGGCGATCAGGTTGGCGGCGACGATCACGACGATCAGCAGGAACATCGCCCACGAGACGGCCGCGCCGTAGCCGTACTTGAAGCGGCCCCAGAACTGGTTGTAGGAGTACAGCGCGAGGGTCTGGAACTGGTGCTGGGAGCCGCCGGTGGTCGGGTCCTGCTGCTGGCCGAAGAGCATCGGCTCGCCGAACAGCTGGAGGGCGCCGATGGTGGAGACGATCACCGAGAACAGGATCGTCGGGCGGAGCATCGGGACGGTGATCGAGCGGAACTGCCGCCAGCGGCTCGCCCCGTCGATGGCGGCGGCCTCGTACAGCTCGAACGGCACGGCCTGCATCGCGGCCAGGAAGATCAGGGCGTTGTAGCCCGTCCAGCGCCAGGTGACGATGGCGGAGATGGCCGTCCAGGAGGAGAGCGTGCCGGCCTGCCAGTCGATGTGCTCGACGCCGAACAGGCCGAGCGTCCAGTTGATCAACCCGTAGTCACGGCCGAAGAGCTGGACGAAGATCAGGGTGACGGCGGCGACCGAGGTGACGTTGGGCAGCAGGACGCCGAGCCGGAACAGCGTCCGCCCGCGCATCCGGTAGTTCAGCAGGTGCGCCAGGACGAGCGCGAGCAGCAGCTGCGGAACGGTGGAGAGCACGCCGATGCCGACGGTGTTCTTCAGCGCGTTGAGGAAGAACGGGTCGTCCAGCAGCTTGCGGTAGTTCTCCAGCCCGACCCACTGCCCCTGGCTGCCGGGGACGTCGACCCGCCAGTTGGTCATCGACACGTACCCGGTGTAGAGCATCGGGAAGAGCCCGAAGCCGGCGAACACCAGGAAGAACGGCGCGATGTAGAGGTACGGCGAGAGGGTGCGGTCGAGCCGGTGCCGACGGTGGGCCGCCACGGGTGCGCGCGCGGCCCGGGCGGGCCGGCCGGCGGAGACGGACGCAGCCATCTGGGTGTGCTCCTTGGAGGGTGGCGCGGTACCGGCGTGGTGTCAGATCCACGCCGGTACCGCGGGTCTCGGGGTGTGAGGTGGCGCCGTTCGCGGCGGGTGGTCAGCCGACGATGTTGCCGACGTCCGCGAGGGCCTTCTTCCAGGCCCCGTCGGCGTCGGTCTTGCCCTGCTCGATCGAGGTGAGGGCGTTGCCGAGGGCGGTGCCGATCTCGGCGCCGTGCGCGCCGAGCGGCTGCGGCTTCAGGTCCTTGGCGGACTGGGAGAAGATCTTTCCGGTGGGCGCGTTGTTGAACAGCGGGTCGGTGTGGTCGGCGATGTCGGGCTGGCTCCAGAGCGCCTGGTCGGACGGGAAGTAGCCCTTCTCGGTGAAGAGCTTGGCCTCCTGCTCGGGTGCGGTGAGCCACTTGGCGAGCTCGGTGGCGGCCTTGGTGTGCTTGCCGGACCTGGGCACGGAGAGGTACGAGCCGCCCCAGTTGCCGCCGCCGCCGGGGATCCGGGCCATGTCCCAGGTGCCGCCGTCGGTGGGCGGGTTGGCCTTGAACTGGTAGCTCATCCAGGCGGGGCAGGCGACGGTGGCGAACTGGCTCTTCTGGAACCCGGTGTCCCAGGCGGGGGTGAAGGCCTGGATGCCGGCCGACTCGCCGTCCTTGATCGCGCCGGCCACCAGGTCGAACGCCTGCCGCACGGCCGGGTTCTCGTTCACCACCGGCTTGCCGGCCGCGTCGTAGAAGCCGGTCGGGGCCTGGGCGATGACGGCGCTGAACAGGTTGCCGCCGCTGTCGAACCAGCGGACGTCCTTGTTGGGGCTGTCGGCCAGGAACTTCTTCCCGGTGGCGGCGTAGGCCTTCCAGTCGGTGAGCAGCGCGGAGACCTGGTCCCGGTCGGTGGGCAGGCCGGCGGCCTTGAACAGGTCGCTGCGGTAGCACAGCGCCATGCCGCCCATGTCGGTGCCGAGACCGAAGAGCACCTTGCCGTCGGCGCTGGAGGCGGGCGCGGTCTTGGAGGGCACCCACTGGGCGGCGTCGACGCCGTTCTCCAGGAAGTTGACGAACTTGGCCGCCTGCGCCTGGAACCCGGCGACCTGGCCGATCTCGATCGCCTCGACGTCGGCGGTGCCGGAGCCGGCCAGCAGGTGGGCCTGCAGGTTCTGGTGGTGCGCGCCCATGTCGGCGCGGTTCTCCTTGACGGTGATGTTGGGGTGCTGCTGCTCGTACTGCTTGTAGAGGTCCGCGTACCCGAAGTCGGAGAAGAGGTTCACGGTCAGGGTGATCTTCTCGTTGGGGTCGTCCTGCGCCTGGCTCCCGCCGCTGCTGGAACAGCCGGTCACGGCCAGCAGGGCGGTGAGCGCGGCTGCCGCGCCGAGGAGCCGGGTTCTCGGACCGGTACGGAAGGTGGGCATGGTGACTCCTTGCGAGGACGGCGCTGGGCCTGACGGGTGGTGAGCAGGAGGGGCTGAGCGGCGGGCAGGGAGAGCGCGCCGCTCCGGGAGAGGTGCCGGTCGGAGCACCTGTGGAGCAGAGCGGAGAGCGCTCTCCCATGGGCCTGGAGCCTGGCCCCTGGAACAGGCAAAGTCAAGAGGTGGCACTCAACACCGTTCCGGTACTGCGCTTTTGTCCGGGATGCCGGGTCCGGCGGCGATGCGTGCAGAGGGCTTGACACGGCGGAAACGTGGGCGCAACTATCTCAACCACTGCGAGAGCGCTCTCCCAGCGATGGGAGCCCGACCCGGCCCAGCCGTCCGACCACCCCTCCCGGACCGGCTGCGGCCGAAGGCCGGTGTTTCCGGTCCTCCCCCCACCGTCTCGTCAGGAGAGTCCCTCATGCTCGCACCACCCGTCCGGACAGCCGCCGGCCCCGAACGCTCGTCACCCGGGTGGCGAGTGCTGGCCGCGACCGTCGCGGCAGCCTTGGTCGCGGCCCTGATGCTGTTCGTGCCCACGAGCCGCGCCCAGGCCGCGCCCGTTCTGCTGTCCCAGGGCAAGCCGGTGACGGCTTCCTCGGAGGAGAACTACGGCACGCCCGCCACCAACGCCGTGGACGGCAACACCGGCACCCGGTGGTCGAGCGCCAACACCGACCCGCAGTGGATCCAGGTCGACCTCGGCAGCCCGGCCGCGATCGGCCAGGTCGTGCTGAACTGGGAGTCCGCGTACGGCAAGGCGTACCAGATCCAGCTCTCCAACGACGGCACGAACTGGACCACCGCGTACTCCACCACCACCGGCGCCGGCGGAGTCGAGACCCTCGCGGTCTCCGGCACCGCCCGCTACGTGCGGATGAACGGCACCGCCCGCGCCACCGGGTACGGCTACTCGCTCTGGGAGTTCCAGGTCTTCGGCACCGCCGCCGCCACCGGCTGCGGCACCGCCAACGCCGCGCAGGGCCGCCCGGCCACCGCCTCCAGCGAGGAGAACTACGGCACCACGGCCGCCAACGCCGTGGACGGCAACACCGGCACCCGCTGGTCGAGCGCCAACACCGACCCGCAGTGGATCCAGGTCGACCTCGGCTCGGCCCAGCCGGTCTGCCAGGTCGGGCTGTTCTGGGAGTCCGCGTACGGCAAGGCGTACCAGATCCAGCTCTCCACCGACGGGACGAACTGGAGCACCGCGTACTCCACCACCACCGGCGCCGGCGGCACCGAGACGCTCGCCGTCTCCGGCACCGCCCGCTACGTGCGGATGAACGGCACCGCCCGCGCCACCGGCTACGGCTACTCGCTCTGGGAGCTGCAGGTCCGCACCGGCGGTGACCCGACCACGCCGCCGCCCACCACCCCGCCGACCACCCCGCCGACCACGCCGCCCACCACCCCGCCGGTGACCCCGCCGCCGGGCAACTGGACCACCGTGTTCAACGAGGACTTCACGGGCAACGCCGGCGCCGCGCCGTCCGCCGCGAACTGGATCACCCAGACCGGCACCTCCTACCCGGGCGGCCCGGCCAACTGGGGCACCAGCGAGGTGCAGACGAACACCAACGCGCCCGCCAACGTCTCGCTCAACGGCAACGGCGCGCTCAACCTCACCGCGCTGAGGAACGGCGACGCGTGGACGTCGGGCCGGGTCGAGAGCCAGCGCTCCGACTTCGCCGCCCCGGCCGGCGGCCAGCTCCAGATCTCCGCGACCGTCAAGCAGCCGAACGTCGCCGACGGCACCGGCTACTGGCCCTCGTTCCGCGCGATGGGCGCCGGCAACCGCGGCAACTTCACCGTCTGGCCGGGCGCCGGCGAGTCGGACATCCTGGAGAACGTCAACGGCCGCAGCCAGCTCTCCACCACCCTGCACTGCGGCACCGCCCCCGGCGGCAACTGCAACGAGTACAACGGCATGACCAGCGGGCTGGCCAGCTGCACCGGCTGCCAGAGCGACTACCACACGTACTCGCAGATCCTGGACCGCACCACCTCGGACGAGCAGATCCGCTGGTACCTCGACGGCCGTCAGGTCTGGCAGGTCAGCGAGTCCCAGGTCGGCGTCGCCACCTGGGACGCGGCCGTGCACCACGGCTTCTACCTGGTGTTCAACCTCGGCATCGGCGGCGGGTTCCCGAACGGGAACTGCAACTGCACCTCGCCGACCGCGAACACCACGTCCGGCGGCGTGCTGAGCATCGACAAGGTGACGGTCTCCACCACCACCGGCAACGCCCCGGCGCCGCTGACCGACCCGGCCGTCCCGGCCGGCGGGTCCACCGTCAAGGTGACCGGCGGACAGGGCAACTGGGCGCTCACCGTGAACGGCGCGCCGTACCAGGTCAAGGGCATCACCTGGGGCCCGGCCAACACCACCATCGACGCGCACGTGCGTGAGCTCAAGGCGATGGGCGTCAACACCCTGCGCACCTGGGGCACCGACGCCGGCAGCAAGCCGCTGCTGGACACCGCCGCCGCGCACGGGATCAAGGTCGTCAACGGGTTCTGGCTGAACCAGGGCGCGGACTACGTCAACGACACCGCGTACATGGACAGCACGCTCGACCAGATCAAGCAGTGGGTGACCACCTACAAGAACCACCCCGGCGTGCTGATGTGGGACGTCGGCAACGAGGTCATCCTCACCACCCAGGACCACACCTACAACGGCACCACGGTCGAGCAGCAGCGGGTCGCGTACGCCAAGTACGTGGAGCGGGTCACCCAGGCGATCCACGCCATCGACACCAACCACCCGGTGACCTCCACCGACGCCTACACCGCTGCGTGGAAGTACTACAAGGACTGGACCCCGAGCCTGGACCTGCTGGCCGTCAACTCCTACGGTTCGGTCTGCAACGTCAAGGCCGACTGGATCGCCGGCGGCTACACCAAGCCGTACATCATCACCGAGTCCGGCGAGGACGGCGAGTGGGAGGTCCCGAACGACGCCAACGGCGTGCCCACCGAGCCCTCGGACATCAAGAAGCGTGACGCCTACCTGTCCAACTGGGCCTGCATCACCGGCCACCAGGGCGTCGCGCTCGGCGCCACGGTCTTCCACTACGGCACCGAGAACGACTTCGGCGGCGTCTGGTACAACACCGTGCCCGCCGGCTGGAAGCGCCTCAGCTTCTACTCGGTGGCCAAGGACTACAACGGCAACGTGGGCACCAACACGCCCCCGGTGATCTCCGACATGACGCTGAGCAACACCGCGACCGTCCCGGCCGGCGGCACGTTCACCATCAGCACCACCACCACCGACCCCGACGGCGACCTGATCCGCTACCAGCTGCTCTACTGCGCCAAGTACGCGGGCGGCGGCACCGGGTTCGACCAGGTCAAGTTCGTCCAGACCGCCGACGGCCGGTTCACCGCGACCGCCCCGAAGAACCTGGGCGTGTACAAGGTCTACGTCTACGCGTACGACGGCCACGGCAACGTGGGCATCGAGACCAAGTCCTTCCGCGTGGTGGCCCCGACGGTCAACGGGACGAACGTGGCGCTGAACAAGCCGACCACCGCCTCCAGCTTCCAGGCGGTCGGCAACGGCGCGCCGTACCCCGCCTCCAACGCCACCGACGGCAACTGGGGCACCCGTTGGGCCAGCGAGTGGGCCGACCCGCAGTGGGTCCGGGTCGACCTCGGCGCCGTCACCTCGTTCAAGCACGTCCAGCTGGGCTGGGAGGGCGCCTACGGCAAGGCGTACCAGATCCAGACCTCCAACGACGGCACCAACTGGACGACGGTCTGGTCCACCACCACCGGGACCGGCGGCATCGACGACTTCGACGTCACCGGCAGCGGCCGGTACGTCCGGATCAACATCACGCAGCGGGGCACCGCCTACGGCGACTCGCTCTACGAGTTCGGCGTCTACGCCTAGGCCCCACAGCCCGGCGCACGCCTGATCCAGACCCCCTCGGGACCGGGACGAACCCCACTCCTCCCGGCCCCGAGGGCCCCACCCCCATCCGTTCGACCTGGAGGTCCGATGCGACCCCGCTTCCTGTCCCGCGGCCGACCGCGCCGCACGTCCCTGGCGGTGGCCTTCGCCGCCGTCCTGGCCCTGACCGGCCTCTCCGGCACGGCCCAGCAGGCCGCCGCGGCCGGCGACCCGCTGATCTCGGCGTCCCGCCCGGTGACGGCCTCGTCCATCGAGAGCCTGAACTTCCCCGCCGGGGCGGTCGTCGACAACGACCTCAACACCCGCTGGGCGAGCACCTGGACCGACCCGTCCTGGATCCAGATCGACCTCGGCGGCACCGCCGCCGTCAGCAAGGTCGAGCTGGACTGGGAGGCGGCCTACGCCAAGGCCTTCCAGCTGCAGGTGTCCCCGGACGCCACCAACTGGACGACGGTCTACTCCACGGCCAACGCCACCGGCGGGGTGCAGAACCTCGCCGTCACCGGCAGCGGCCGCTACATCCGGCTCTACGCCACCGCCCGCGGCACCCAGTACGGGTACTCGCTGCTGGAGTTCAAGGTGTACGGCCAGGTGACCGTCCCGACCAACGGCTACGTGCCGGCCAACCCGCAGGTCACCGGGGTCACCCCGTCGACCGCCAACCCGCCGCACGCGTACTTCCACGAGTTCCAGGCGAACTGCACGGCGTCCCACAACCTGCCGGACGACCCGATCGTCTTCCCCGGCCAGGCCGGTGCCTCCCACCTGCACACCTTCATGGGGGCCACCAACACCAACGCCGCCTCGACCCTGGCCTCGCTGAACGCGAGCACCAGCAGCTGCCTGGCCCCCGCAGACCGCTCCGGCTACTGGATGCCCTCCATGTACGACGGGGCGACCGTGGTCAACCCGGTCGGCCTGCAGACCATCTACTACAAGAGCTCGGTGAACGACTACACCAGCGTGCGGCCGTTCCCGCCGGGCCTGCGCTTCGTGGTCGGCAGCCCGTCGGCCACCGCCACCCAGTTCGCCACCGACCCCGGCTACGTCGCGGGCTGGGAGTGCGGCACCAGCTACCACAGCATCGACCTGCCGGTCGACTGCCCCGGCGGCGGCCAGGTCGGCGTCCGCTACCAGGCGCCCAGCTGCTGGAACGGGCTCTACCTGGACACCCCCGACCACAAGAGCCACATGGCCTACCCGGTCGGCGGGGTCTGCCCGGCCACCCACCCGGTGGCGCTGCCGATGATCGAGTTCAAGGTGGCCTTCCCGGTCAACACCGCGAACATGTCGCAGCTGCACCTGTCCAGTGGACGGGGATTCTCCTTCCACTACGACTTCTTCAACGCCTGGGAGGCGCCCACGCTCGCCGCGATGGTGAACCACTGCATCGTCGGTGGTCTCCAGTGCGACCCGCGCGGGTACGACGAGAACCAGCCCGCCAAGGGCGCGGTGCTCAACGCGCAGTACCTGCTGCCCTGACGGTCCGGATCGCCTGATCCCGTGCCCGTGGCCGTCCCCGCTCCGGCGGGGCCGGTCGCGGGCACGGCCGTACCCCCGGCCGCCCCCGGGCCGGCCGCCCTTCCCCGGCCCGCCACCCCCACCGGCCCCGCCACCCCTGGCCCGTCGTCCCCGCCGCGGAGGACCGCATGACCACCCGCCCCAGCCGCCCGCCGGCACGGACCGTCGCCGCTCTCCTGCTGGCCCTGGCCGCCGCGGCCTGCGCCGCACCGCCCGCGCCGGGCCCGGCCGCCGCCCCGCCGGGGGCGCGGACCTCCGCCGCGGCGGACCTCGGCCCCTCGCCCGCCTCCCTGATGGTCTGCGCCGGCAGCGTGCCGACGCAGCTGTCCGGCGCCTTCGGCACCGATCCGGCCACCCCGCCCGCCGGCACCTGGGCCCAGCACCTGTACACCTGCACCTACGCGTACGCCGAGGGCACGCTGCTGATCACGGTGAAGGAGCTGGCCGACCGGGCCACCGCCGCCGCGCACTTCGAAGGCCTGCGCGGCAGCGCCGGCCCGGTGACGCCGGTGACGGGCCTCGGCGACGCGGCCTACACCCGGGCGGACGGCTCGACGGTGGTCCTCCGGGACGGCTCGGTGCTGACGGTCGACGTGCACCGGCTGCCGGAGCGTTTCGGCAGGCCGCCGCGGTCTCGGTCGAACGTCTCGGTGACGGTCGCGACCACGGTGATGATCTGCTGGAAGGAGCACGCGCCGTGACGGGAAACGTTTCCCGGAGGGGTCCGACGGCGCTCCGAGGGGGCCTTCCGGGGCCCGGATCGCCTCCGGGCGTCTGCGGCCTGGCCCGGGGGCGGTTCCGGGAGCTGCTCCGAGCTGTGGCTTTGATGGATAGAGCGCTCTCCCAGATGCTATAAAGACACCATGAGCGAAGTCCTCCGGTCCGCCGTCAACCGCTCCACGACTCTGGAGGACGTGGCCCGGGTCGCGGGCGTCTCCCGGGCCACCGTCTCCCGGGTCATCAACGGCATCCGCAACGTCGACCCCGCGATCCAGGAGAGCGTCCGGCTGGCCATCGCCAGCACCGGCTACGTCCCCAACGGCGCCGCCCGATCCCTGGTCACCCGGCGCGCCGGGTCCCTCGCGCTGGTGGTCTCCGGCTCGGGCGCCGAGGCGGACGGGCCGGCCGGCGGCGAGGTCTTCACCGACCCCTTCTTCGGCCGGGTGGTCAGCGGGGTCTTCACCGCCCTGCGGCCGCAGGGCCTGCACCCCGTACTGATGCTGGCCGACGCCCCCGAGGCGCGCGAGCAGGCCCTCGCCTACCTGCGGCAGGGCAACGCGGACGGCGCGATGGTGGTCTCCACCCACGCCGACGACCCGATGCCCGCCCTGCTGCTGGAGGCCGGCGTCCCCGCGGTGCTGTTCGGTCGCCCCGACCGCCCGCTGCCGATCAGCTGCGTCGACCTGGCCAACCGCGACGGCGGGCGGCTGGCCGCCGACCACCTGCACGCCCGTGGCTGCCGCCGGGTGGTGACCATCGCGGGCCCCTCCGGTGTCCGGGCCGCCCGGGACCGGCTGGCCGGCTTCCACGACGCGATGGCCCGCCACGGCCTGCCCTACCTGCCGCACGCCGAGGCGGACTTCACCCAGGCCGGCGGTGAGCGCGCGATCACCCGGCTGCTGATCGAGCACCCGGACACGGACGGCGTTTTCGCCGCCAACGACCTGATGGCCCAGGGCGCGCTGGCGGTGCTGCGCGACCACGGGCGGCGGGTCCCGGAGGACGTCGCGGTGGTCGGCTTCGACGACAGCAGCGCGGCCACCGCCGGGCGGCCGCTGCTGACCACCGTCCGCCAGCCGGTGGAGGAGATGGCCGCCGAGATGACCCGCATCCTGCTCGACCACATCGCGCGTCCCGAGCGCGGGGCCACCTCGGTGATCTTCGAGCCCTCGCTGGTGGTCCGGCAGTCCGCCTGACTCCGCGGCGGCCTTGATCGCGGTGAAACCGCTGGTCAGCCGGGCTGTCGGGCCCACCGGCACGGGCCGGCGAGCGGGACCGGCCGGGACGCCGGGATGCCGTTTCCGGGTCGTGTGCGGACCATGGACGTAGTTGGTCACCGAATGCGGAGGTCACACCATGTCCATGCTCGACAAGCTCAAGAACATGATGAAGGGGCACGAGGACACCGTGCAGAAGGGGGTGGACAAGGGCGGCGACATGATCGACGAGAAGACCGGCGGCAAGTACAGCGGCCATGTCGACACCGCCCAGCAGAAGATCAACGACCAGCTCGGCAACCAGTCGATGCCCGGCGAGGACCGGCCGCCGCAGCCCTGACGGCCGGGGCAGCGGCGTCCCGAGGGCACCGCACCCACCCGTTCCCCCCGTCGGCACGGCCGGCGGGGGCCGAGTGGCTCCCGGGCCGGCCGCGCCCGCCCCGGCCCGCCTCCCGGGAGCGCGGAGGCGTCCGGGGGAGCGGGCGGGGCGGGTGCGGGGCCGCCGGTCGGGCGGTGTGGCCGGGACGCGCCGGTCAGGACCCGCCGGCGGTCAGGACCGGGCGCCGCCCCGCGCCGAGACGGCGACGTACTGCACCCGCATCGGGTGCCCCGGCTCGGTGGCCGCCCCCGGCACACCGCCGAACGCGGCGGGCAGGTTGCCGCCGACCGCCACGTTCAGGATCAGGAACTGCCCCCGGTTCACCGCGCGGTCCCAGGTGGCGGCGTCCATCCGGTCGGCCCGCACCCGGTGGAACTCCCGGCCGTCCAGGTACCAGCGCACCTGCTCGGCGCCGGCCGTCCGGTCCACCTCCACGGCGTAGGTGTGGAAGCCCGTCCGGCAGTCGGGGCAGGCGGACTCGCCCGAGCCGAGCCCCTTCGGCTCCTGGCAGGGGCCGCCGTCCAGGGTGCCGCAGTGCATCGTCCCGAACACCGAGTCGCGGCCGTTCACCGACTCCATCACGTCCAGCTCGCCCGTCGCCGGCCAGCCGGTGAAACCCTCCCGCAGCCCGGCCCCGAGGGTCCAGAAGGCCGGCCAGTAACCCGCCGCGGCCGGTCCGGTCACGTCGGGCAGGGCGATCGAGGCCTCGATCCGCAGCACTCCGCCGGGCGGGGCGGTGAAGTCGGCGCGCCGGGACTCGATCCGCCCCGAGCTCCACCGGCCGCCCTCCAGGGTGGGCACGATCTCCAGTGCGCCCCGGCCGTCCAGCCGGACGTTGGCGGTGGAGTCGGTCATGGTCTCCACCTCGCCGGTGCCCCACTGGGCGGCCGGGCAGCCGGGGTAGCAGGTGCCCAGGTCGTACTGCCAGTTCGCGGCCGAGGGGCGGCTGCCCGCCGGGCCGTCGAAGTCGTCCCGCAGCAGTGTGGTCCAGCCGTCGGCGCCCGGCTCGTTCCGGGCCGGCACCAGGCCGGCCCCGACCAGCAGCCGCTCCAGCCGCGGGGTGAGGACCACGGCGGCGACGTTGGTCAGGTGCGCGTCGTCGCGGTAGAGCAGGATCCGCTCCAGCACCGCCGGGCAGCTGCGCCCCGACCCGGGGCAGAGCACCGAGTTCACCTCGACGGACCGCACCCCGGGCATCCGGCCGGCGGCGATCGCCTCGGCGAGCGGGTCCGGCCAGTGGGCACGGGCGCGGTCGAACTCGCAGGCGGCCGGGTCGGCGGTGTGCCCGGAGACGCAGGCCGGGACGTCCTCGCCGGGGACCGGGGTGTCCTCCACGTAGACGATCGGCACCCCGAGGGCGCGCAGCGGGGTCAGGGTCTTCTCCCAGCCCTCGGCGAGGAGTCGCCGGTCGTCGGTGTAGCGGTTGAGCGAGGCGATCACGATCAGCCGGGGCTTCGGCCCGCTCTGCAGCCTGGCCAGGCTGTTCGCCCGCCAGGTGTCGCACTCCCGGTACTCGCGTCCCAACTGCGGGTTGACCACCGGTATGTCCGCCAGCGGGCAGCCCTGCTTGACCAACTCCTCCAGCCCCCAGTGGCGTTCGGCCGCGATGGCGAGCATCGGGGAGAACCACTGGCCGGCGTGCGAGTCGCCGAGCAGGACGATCCGGTCCGGACCGCCGGCCGGGCCGAACAGGCAGGCCGGGCCGGCCGTCACGGCCGGGGCCACCTCGCACTCGCCGTCCGGCGGGAAGTCCTTGCGGGCCTGGGCCGGGTCAGGGACGGCGGGCCCGGGCTTCAGCGGGGCGGCGGTGCGGGCCAGCAGCGAGGTGCCGTCGGGCGAGCCGGGCGGCAGGCCGAGCATGTCGACCGGGGCGGCCGGGCCGAGCAGCCGGAGCGTCCCGGTGCCGACGACCAGGGCCAGCACCACCGGGACGACCACCGCGGCGACCCCCAGCGACAGTCCCCGGCGGGGGAGTTCGGCGATCGTCCGGTTGCGGCGCAGCGGCTGCTCGATCCAGCGCAGCGCGGCCGCGGCCGGCAGGGCGGCCGCCAGCGTCAGCCCCGCCTTCGCCGGCCATCCGAGGGCGCCGAGCCGGGCCTCGGCGAGCACCAGGACCGGCCAGTGCCACAGGTAGAGGTTGTAGGAGAGCCGGCCGACGGCGCGCGGCGCCCGGGCGGACAGCAGCCGGCCGACCCCGGGACCGCCGCGCACCGGGTCGGCGCCCCCGGCGTCCGGGGTGCCCGCCAGGATGACCGCGGCCGCCCCGAGGG
This sequence comes from Kitasatospora herbaricolor, assembly GCF_030813695.1. Lineage (NCBI taxonomy): Bacteria > Bacillati > Actinomycetota > Actinomycetes > Kitasatosporales > Streptomycetaceae > Kitasatospora > Kitasatospora herbaricolor. The sequence goes on from NZ_JAUSVA010000002.1 coordinate 6,917,922, forward strand.
TCGGCACCAGCGCCGCGTAGCCCGGGTAGGGGGTGCCGGCGTCGTACTCCAGGACGCACCATCCGATCGCCGCCGCCCCGGCCCACCCGGACAGCAGCCGGAGCGGGCGCGGCCCGCGCAGCCGGTGCGCGGGCAGCAGCGCCAGCAGCGCGCCCACCCCGAACTGCCAGCCCCGGGAGGGTGTGCCGAGGTACGCCAGCGAGACCGAGCCGTGCGTCCAGTGCAGGGAGAGGGCGAAGGAGCCGACGGTGAGCAGGACGGCCACGAGCGCCACCGCCGCGCGGACCGCCCGGCCGCGCCGGACCGTCCGGGCCACCAGGAACACGGTCACGGCCAGCAGCGGGGCCCAGAACAGGTAGAACTGCTCCTCCACCGCCAGCGACCAGAAGTGCAGCAGCGGGCTCTGCTCCCGGCCCGCCGCGAGGTAGTCGGTCTGCTGCGCGACGAAGCGCCAGTTGGCCGCCGACAGCGCCGCGGCGAGGACGTCGTACTCCAGGTCGGTGCGCCGCAGCGGGACGGTGAGCCAGGCGCCGGCCAGCGCGACCGCGGCGAGCACCACGGCGGCGGAGGGCAGCAGCCGGCGGGCCCGGCGGGAGAAGAACTCCCCGAGCCGGATCCGGCCGGTGCCGACCGCCTCGCGCACCAGCAGACCGGTGATGAGGTAGCCGGAGATGACGAAGAAGACGTCGACGCCGACGAATCCGCCGGCCAGGCCGGGGACGGAGGCGTGGAAGGCCAGTACCGCGAGGACGGCCACCGCGCGCAGGCCCTCGATGTCGGGGCGGAATCCGGTGCGGCCGGGGGAGGCGCCGGGGGAGCCGGCGCCGCCGGGCGGCGGGCCGGGGATCGTGAGGGTCTGCGGAGCGAGCTCCGGAACCACGGTCGAGGACATCGGTGCGACCATCTTTCAACCCAGCCAGGGCAGCATCGGGCTGACCCAGCCGGAGGCGAGCAGGGCGGTGAGGACGAGGGTGGCGGTGGCGGCCGAGGCCTCGGGCCAGCGCCGGGGCAGCATGCCGCGGCCCCTGGGGCGCCCGGCCCGGGCGGCCTGGCGCGCGGCGGCCCGGGCCGGGGCGGCGGGGCGCAGTTCGGCGACCAGGTCGCGGATCAGCGGGACCCCGATCTGGCACTGGACCACGAGGTACAGCCCGAGGCCCCAGTTGGGCTCCCAGCCGTTGCGGGCGACGGCCAGCGCGAGGCCGGCGGCGGCCGCGCCGATCGAGAGGCAGAGCCAGCCGAGCGCGACCAGGACCACCCGGCGGGCCAGCCCTCCGGGCCTGGCGCGGCCCGCGCCGGTGGGCACCCAGGCCGCGCTGCGGCCGCGCAGGGTGTGCCAGAAGGCGGCGCCGGCGGCCACGCTCATCAGGACGTTGGAGCGGATCACCTCGACCCGCCAGCGGGTCCGGCTGATCCGGGGCAGCAGCACGTGCCAGAGCCAGAGCGGGGCCAGCAGCGGCAGGACGTGCCAGGGCCGGATCTCGTCCGGGTACCGGTACATCATCACCAGCGGCGGCAGCGGGGCCGCGAAGATGTTGACCGCCGTGGTCAGGTACCCGACCACGCCCTCGTAGAAGCAGAGCCGCATCCGCCAGGGTGCCCGGATCCGCTTGAGCTCGGGGGTGCCGAGCAGGTGCAGGTTGCCCATGGCCCAGCGGTACTGCTGGTTGACGAAGGCGGCGAGGTTGTCCGGCGAGGTGCCCTTGGCGACCAGCACCGGCACGTACAGGGTGCGGAACCCCTTCTCGTACAGGGCGAGTCCGGTGAACAGGTCCTCGCTGTGGTCGAGCCGGGCGAAGCCGCCGGCCGCGTCGATCGCGGCGCGCCGGTAGACGGCGTTGCTGCCGCAGCAGATGGCGGCGTCGCTGGCGTCGCGGGAGGGCTGGATCCAGCGGAAGAACCACTCCTGGGCGGCGCCGGCGGCGCGCTGGATCCAGCTCATGGTCTCGTCGGTGTCGAAGCACTGCGGGCTCTGCACGATGCCGGTGCCGGGGTCGGCGAAGTAGGGCACCAGGTGCCGCAGGAAGTCCGGCCGGGGCGCGAAGTCGGCGTCCAGGATGGCGATGAACTCCGCGGTGCTCAGGGTGAGCGCGTGGTTGAGGTTGCCGGCCTTCTTGAGGTGCCCGCGGTCGGGCCGCACGACGTACTCGTAGCCGTACCGGGCGGCCAGCCCGGCCACCTCCGGGCGGTCGCCGTCGTCCAGCACCCAGACGGTCAGCGCGTCCGGCCAGTCGACGGCCGAGACGGCGCGGTAGGCGTTCTCCAGGACGTCGAGCGGCTCGCCGCAGGTCGGCAGGTAGAGGTCGACGTCCGGCAGCCGGGCCGGCTGCCAGGCGTGCACCAGCACCTCGTGCGACTGCCGGGTGAGCCGGCGCTGGCGCAGGCTGTTGACGGAGGACAGGGCGAGCGCGGCGAGGTTGAGCACGAGGACCGCGAGGAAGGCCCAGAGGGCCGGGGTCCGCAGCGAGAAGGTGAGCATGGTCGCCGCGGTGAAGACGAAGGCCAGCGAGGTGCAGATCAGCACCCAGCGGCGCTGCGGTCCGAAATACCAGTAGAGCTCCTGATCGGAGGGAGGTTGAGGAAGGTGATGGACAGTCATAGGGCCCCCACAGCCGCTGGTCCGACAGCATCCTGGGGGAACCGTACCTCAATTGGTATAGACCATTGGACCACCGGTCGCGGAGCGGGACGGCATTCGGCCACCGCCGTGCGCGGACAGTGATCATTTCAGCGCCGGGCCGGTGCGCACGGGGGATCGGCAGGCCGCGGCCGGGTGAACAGTCGTCCAACTTCCGCGCCCCGGGCCGCCCGGCGGGGGCCTTCCGGCGCCCGACGCCGCCCCCGCGGCGTACGCCCGGGCGGGCCGGTGTCCGGTTCGCCCGGGGATGTCGCGCCGACGGTGTTTCCGCCGGGTCAAACCACTGTTGCGTGACGGGGTGTGACCGAACGTCGATTGACGGGGCCGATTCGGGATTCGTACACTCGGACCGGCGAAGAATGTCAGCTTTGGGCCCCGGCCGGCTGACTGGCAACCCTCCACTGTGGCGGGGTGCCGCCGGGGATAAGCCGGGTGACATGGGTGTCATGTCGCAAGCACAGGAACCCCGGGTACACAGGGGGATGGAGACGGTCATGCAGCGCGTGCACGGCAGCCGTGCCGTTCGGCTCAGACTGGTGGCCAGGTTGGCTGTCGACCTCGTCCGCAGTGCCAGCTCGCTCTGTCGTTGAGGCCCTGCGGCCGGACCCCCACCGGGGGTCGCGGTTCGGTTCGCGTGTCACGGCCCCGGGCTCCGGCCGGCCGGTGACGCACCTCGTTTCCGGCCTCTCGTACGACGGGCAGCGCAGCGTTGCGCGGCCCGGTCGTGCGCCCTGCTCCAGGAGAGCGGATGCTCACGTCCCCCGCGCGTGCCGCGCGTCTTGTCCACCGATCCGAACCCACAGGCCGTGACGACGAGTTCCGGCTGCTGCGCCACGCCCTGGACCGTTCCCTGCGCGGCCGGGGCGGCGTCGTCGCCCTCTGCGGCGCGGTCGGGACGGGCCGCACCGAACTGCTGCACGTCTTCTCCGAGGCCGCCGCCGACCACGGCGTCCGGGTGCTGTCGGCGGCCGGCTCGCCGCTGGAGAAGGACTTCCCGTTCGGGATCGTCCACCAGCTGTTCCAGAGCGCCGGCCTCGACGCCGCCGCCGACGCCGAGGTGGCGCACCTGCTGGAGGAGGGCGTCGAGGGGCCGGCCGGCGAGGCAGGCCCCCGGCTCACCCCGCGCGCCCTGCACGGCCTCTGCTCGCTCGTCCTGCGGCTGGCCGAACGCGCCCCGCTGCTGCTCGCCGTCGACGACCGCCAGGACGCCGACGTGCAGTCGCTGGAGTTCCTGCTCTACCTCGTCCGGCGGACCAGGGGTGCCCGGGTGCTGACCGTGCTCAGCTCCCGCGAGACGATGACGCCGCCGAACCCCTTCTTCGAGGTCGAACTGGCCCGCCAGCCGCACCACGAGCGGGTCCGGCTCGGGCTGCTCCCGGCCGGACTGCTCTCCGAGCTGCTCCACGAGCGCTTCGGCGCGGACGCCGCCCTGCGGCTGACGGCCGAGACGCACGCGCTGACCGGCGGCAACCCGCTGCTCGTCCAGGCCCTGCTGGAGGACCAGGAACCGAGCGGGGCCCGGCAGGAACTGGTGGTGGGGGAGAGCTACCGCCGGGGCCTGATGAACTGCCTGCACCGGATGGACCCGCTGGCGCTGCGCTGCGCCCGTGGCGTCGCCGTGCTCGGCCGCCCCGGCGAGCCCGAGCTGCTGGCCGAGCTGCTGCTGCTGGCGCCGCAGTCGCTGTCCCGGGCCTCCTACCTGCTGCACTCCGCCGGGCTGTTCCACGAGGGCGGGTTCCGGCACCCGACCGGCGGCGGCGACCTGCTGGCCGCGATGAAGCCGGAGGAGCTGGCGGCGCTGCACCACCGGGCCGCCCAGCTGTTGCGGGCCTCCGGCGCGTCCGCGGCCCGGGTCGCCGAGCAGCTGCGCTCGGCCGAGGGCCACGTCCGCGCCCCGTGGGCGGCGCCGGCCACCGGGAGCGCCGGTCTCGGCGGGACCCTGGAGGAGATGCTCAGCGACTGCGACCCGGGCGGTCCGGGCGGCTTCGGCGGCGCCGGCCTGCCGGCCGGCCAAGGCGCCGCGGACGCGATCGGCGGAGCGGTCGGGATCGACGCGATCGGCGGCCCGGAGGGGCCGGCCGCCGTGGACGGCCCGGGCGGGCAGGCCGGTTGGACGCAGGGCTGGATGTCGTCCGTCCCGCCGCAGCGACCGCCGCGGCCGGCCGTCGCCGGCCCGGCCCTCCAGCCGGCGGCCCTCCACCCGGTGCCGCCGTCGCCCTCCGGCTTCGGTCCGGTGCCCGTCCCCGCCGCCGACGGCGCGGCCCCCGGCCCGGCCGGTACGCACCCGGCCCCGGCCCCGGTGGTGCTGCCGTGGGCGGCCGGCCCGGCCTGGACGCCCGGGCAGCAGGCCGAGGAGCCGGTCCGGATCGAGTGCGTGCCCTGGCTGCCCGGCACCGAGGCGGAGTCCGCCGAGGCGGCGGCGCGGCGCGAGCTGAAGGCCGTCCGCTACCTGTTCTGGCACGGCCGGGTCGCGGAGGGCACGGCCGCCCTGGAGCGCTTCCAGGCCGCTCAGCCGGCCGGCGCCGAGCTGGCCGGCCTGCGTGAGCTGCGCTCCTGGCTCGGGTACTGGTTCCGGTCGCTGTTCCCGCAGCCGGTCCCCGGGCCGTCCGCCGGCGCGGCGGCGGACGGTCTGGCCGTCCTGGGCGGGCTGCTGGCCGGGCTGCCGACGGAGGAGTCGGTGCTCAAGGCCGAGCGGATCCTGCGGGACGGCCGGCTCGGCGGCGGCTCGGTGGAGTCGCTCACCTCCGCGCTGACCGTGCTGGTCTACGCGGACCGGGCGGACCGTGCGGCCCGCTGGTGCGAGCCGATCGCGGCCCGCACCGCCGCCGCCAACTGCAGTTCGACCTGGCACGCGCTGTTCTCGGCGCTGCGGGCCGAGGTCGCGCTGCGCCAGGGCGACCTGCGGACCGCAGAGGAGGCGGCCCGGGCGGCCTTCGCCCGGATCCGCCCCGAGGGCTGGGGGGTCGCGGTCGGCTACCCGCTGTCCACGATGATCTCGGTGCGCACCGCCCTCGGCCGGCACGAGGACGCCGCGCGCTACCTGGCGCTCGCCGTCCCGGCCGAGACCTTCCAGACCCCGGCCGGCCTGCACTACCTCTACGCCCGCGGCGGTCACCTGCTGGCCGTCGGCCGGCCCGAGGAGGCGCTGGCCGACTTCCGGGCCTGCGGCGAGCTGATGGCCCGCTGGGACATCGACCACCTGCCCGGCCTGGTGCCCTGGCGGATCGGCGCCGCCCGGGCCGAACTGGCCCTCGGGCGACGGCGGTCGGCGCTCGCGCTGGCCGACCGGCAGCTGGCCGCGCTCGGGCCGGCCGGGTATTCGAGGGTCCGGGGCATGGCGCTGCGGGCCAGGGCGGCGGCCGGGGAGCCGGCCGAGCGGACGGGCCTGCTGGAGCGGGCCGTCTCCGCGCTGGAGGACGCCGGGGACGGCGCCCAGCTCGCCGCCGCGCTGGGCGAACTGAGCGCCACCCACCGGGTCCAGGGGGAGCTCGGCCTGGCCAGGTCGGCGGAGCGCCGGGCCAGGCCCGGCGGGCTGCAGAGCGCCCGCCCGGGCGGTCCGCGGTCGCTGCCGGCCGAACCGGCGGACCGGCCGGCCGAGCGGGCCGTCGACCGGGGCGCCGTCCGGGCCGCCGGTGTGCCGGAGGAGGGAGCCGACCGGCTCAGCGACGCCGAACGCCGGGTCGCCGGGCTGGCCGCCCACGGCCTGACCAACCGCGAGATCGCCCGCAAGCTGTACATCACCGTCAGCACGGTGGAGCAGCACCTCACCCGGGTCTACCGCAAGCTCGGGGTCCGCCGGCGCGTCGATCTCCGCTACTCTCCCTACCTCGGCGGCGAGCTGGCCGGGTAGCCGACCGGTCGCGGGACGCCCCGGGAGCGGGGCGGGGAGCGGGCCCCTGCGGGACCCCTAGCCATGGCTAGGGGTCCCGCAGGGGCCCGCTAGGGGTTAGCGGCAAGGGCACTGATCACCAGACTGAGGAGCGCCGGAAGAACCCTTTCTCAGAGGTGGAAGCTCACGATGGCGCGCCAGGAACAGTTGCACCCGTCCTTGCCGGGAACCGTGCTCGCGACAGCGACCGCCGTCATCGGATCGGCGTGCCGCCTGCCCGGAGCGCCCGACACCCAGGCCTTCTGGCGACTGCTGGAGGAGGGCGCCGGCGCGGTCGGTGATTTCCCGCCCGGTCGCTTCGCCGAGGGCGAGCCGGCCCGCGCCGGCGGTTTCCTCGACGAGGTCGGCACCTTCGACCCCGAGTTCTTCGGCATCTCGCCGGCAGAGGCCGCCGCCGCCGACCCCCAGCAGCGGCTCGTCCTCGAACTGGCCTGGGAGGCGCTGGAGGACGCGGGCGTCCTGCCCCGCAGCCTGGCCGGCCGTCCCGCCGGGGTGTTCGTCGGCTCGATCGCGAGCGACTACGCCACCCTGGTGGCGCAGGCCCCCGAGGCGGTCACCCGGCACACCCTGACCGGCCTGAACCGGGGCATCATCGCCAACCGGGTCTCCTACGCGCTGGACCTGCGCGGGCCGAGCCTGACCGTCGACTCGGCCCAGTCCTCCTCGCTGGTGGCCGTGCACCTGGCGCTGGAGAGCCTGCGCAGCGGTGAGTCCGAACTGGCGCTGGTCGCCGGGGTGAACCTCAACCTGGCGCCCGACAGCACGCTGACCGTCGACCGCTTCGGCGCGCTCTCGCCCGACGACCGCTGCTTCACCTTCGACGCCCGTGCCAACGGCTACGCCCGCGGTGAGGGCGGGGTGCTGCTGGTGCTGAAGCCGCTGGCCCGCGCCCTGGCCGACGGCGACGACGTCCAGGCCGTGCTGCTGGGCAGCGCGGTCAACAGCGACGGCGCCACCGACGGGCTGACCGTGCCCGGCGCGCCCACCCAGGAGGCGGTCGTCCGGGCCGCCGTCGAGCGGGCCGGGGTGGCCGGCCACCAGGTCCAGTACGTCGAGCTGCACGGCACCGGCACCCAGGTCGGCGACCCGGTCGAGGCCGCCGCGCTCGGCGCCGCCCTCGGCGCGGGCCGCGAGCCCGGCCGGCCGCTGCTGGTCGGCTCGGCCAAGACCAACGTCGGCCACCTGGAGGGCGCGTCCGGCATCGTCGGCCTGCTCAAGACGGTGCTGAGCGTGCGTCACCGCAGGCTGCCGGCCAGCCTCAACTTCGCCACGCCCAACCCGGCGATCCCCTTCGACGAGCTGGCCCTGCGGGTGCGGACCGAGTCGGGCCCGTGGCCGGACGAGCAGGCGCCGCTGATCGCGGGTGTCAGCTCCTTCGGGGTCGGCGGCACCAACGCCCATGTCGTGGTCGCCGAAGGGCCGGCCGCCCGGCCGGCCGCGCCCGGCGCCGAGGGCGGCCCGCTGCTGTGGCCGCTGTCCGCCCGCAGCCCGCAGGCGCTGCGGGCGCAGGCCGGGCGGCTGCTCGACCGGGTGGCCGAGCACCCCGGCCCGGACGCGGTCGACCTCGGGCACTCGCTGGCCACCACCCGGACGGCCTTCGAGCACCGGGCCGCCGTCACGGGCGCCGACCGGGCCGAACTGGTCGAGGGACTGCGGGCGCTGGCCGAGGGAGGGCAGGCCCTGAACCTCGTCCAGGGCGTCGCGCGGCAGGCCGGCCGGACGGTCTTCGTCTTCCCCGGCCAGGGCTCCCAGTGGGACGCCATGGCCCGCGAACTGTTCGCCACCGCACCGGCGTTCGCCGACAAACTGACGGCCTGCGAGGCCGCCCTGGCCCCGCACACCGGCTGGTCGCTGACCGAGGTCCTGCTCGGCCGGCCCGGCGCGCCCTCGCTGGAGCGGGTGGACGTGGTGCAGCCCGCGCTGTTCGCGGTGATGGTCTCGCTCGCCGCGCTCTGGGAGTCCGCCGGGGTCCGTCCGGACGCGGTGATCGGCCACTCGCAGGGCGAGATCGCCGCCGCGCACGTGGCGGGCGGGCTCTCGCTGGAGGACGCCGCCGCGGTCGTCGCGCTGCGGGCCCGGGCCATCGCCGGGCTGGCCCGGCCGGGCTCGGGCGGGATGGCCTCGGTGCCGCTGCCGGAGGCCGAGGTCCGGGCCGCGCTGGGGGCCTGGGAGGGCCGGATCGGCATCGCGGCCGTCAACGGGCCCTCGGCCACCGTGGTCTCGGGCGAGCGCGAGGCGCTCGACGAACTGCTGGCCGGCTACCGCGAGCAGGGCGTCCGGGTCCGGCTGGTCCCCGTCGACTACGCCTCCCACTCGCCGCAGGTCGAGCCGCTGGAGCGGACCCTGCCCGAACTGCTCGCCGGGATCCGCCCGCGGGCCGGCCGGACGGCCTTCTACTCGACCGTCACCGGCGGGCTGCTGGACACCACCGAGCTCACCGCCGACTACTGGTACCGCAACCTGCGGCAGACCGTCGAACTCAGCAGCGCGGTCCGGGCCGCCCGGGCCGACGGCCACCTGGCCTTCGTCGAGGCCAGCGCCCACCCGGTGCTGACCGTCGGCCTCGGCCAGATCCTGGAGGGCGCGGCCGCGGTCACCGGCACCCTGCGGCGCGACCACGGCGGCCTGCCGCAGTTCCACCGCGCCGTCGCCGACCTGTTCGCGCAGGGCGGCACGGTGGACTGGACGGGCTTCTACGGCCCAGCCGCCCGGCGGGTGGCGCTGCCGACCTACGCCTTCCAGCGCCGCCGGCTCTGGATCGCCGCCGGCCCCGGCGGTACGCCGCCGACCGCCGCCCCCGCCGCCGAGCTGCCCGCCGTCGGCACCGACCCCGTCGGCCCCGGACAGCCGGCCGCGCCGGCCGGCCTCAGCGAGAGCGCCCTGCTGGAGGCCGTCCGCACCAGCGCCGCGCTCGTCCTCGGCCAGGCCTCCGCCGCGGCCGTCGACCCCGACCGCACCTTCAAGGACCTCGGCTTCGACTCGGTCTCCGCCGTCGAGTTCCGGGGCCGGCTGGCCGCCGCCACCGGCCTCGACCTGCCCAGCACCCTCACCTTCGACCGGCCCACCCCCCGCGCGGTCGGTGCCCACCTGTACAGCCTGTCCGCCGGCCCGGACGCCGCTGCGAAGACCTCCGCCCGTCCGGGCACCCCGGGCTCCCCGGACGACGACCCGATCGCGATCGTCGCGCTCAGCGGCCGCTGGCCGGGCGGCGCCGACACCCCCGAGGCGCTCTGGGAGCTGCTGCGCGAGGGCCGGGACGCGATCGGCGGGTTCCCCGAGAACCGCGGCTGGGACCTCGACGCCCTCTACGACCCGCAGGGCCTGCGGCCGGGCACCTCGTACACCCGCCAGGGCGGGTTCCTGTACGACGCCGACCGCTTCGACGGCGCGTTCTTCGGGCTGAGCCCGCGCGAGTCCGCCGCCATGGACCCGCAGCAGCGGCTGCTGCTGGAGTCCGCCTGGGAGCTCACCGAGCGGGCCGGCATCGCCCCCGCCGACCTGCGCGGCAGCCGGACGGGCGTCTTCGTCGGCGTGATGCCGCAGGACTACGGCCCCCGGCTGCACGAGACCCCGGAGGGCCACGAGGGCCACGCCCTCACCGGCAGCCTCACCAGCGTGGCCTCCGGCCGGCTCGCCTACGTGCTCGGCCTGGAGGGGCCCGCGATCACCGTGGACACCGCCTGCTCCTCCTCGCTGGTGGCGATGCACCTGGCCGCGCAGTCGTTGCGCCAGGGGGAGTGCGACCTCGCGCTCGCGGGCGGCGCCACCGTGATGTCCGGCCCGGGCATGTTCACCGAGTTCAGCCGGCAGCGCGGCCTGGCCGCCGACGGCCGCTGCAAGCCCTTCGCGGCCGCCGCCGACGGCACCGCCTGGGCCGAGGGCGCCGGCCTCGTCCTGCTGGAGCGGCTCTCCGACGCCCGGCGCCACGGGCACCCGGTGCTCGCGCTGGTGCTCGGCTCCGCCGTCAACCAGGACGGTGCGTCCAACGGGCTGACCGCCCCCAACGGCCCGTCCCAGGAGCGGGTGATCCGGGAGGCGCTGGCCGCCGCCGGGCTCACCCCGGCCGAGGTGGACGCCGTGGAGGCGCACGGCACCGGCACCGCGCTGGGCGACCCGATCGAGGCGCAGGCGCTGATCGCCACCTACGGCCGCGGCCGGACGGCCGAGCAGCCCCTGTGGCTGGGCTCGTCGAAGTCCAACATCGGCCACACCCAGGCCGCCGCCGGGGTCACCGGCGTGATCAAGCTGGTCCAGGCGCTGGCCCACGGCGAACTCCCCGGCACCCTGCACCTGGACCGGCCCTCGCCGCACGTCGACTGGTCGGCAGGCACGGTCTCGCTGCTCACCGGGACCACCGCCTGGCCGGAGACCGGCCGCCCGCGCCGGGCCGCCGTCTCCTCCTTCGGCATCAGCGGCACCAACGCGCACCTGATCCTGCAGGCCCCGCCGGCCGAGGCGGACGCCGCAGGCGCGGCGGCCGTCGGGCCCGGGCCGGCCGCCGAGTCCGCCGCACCGGCCGCCGAGGCCGCGGGCCTGCCGCAGCCCTGGGTGCTGTCCGCCCGCGACGAGCAGGCCCTGCGGGACTCCGCCGGGCAGCTGCTCGCCCGCCTTACCGACCCGTCCGCCGCGTCCGACACCTCGGCCGACGCCCCCGCCGGTTCGGTGGCCGACATCGGCTGGTCGCTGGCCTCCGGCCGGGCCCGCTTCGAGCACCGGGCGGTCCTGACCGGCGCGGACCTCGCCGGGCAGGCCGGGCTGCTCGCCGCCCTCGCCGCCGGCGAGCCGGCCCCCGGCCTGCTGACCGGGGTGGCCGCCCCCGGCCGGACCCTCGCCGTGCTGTTCTCCGGACAGGGCAGCCAGCGCCCCGGTGCCGGGCGGGAACTCCACGCCCGCTACCCGGTGTTCGCCCGTGCCCTGGACGCCGCCGCCGACCTGTTCGACGCCGACGGCAGCCTGGACGTCCCGCTGCGCGAGGTGCTGTTCGCCGAGCCCGGCACCCCGCAGGCCGCGCTGCTCGACCGCACCGCGTACACCCAGCCGGCCCTGTTCACCCTCCAGGTCGCGCTGTTCCGGCTCGCCGAGTCCTTCGGAGTCCGGCCGGACCACCTGATCGGCCACTCGATCGGCGAAGTCACCGCCGCCCACCTCGCCGGGGTCCTCACCCTGCCGGACGCCGTCACCCTGGTGGCCGCCCGCGGCCGGCTGATGCAGGCACTGCCCGAGGGCGGCGCGATGGCCGCGCTGCAGGGCCCCGAGGCCGAGGTGCTGCCGCTGCTGGCCGGCCTGGAGGGCCGGGTGGCGGTCGCGGCCGTCAACGGCCCGTCCTCGGTGGTGATCTCCGGCGACGCCGCCGAAGTCCGCCGGATCGCCGCCGACTGGCGCGAGGGCGGCCGCCGCAGCAAGGTGCTGCCGGTCAGCCACGCCTTCCACTCCCCGCACATGGACGCCGTCCTGGAGGACTTCCGGCGGGTCGCCGAGAGGCTGGCCTTCGCCGAGCCGCGGATCCCGGTCGTCTCCGATCTGACCGGCGAGATCGCCACCGCCGAGCAACTGCGCAGCCCCGGGTACTGGGTGCGCCACATCCGCGAGGCCGTCCGGTTCCACGACGGGATCCGCACCCTGGAAGCCCTCGGCACCGGCGCCTACCTGGAGCTCGGCCCGGGGGCGACCCTCACCGCCCTCGCCGAGGAGAGCCTGGACGAGCGCCAGGACGACGGCACCGGGCGGCCCGACGCCGCCCCGCCCGTGGCCGTCGCCGCGCTGCGCGCCGACCGCCCCGAGGCCGACACCTTCACCGAGGCCCTCGCCCGGCTGCACGTCCACGGCACGCCCGTGGACTGGACCGCCGCCTACGCCGGCCAGGACGCCCGCCGGGTCGCCTTGCCGACCTACCCCTTCCAGCGGCTGCGGCACTGGCTCGACCAGCCCGCCACCGCCCAACCGGCCGCCGCCGGTCTGCTCGCCGCCGGCCACCCGCTGCTCGGCGCAGCCGTCGAACTCCCGGGGGAGGCAGGCTGGTTGCTGACCGGACGGATATCCCTGCGGACGCACCCTTGGCTCGCCGACCACACCGTCGGCACGGCCGCGCTGCTCCCCGGCACCGCCTTCGTCGAGCTCGCCCTGCACGCGGCGGAGCGCACCGGCCCGGCCGCGCTGGAGGACCTCACCGTCGAGGCCCCGCTGCCGCTGACCACCCGGGGCGTCCAGCTGCAGGTGTCCGTCGGTGCCGCCGACGAGGCCGGCCGCCGGCCCGTCCAGGTGCACTCCCGCCCCGAGGGCGGCGACGGCCCGTGGACCAGACACGCCGCCGGCTCCACCGCCGCCCCCGCCGAGCGGCCCGAGGAGCCCGCCTGGGCGCAGGCCTGGCCGCCGGCCGGTGCCGTCGCCGTCGACACCGCCGACCTGTACGAGCGACTGGCCGACCGGGGCTACGCGTACGGCCCGGCCTTCCGCGGGCTGACCGCCGCCTGGCGGCTCGGCGAGGAGGTGTACGCCGAGGTCGGCCCGGTCGCCGAGGCCGCCGGCTACGGGCTGCACCCCGCGCTGCTCGACTCCGCCCTGCACGCCGTGATCGGCGTCCTGCGGGACTCCGAGGCGCTCGAACTGCCCTTCTCCTGGCGAGAGGTGGCGCTGCACCGGGCCGGCGCCCGGACCCTGCGGGTCCGGCTGCGCGCCGCCGGTGCGGACGCCGTCGCGCTGGAGGCCGCGGACGACACCGGTGAGTTCGTCGCCGCGGTCGGCGGCCTCACCCTGCGGGCCGCCGGCGGCGCCGGGTCCGACTCGCTGCACCGGCTCGACTGGGTGCCGCTGGCGCTCCCCGGGGCGGCCGACGGCGAAGCCGGCCGGGTGGCCGCCCTGGGCCCCTGGGCGCTGCTCGGCGAGGACGGTCCGCTGCGGGCCGCGCTCGCCGGCGCCACCGGCGGGGACGTCCCCGCGCGCGGCACCGCCGGGGATCTGCCCGAAGGGGTCCGCACCGTGCTGGCCCCCGTCCAGGACGCGGAGTCCGCGCTCGCGCTGCTCCAGGCCTGGACGGCGGACGAGCGGCTCGCCCGGGCCCGGCTGGTCCTGCTCACCCGCCACGCGGTCGCCACCCACGGCGGCGAGGACGTCCCCGACCCGGCCGCCGCCGCGGTCTGGGGCCTGGTCCGCACCGCGCAGGCCGAACACCCCGACCGCTTCGCGCTGGCCGACCTGGACGGCCCCGCCGCGGCGGCCGCGCTGCCCGCCGCCCTGGCCGTCGCCCTGGCCACCGGCGAGACCCAACTCGCCCTGCGCGGGCCGGAGCCGACCGTGCCCCGGCTGGTGCCGGTCCGGGCCGGCGACGCCCTGCAGCCGCCCGCCGACGCCACCTGGCGTCTCGACACCGAGACCCCGGGCGCCCTGGACAGCCTGCGGCTGCTGCCCGCCCCCGAGGCCGCCGCCCCGCTCGCGGCCGGGCAGGTCCGGCTCGCCCTGCGCGCCGCCGGGCTGAACTTCCGGGACGTGCTGATCACCCTCGGGATGTACCCGGGCGGCGCCCGGATCGGCGCCGAGGGCGCCGGCGTCGTGCTGGAGACCGGCCCGGGCGTCACCGCGCTCGCCCCCGGCGACCGGGTGATGGGCCTGGTCCAGGGCACCCTGGGCCCGGTCGCGGTCACCGACCACCGCCTGCTGACCCGGATCCCGGCCGGCTGGAGCTTCGCCGAGGCCGCCACCGTGCCGGTCGCCTTCCTCACCGCCTACCACGGCCTCTACGACCTGGCCGGACTGCGCCCGGGGGAGAGCCTGCTGGTGCACGCCGCGACCGGCGGTGTCGGCCAGGCGGCCGTCCAACTCGCCCGGCACACAGGCTCCCCGGTGTTCGGCACCGCGAGCCCCGGCAAGTGGGACACGTTGCGCTCGCAGGGCCTCGACGACACCCGGATCGCCTCCACCCGGACCCTCGACTTCGAGCCGGAGTTCCGGGCGGCCACCGAGGGACGCGGCGTGGACGTCGTACTGAACTCGCTGGCACGGGAGTTCACCGACGCCTCGCTGCGCCTGCTGGCCCCCGGCGGCCGGTTCGTGGAGATGGGCAAGACCGACCCGCGCGACCCGGCCACCGTCGCCGCCGACCACGACGGCGCCGCCTACCTCGCCTTCGACCTGTTCGACGTCGACCCGGGCCGGATCGGCGAGATCCTCGCGGAGCTGGCCGCCCTGTTCGACAGCGGCGCCCTGCGGCCGCTGCCGGTGCACGCCCAGGACGTCCGGCAGGCCCCGCAGGCGCTGCGCCACCTCAGCCAGGCCCGGCACACCGGCAAGCTCGCCCTCACCCTGCCGCTCGCCCCGGCGGCCGGCGGCACCGCCCTGGTCACCGGTGGCACCGGCACCCTCGGCCGGCTGATCGCCCGCCGGCTGGTCACCCGGCACGGGGTGCGGCACCTGCTGCTCACCGGCCGGCAGGGCCCGGCCGCCGCCGGCGCCGCCGAGCTGACGGCCGAACTCACCGCCCTCGGCGCCGAGGTGACCGTCGCCGCCTGCGACGTCGCCGACCCCGAGGCGGTGACCGCCCTGGTCGCCGGCCTCCCGGCGGAGCACCCGCTGACCGTCGTGGTGCACGCGGCCGGCGTCCTCGACGACACCCTGCTCGACTCGCTCACCGCAGAGCGGCTGCGGGCCGTCCGGCGCCCCAAGGCGGACGGCGCCCTGGCCCTGCACCGGGCCACCGAGCACCTCGACCTGGCCGCCTTCGTGCTCTTCTCCTCCGCCGTCGGCCTGCTCGGCAATGCCGGACAGGCCAACTACAGCGCCGCCAACGCCGAGTTGGACGCGCTCGCCCAGCACCGCCGGGTGCGCGGCCTGCCCGCCGTCTCGCTCGCCTGGGGCCACTGGGCCGAGGCCGGCGGCATGGCGGCGAAGCTCAGCGCGGCCGAGGCCGAGCGGCTCGCCCGGACCGGCCTGGCACCGATGGGCACCGAGCAGGCCCTGGCCCTGTTCGACGCGGCGCTCGACTCACCGTACCCGGCCCTCGCACCAGCCAGGCTCGACCCGTCGGCCGCCGACCCGCAGGCGCTCGCCCCGGTGCTGCGGGCGCTGGTCCGGGCCCGGCCGCGCCGCGCCGCCGCACCGGGCACGGACGGCCCGGCGGCCCTGGTCCGCCGGCTCACCGGCAAGGCGCCCGCCGAGCAGCAGCGGATCCTGCTGGCGCTGGTCCGCTCGACCGCCGCGGCGGTGCTCGGACACCCGGACGCCGACTCGATCCGGCCCCAGATCGGCTTCATGGACTCGGAGTTCGACTCCCTGGGCGCGATCGAGCTGCGGAACCGGATCAACACGGCCACCGGGCTGCGCCTGCCCACCACCGTCGTCTTCGACCAGCCGACCCCGGTCGCGCTGGCCGCCCACCTGCGCGAGCGGCTCGCCCCCGAGCCCGCCGCCCCGGCCACCCCCGAGCGCCCGGCCGCGCCCGACCTGCTGGGCGAACTCGACCGACTGGAGGCCTCGTTCGCGCTGGCCCCGGTCGAGGACGAGTCCCGGGCCCGGGCCGTGGACCGGCTCGCCGCGCTGCTGACCGTCCTGGGCGGCCGCCCGGCCGGCGCCGACGACGGCATCGCGGAGCAGATCTCCGCCGTCAGCAACGACGACATCTTCGACTTCATCGACAACGAGCTCGGAATTTCCTGAGAGAGGCGGCACCACATGACCACCAACGAGGAGAAGCTCCGCGACTACCTCAACCGGGTCGCCGCCGAGCTGCAGCAGACCCGTCGCCGGCTGGCCGAGGCCGAGGCGAAGTCGCAGCCCCAGGAGCCCGGTCACGAGCCCATCGCGATCGTCGGGATGGCCTGCCGGCTACCGGGCGAGGTCCGCAGCCCGGACGACGTCTGGCAGCTGCTGACCGAGGAGCGCGACGCGATCGGCCCGTTCCCCGCCGACCGCGGCTGGGACCTGGACAACCTGTACGACCCGGATCCCGACCGCCCCGGCCGCAGCTACGCCCGCGAGGGCGGATTCCTCTACGACGCGGGCGAGTTCGACGCCGGCTTCTTCGGGATATCGCCGCGCGAGGCGCTCGCCGCGGACCCGCAGCAGCGGCTGCTGCTGGAGACCGCCTGGGAGGCGCTGGAGCACGCCTCGATCGACCCGACCGAGCTGCGCGGCAGCCGCACCGGCGTGTTCGCCGGCGTCATCTCCCAGGAGTACGGCCCGAGCCTGCACCACCTGCCCGCCGAGAAGACCGACGGCTACGTGCTGACCGGCACCACCACCAGCGTCGCCTCCGGCCGGATCGCGTACACCCTCGGCCTGGAGGGCCCGGCCGTCACCGTCGACACCGCCTGCTCCTCCTCCCTGGTCGCCCTGCACCTCGCCGCCCAGGCGCTGCGCGGCGGCGAGTGCTCGCTGGCGCTGGCCGGCGGGGCCACCGTGCTCGCCGCGCCCGGCATGTTCATCGAGTTCAGCCGCCAGCGGGGCCTGGCCCCCGACGGCCGCTGCAAGCCCTTCGCGGGCGCCGCCGACGGCACCGGCTGGGGCGAGGGCGCCGGCGTCCTGGTGCTGGAGAAGCTCTCCGACGCCCGGCGGCTCGGCCACCGGGTGCTCGCCGTGCTGCGCGGCTCCGCCGTCAACCAGGACGGCCGCAGCAGCCAGCTCACCGCGCCCAGCGGCCCCTCGCAGCAGCGGGTGATCCGCGAGGCGCTGGCGGCGGCCGGCCTCGGCACCGGCGACGTGGACGCGGTGGAGGCGCACGGCACCGGCACCCGGCTCGGCGACCCGATCGAGGCGCAGGCGCTGATCGCCACCTACGGTCAGGGCCGCACGGCCGACCGGCCGCTCTGGCTCGGCTCGTTGAAGTCCAACATCGGCCACACCCAGGCGGCCGCCGGGGTGGCCGGCGTGATCAAGGTGATCCAGTCGCTGCGCCACGGCGTGCTGCCGAAGAGCCTGCACGTGGACGAGCCGTCGCCGCACGTGGACTGGTCCGAGGGCACCGTCCGGCTGCTCACCGAGGCCCGCGACTGGCCCGAGCTGGACCGCCCGCGCCGCGCCGCGGTCTCCGCCTTCGGCGTCAGCGGCACCAACGCCCACGTCATCATCGAGCAGGCCCCCGAGGCCCCGGCCGAGGAGGCGGAGCGGGTGCTCCCCGCCGTCCTGCCCTGGGTGCTCTCGGCCCGTACGCCCGAGGCGCTGCGGGCCCAGGCCGCGAAGCTGGCCGGTCACCTGGCCGCGGGCGGCGCCGCGCAGGACGACGCCCGGGCGCTCGACACCGCGTTCTCGCTGGCCACCACCCGCGCCGCGCTGGAGGAGCGGGCCGTGCTGATCGGCGACCAGGTCGGCCTGCGGGCCCTCGCCGACGGCGCGGAGGCCCCCGGCACCGTGCGCGGCCGGGCCGACGCGGACGGCAAGGTGGTCTTCGTCTTCCCCGGCCAGGGCTCCCAGTGGGCCGGCATGGCCGCCGGGCTGCTCGCCGCCGAACCGGTCTTCGCCGCGCACGTCGAGGCCTGCGCGACCGCCCTGGCGCCCTGGACCGACTGGTCGCTGCTGGAGGTCCTGCACGGCGTCGAGGGCGGCCCCGACCCGGACCGGGTGGACGTCCTGCAGCCCGCCCTGTGGGCCGTGATGGTCTCGCTCGCCGAACTCTGGAAGTCCTACGGGGTCCGACCCGACGCGGTGGTCGGCCACAGCCAGGGCGAGGTCGCCGCCGCCTACGTGGCCGGCGCCCTGACCCTGGAGGACGCCGCCCGGATCGTCGCCCTGCGGGCCCAGGCCCTGGCCACCATCTCCGGCAAGGGCGGCATGGTCGCCGTCCCGCTCCCGCTCGCCGCGGTCGAGCCCCGGCTCGCCGCCTGGGCCGGCCGGCTCTCCATCGGCGTGCTGAACGGTCCGTCCTCGGTGGTGGTCTCGGGCGACCTGGACGCGCTGGCCGAGCTCACCGGGCAGTACACCGCCGAGGGGGTCCGGGTCCGCCCGGTCGCCATCGACTACGCCTCGCACTCCGCGCAGACCGACCCGCTGCGCGGCGAACTCGCCGAACTGCTGGCCCCGGTCCGCCCGCGGGCCGGCGAGATCCCGCTGGTCTCCACCGTCACCGGGGACTGGCAGGACACCGCCACCCTGGACGCCGCCTACTGGTTCGAGAACCTCCGCCGCACCGTCCGCTTCGAGCAGGCCACCCGGGCCCTCGCCGCCGACGGTCACACCGTCTTCGTCGAGGTCAGCCCGCACCCGGTGCTGACCGGCGCGATCGAGGACACCCTGGACGCGGCCGGCGCCCGCGGCGCCGCCGTGGTCGGCTCACTCCGCCGCGACCAGGGCGGCCGCTCGCGCTGGCTGACCTCGGTCGCCGAGCTGTACGTCCGCGGCGTCCAGGTGGACTGGTCGGCGGCCTTCGCCGGCTCCCGGCCGCGCCGCGTCGACCTGCCCACCTACGCCTTCCAGCGGCAGCGCTACTGGCTGGACGCCACCAAGTCCCCCGAGCAGCTGACCACGGCCGGCGGCGGCGCGGCGGACGACCCGTTCTGGGAGCTGGTCACCGGGCAGGACGCCGGCCGGCTCGCCGAGGCCATCGGCGTCCAGGACGCCCAGATCGGCCCGGTGCTGCCCGCCCTGGCCTCCTGGTGGGAACGCCGCCGGACGGCCTCCACGGCCGACGCCTGGCGGCACCGGGTGCTCTGGCGCCCCGTCACCGGCACCGCCGCCGGCCGGCTCGCCGGCCACTGGCTGCTGGCCGTCCCCGAGGAGCACAGCGGCCACGCCTGGGTCGGCGCGCTGACCCGGGAGCTGACCGCCGCCGGCGCCGAGGTCGGCGCCGTCACGGTCGGCACCGACCGGGCCGCTGCGGCGGAGGCGCTGCGCGCGGCCGCGGCCGGGCCGCTCGCCGGCGTGGTCTCGCTGCTGGCCCTCGCCGACGGCAGCCACCCGGAGTTCGCGGCGGTGCCCCGCTCGTACGCGGCCAACGTCACCCTGACCCAGGCCCTGGACGACGCCGGGCTCACCGTCCCGCTCTGGTTCCTCAGCCGGGGAGCCGTCTCCACCGGCCCCTCGGACGCGGTGACCGACCCCGCGCAGGCCCTGCTCTGGGGCTTCGGCGCGATCCTCGCCGTGGAGAGCCCGGCCCAGTGGGGCGGACTCGTCGACCTGCCGGCGGCCCCGGACGAGCGGGACTGGCAGCGCCTCACCGGCCTGCTGGCCGCCACCGGCCCCGACCGCGAGGCCGAGCTGGCGCTCCGCCCCGCCGGCGCCTTCGCCCGCCGCCTGGTGCCGGCCCCGCTCGGCGGCGAGGCCGCCCGCGAGCCCTGGAGCCCGCGCGGCACCACCCTGATCACCGGCGGCACCGGCGCCCTCGGCGGGCACGTCGCCCGCTGGCTGGCCGGCCGCGGCGCCGACCACCTGCTGCTGGTCAGCCGGCGCGGCGCGGACGCCCCCGGCGCCACCGAACTCGCCGCCGAGCTGGCGGCCCTGGGCACCCGGGTCAGCTTCGCGGCCGCCGACGTGGCCGACCGCGCGGAGCTGGCCGCGGTGCTGGCCGCGGTACCCGCCGAGCACCCGCTCAAGGCCGTGGTGCACACCGCCGCCGCCCTGCACGACGGCCTGATCCCGACCCTCACCCCCGCACAGCTCGACCTCGCGCTGCGCGCCAAGGTCGGCGCGGCCCGGCACCTGCACGAGCTGACCGCCGGGCTGGACCTCTCCGCGTTCGTGCTGTTCTCCTCGGTGGCCGGCCTGTCCGGCATCCCCGGCCAGGCCAACTACGCGCCCGGCAACGCCTACCTGGACGCGCTCGCCGCGCAGCGGACGGCCGCAGGACTGCCCGCCACCTCGGTGGCCTGGGGCCACTGGGCCGGGGCCGGCATCGCCGACGCGGGCGCCGACGCGCAGCTGCTGCGGCACGGGCTGGTCTCGCTGCCGCCCGAGCCCGCCGTCGCCGTGCTCGGCCAGATCCTCGACCACGGCGAGTCCCACCTGGTGGTCGCCGACGTCGACTGGCCGGTCTTCTACCGGGGCCGCACCCACCCGCTGGCCGCCGAACTCCCCGGCGTCCGGGAGGCTCTGGCGCAGAGCCCGGCCGCTCCGAGCGGTGAGGACGCGGGCGCCCGGCTGGCCGCCGTGCCCGCGTCGGAGCGCCGCCGCGCGCTGCTGGCCGTGGTCCGCGCGCAGGCCGCCGCCGTCCAGGGCCACCGCTCGGCGGAGGCCGTCGACCCGGCCAAGGCCTTCCGCAACCAGGGCTTCGACTCGCTGACCGCCGTCGAGTTCCGCAACCGCCTGGGCGCCGCCACCGGCCGCCGGCTGCCCGCCACCGTGGTCTTCGACCACCCGACGCCCGCCGCGCTCACCGACTGGCTGGCCGGCGAGCTGTGGGGCACCGAGTCCACCGCGCCGAGCCTGCCCGTCCCCACCCGGGCCGTCGACGACGACCCGATCGCGATCGTCGGCATGGCCTGCCGCTTCCCCGGCGGGGTCGCCTCGCCGGAGGACCTCTGGCGGCTGGTCAGCGACGGCGTGGACGCCCTCACCGAGTTCCCCGCCGACCGAGGCTGGGACCTCGACCGGCTGTACAGCGCCGACCCGGACCGCCCCGGCACCTCGTACGCCAAGCACGGCGGTTTCCTGGACGGCATGGCCGACTTCGACGCCGGCTTCTTCGGCATCCCGCCGCGGGAGGCCCCGGCCATCGACCCGCAGCAGCGCCTCCTGCTGGAGACCACCTGGGAGGCCTTCGAGCGCGCCGGCATCGACCCGGTGGCGCTGCGCGGCAGCCGCACCGGCGTCTTCGCCGGGATCTCCGGCCGGGACTACGCCACCACCGCCCAGCGCGTCCCGGACGAGCTGGAGGCCTACCTCGGCATCGGCAACGCGGGCAGTGTCGCCTCGGGCCGGATCTCGTACTCCTTCGGGTTCGAGGGCCCGGCGGTGACGGTTGACACGGCCTGCTCCTCCTCGCTGGTGGCCCTGCACCTGGCCGCGCAGTCGCTCCGCTCCGGCGAGAGCGACCTGGCGGTGGCGGGCGGCGTGCTGGTGATGTCCACCCCGACCACCTTCATCGAGTTCTCCCGCCAGCGCGCCATGTCGCCCGACGGCCGCTGCAAGGCCTTCGCGGCCGCCGCGGACGGCACCGGCTGGGCGGAGGGCGTGGGCCTGCTGCTGGTCGAGCGACTGTCGGACGCCCGGCGCAACGGCCACGAGGTGCTGGCGGTGCTGCGCGGCTCGGCGGTCAACCAGGACGGCGCGTCCAACGGCCTGACCGCGCCCAGCGGCCCCTCGCAGCAGCGGGTGATCCGCGAGGCGCTCGCGGTGGCCGGGCTCGGCTCCGCCGACGTGGACGCGGTGGAGGCGCACGGCACCGGCACCACCCTCGGCGACCCGATCGAGGCGCAGGCGCTGATCGCCACCTACGGGCAGGACCGTCCGGCCGACCGGCCGCTGCTGCTCGGCTCGGTGAAGTCCAACATCGGCCACACCCAGGCCGCGGCCGGCGTGGCCGGCGTGATCAAGATGGTGCAGGCCCTCAAGCACGGCACGCTGCCGAGGACGCTGCACGTGGACGAGCCGTCCCCGCACGTGGACTGGTCCGAGGGCACCGTCCGGCTGCTCACCGAGCAGCAGGACTGGCCGGAGACCGGCCGCCCGCGCCGCGCCGCGGTCTCCGCCTTCGGCGTCAGCGGCACCAACGCGCACGTCATCATCGAGCAGGCGCCTGAACTCCCGGTCGAGCAGGGGACGGAGGAGCCCGAGGTCACCGCCCCGGCGGTGCTGCCGCTGGTGCTCTCCGCCCGGACCCCGGAGGCGCTGCGGGCCCAGGCCGCGCAGCTCGCCGACCACCTGGACGGCGGCGCCGGGGCGGTGGACACCGCGTACGCCCTGGTCACCGGCCGGGCCGCGCTGGAGGAGCGGGCCGTCGTGATCGGCGACCCGGCCGGCCTGCGGGCCCTGGCCCTCGGCGAATCGGCCCCCGGCATCGTCACCGGTTCGGCGGTGGGGGCGGGTTCGCTGGCGTTCCTGTTCACCGGGCAGGGCAGTCAGCGGGTGCGGATGGGCGCGGAGTTGGCGTCCTCGTACCCCGTGTTCGCGGAGGCTTTCGGTGCGGTGGCGGCGGAGTTGGATCCGTTGCTGGGTGTGTCGTTGGCGGAGGTGATCGCGTCGGGGGAGGGGTTGAACGGGACGGGTCTGACGCAGCCGGCGTTGTTCGCGGTGGAGGTGGCGCTGTTCCGGTTGTTCGAGTCGTGGGGTGTGCGGCCGGATTTCGTGTCGGGGCATTCGATCGGTGAGTTGTCGGCGGCGCATGTGGCCGGGGTGTTGTCGTTGGCGGATGCGGCGGTGCTGGTGGCGGCGCGGGCGCGGTTGATGCAGGCGTTGCCGTCGGGTGGGGCGATGGTGGCGGTGCAGGCGTCGGAGGAGGAGGTGTTGGCGGCGCTGTCCGTGGGTGTGTCGGTGGCGGCGGTGAACGGTCCTTCGTCGGTGGTGGTGTCGGGTGACGAGGCGCCGGTGCTGGCGTTGGGGGAGCTTTTTGCGGCGCGGGGGCGTAGGACGCGTCGGTTGCGGGTGAGTCACGCGTTCCATTCGGCGCACATGGACGGGATGTTGGAGGAGTTCGGTGCGGTGGCGGCCTCGCTGTCGTTCTCGGCGCCGCGGATCCCGGTGGTGTCGAACCTGACGGGGCGGGTCGCCACGGTGCAGGAGATCACCGATCCGCGGTACTGGGTGCGGCATGTCCGTGAGGCGGTGCGTTTCGCGGATGTGGTGCGGGAGTTGGACGCGAACGGGGTGACGACCTTCGTGGAGCTGGGGCCGGACGGCACGCTGTCCGCGCTGGTCCAGGAGACCCTGACCGACCCGGTCGCCGTCCCCGCCCTGCGCCGCGACGCGCCGGAGGCGGTCAGCGCGGTCAGCGCGCTGGCGCAGATCCACACGCACGGCCACCAGGCCGACTGGACGGCGCTGTTCGCCGGGGCTTCGCCCCGCCGGGTGGACCTGCCGACCTACCCCTTCCAGCGCCGCCGCTACTGGCTGGAGCCCGGCACCGCCCGCGGCGCCGACGCCGCCGGCCTCGGCCTCGGCGCGCCCGCCCACCCGCTGCTCGGCGCGATCGTCGCCCGGCCCGACGCGGACGGCGTGCTGCTCACCGGCAGTCTCTCGCTGCGCACCCACCCCTGGCTCGCCGACCACGTCGCCCTCGGCACGGTCATCGTGCCGGGCGCGGCCCTGGTCGAACTCGCCGTCCGGGCCGGCGACGAGGTCGGCGCGAGCACCCTGGACGAGCTGGTGGTGGAGGCGCCGCTGGTGCTGCCCGAGCGCGCCGCCGTCCAGCTCCAGGTCTCGGCCGGCGCCCCGGACGAGTCCGGCGCCCGGCCCGTCACCATCCACTCCCGGACCGGGGACGGAGACTGGCAGCGCCACGCCTCCGGCACCCTGCTCGCCACCCCCGCCGAGGCCGCCCCCGGTCTCACCGAATGGCCGCCCGCCGGCGCCACGGAACTCCCCGTCGAGGAGGTCTACCAGGCCCTGGCCACAGCCGGCCTGGCGTACGGCCCGGCCTTCCAGGGGCTGCGCACCGTCTGGCGGGACGGCGACACCTTCTACGCCGAGGCCGTCCTGCCGGAGGCCCTGCGGGAGGAGGCCGGCCGGTTCGGCCTGCACCCCGCCCTGCTCGACGCCGCCCTCCAGCTGCCCGGCCTCGTCGAGGTCCCGGGCGGCGGGAGCCGGCTGCCCTTCGCCTACCGCCGGGTGGCGCTGCACGCCGCCGGCGCGGCCGAACTGCGGGTGCGGCTCTCGGTCACCGGCCCCGAGGAGTTCGCCCTGCTGGCCACCGACGCCGACGGCTCGCCGGTGGTCTCGATCGGCTCGCTGGTGACCCGGGCGGTGACCGCCGAGCGGCTCACCGCGCCCAAGCCGGCGCACGGCGACTCGCTGTTCACGGTGGAGTGGTCCGCACTGGAACTGCCCGGGGCGGTCGCGCCGCGGCAGCCCGTGCACGCGGGCCGGGCCGCCCTCGGCCCGGACGACCTGGCCGGCGTCTGGGTCGCCGTCCGGGCGGCCGGAGAGCCGGCGCCCGAGGGGGCGGACATCCCGGCCCGGCTCCGGGCGGTGCTGGCCGACACCCTGACCCTGGCGCAGGAGTGGGTCTCCGAGGAGCACCCGCCGGCCGCCCGGCTGGTCGTGGTGACCACCGGCGCCGTCGCGGTCGGCCCGGACGAGACCCCCGACCCGGTGGCGGCCTCCGTCTGGGGCCTGCTGCGCTCCGCACAGACCGAGAACCCGGACCGGATCGTCCTGCTCGACCTGGACGAACACCCGGACTCCGCCGAAGTGTTGTCCACCGCGGTGACGGCCGCCCTGGCCGCCGGCGAGCACCAGCTGGCGCTGCGCGCCGGTACCGCCCACCTCCCCCGGCTGGCCCGGGTGGCGGTGGCGGCGTCGGCCGGGCGGGCGTGGGACCCGGAGGGGACGGTGCTGATCACCGGTGGCACCGGGGTGCTGGCCGGGGTGCTGGCCCGGCATCTGGTGGCGGAGCGCGGGGTGCGGCATCTGCTGCTGGTCTCGCGCAGCGGCGCGGATGCGCCGGGTGCGGCCGAACTGGCCGGGCTGGGTGCTTCGGTGACCTTCGCGGCGGCGGACACCGCCGACCGGGAGGCGC
Source organism: Kitasatospora herbaricolor (assembly GCF_030813695.1). Lineage (NCBI taxonomy): Bacteria > Bacillati > Actinomycetota > Actinomycetes > Kitasatosporales > Streptomycetaceae > Kitasatospora > Kitasatospora herbaricolor. The sequence goes on from NZ_JAUSVA010000002.1 coordinate 6,943,035, forward strand.
TGGCGGCGGTGCTGGCCGGCATCCCGGCGGAGCATCCGCTGACCGCGGTCGTGCACACCGCGGGTGTGGTGGACGACGGTGTGATCGGCGCGCTCACCCTCGAGCGGCTGGACACCGTGCTCCGCCCGAAGGCCGACGGCGCCTGGCACCTGCACGAACTCACCCGTGACAACCCGGACCTGGCCGCCTTCGTCCTCTACTCCTCGGTGGCCGGGGTGCTCGGCTCGCCGGGCCAGGCGGCCTACGCGGCGGCGAACACCTTCCTGGACGCGCTGGCCGCCCGCCGGCACGCCGAGGGCCTGCCGGCGCAGTCCCTGGCCTGGGGCCAGTGGGAGCAGGCCAGCGGGATCACCGGCCGGCTCAGCCGTACCGACCTGGCCCGGCTGGCCAGGCTGGGCATCCGCCCGCTGACCTCGGCGGAGGGCGCCGCGCTGTTCGACGCGGCCGGGCAGCAGGCCCAGGCCCCCGTCCTGGTGCCCTCGCCGCTCGACCTGGCGGCCCTGGCCGCCGCGGGCGAGCCGGTCGCGCCGCTGCTGCGCGGCCTGGTCCGGCCGGCCCGGCGCGCGGCCCGGGCCGGGGTGGGCGCGGGGACGCCGTCCTCGCTGGCCCAGCGCCTGGCCGCCCTGCCGGGCGCCGCCGAGCGGGACACCGCCCTGCTGGAGCTGGTCCGGTCCGAGGTGGCCACCGTGCTCGGCACCGATGCCGGGACGGTCGGCGCCCGCAAGGCCTTCACCGCGCTCGGCGTGGACTCGCTGACCGCCGTCGAGCTCCGCAACCGGCTCAACTCGGCCACCGGGCTGCGGCTCTCCGCGACCCTGGTGTTCGACCACCCGACCCCGCAGGCGCTCGCCGAGCACCTGCGCGAGGAACTGCTCGGCAGCGCGCCGGCCCCGGTCGCCGCGGCCGCCGCCCCGGCGGCCGGGCGCCCCGAGGACGAGCTGATCGCGATCGTCGGCATGGCCTGCCGGCTGCCCGGAGGGGTGACCTCGCCGGACGAGCTGTGGCAGCTGGTCGCCGAAGGCCGGGACGCCGTCTCGGAGTTCCCCGACGACCGCGGCTGGGACCTGGAGTCGCTCTACTCGGAGGACCCGTCCAAGCCCGGCACCTCGTACACCCGGCACGGCGGGTTCCTGGAGCGGGCCGCCGACTTCGACGCCGAGTTCTTCGGCATCTCGCCGCGCGAGGCGCTCGCCACGGACCCGCAGCAGCGGCTGCTGCTGGAGACCGGCTGGGAGGCGCTGGAGAGCGCCGGACTGGACCCGAACGCTCTGCGCGGCAGCCGGACAGGCGTGTTCGCCGGTGTGATGTACCACGACTACGCCCCGCGGGTGCGGGAGATCCCGGCCGAACTGGAGGGCTGGCTCGGCAACGGCACCGCCGGCAGCGTCGCCTCGGGCCGGATCTCCTACTCCTTCGGCTTCGAGGGCCCGGCGGTCACCGTCGACACGGCCTGCTCCTCCTCGCTGGTGGCGCTGCACCTGGCCGCGCAGTCGCTGCGCAGCGGCGAGTGCGACCTCGCCCTGGCCGGTGGCGTGGCGGTGATGTCCACCCCGACCACCTTCGTGGAGTTCAGCCGGCAGAAGGCGCTCTCCACCGACGGGCGCTGCAAGGCGTACGCGGGGGCGGCGGACGGCACCGGCTGGGCGGAGGGCGTCGGCCTGCTGCTGGTCGAGCGGCTCTCGGACGCCCGCCGGCTCGGGCACCGGGTGCTGGCCGTGGTCCGGGGGACGGCGGTCAACCAGGACGGCGCGTCCAACGGCCTGACCGCGCCCAGCGGCCCGGCCCAGCAGCGGGTGATCCGCCAGGCGCTGGTCAACGCCGGGCTAAGCCCGGAGCAGGTGGACGCGGTGGAGGGCCACGGCACCGGCACCACCCTCGGCGACCCGATCGAGGCACAGGCCCTGCTGGCCACCTACGGGCAGCAGCGGTCGGGCGAACGGCCGCTCTGGCTGGGCTCGTTGAAGTCCAATATCGGCCACACCCAGGCCGCGGCCGGCGCGGCCGGCGTGATCAAGATGGTGCAGGCGATCCGCCACGGCGTGCTGCCGAAGACGCTGCACGTGGACGAGCCCTCCCCGTACGTGGACTGGGCCTCCGGCGAGGTCGAGCTGCTGACCGAGGCGCGGGACTGGCCGCAGACCGGCGCGCCTCGCCGGGCCGCGGTGTCCTCCTTCGGCGTCAGCGGCACCAACGCGCACGTCATCATCGAGCAGGCCCCCGACGCCCTCGTCGAGGAGACGCCGGCCACCACCCCGCCGGTCCTCCCGTGGGTGCTCTCCGGCCGTACGCCGCAGGCGCTCCAGGAGCAGGCCGGCCGGCTCGCCGGCCACCTGGACGGCGGAGCCGCCGCGGTGGACACCGCCTACTCGCTGGTGACCACCCGGGCCGCGCTGGAGGAGCGGGCCGTCGTCATCGGCGACCCGGCCGGCCTGCCGGCCCTGGCCCGCGGCGAGTCCGCCGCCGGCCTGGTGCGCGGCACCGCGGACCTCACCGGGAAGACCGTGTTCGTCTTCCCCGGCCAGGGGTCGCAGTGGGCCGCGATGGCGGTCGGACTGCTCGACTCCGCGCCGGTCTTCGCCGACCGGATCGAGGCCTGCGCCGAGGCCCTCGCCCCGCACACCGACTGGTCGCTGCTGGACGTGCTGCGCGGCGCCGACGGCGCCCCCGGCCTGAACCGGGTGGACGTGGTGCAGCCGGTGCTCTGGGCCGTGATGGTCTCGCTCGCCGAACTGTGGCAGGCCTACGGGGTGCGCCCGGACGCGGTGGTCGGCCACAGCCAGGGCGAGATCGCCGCCGCGGTGGTGGCGGGCGGCCTGACGCTGGAGGACGGCGCCCGGGTGGTGGCGCTGCGCAGCCGGGCGATCCTCGCCCTGTCCGGCCGTGGCGGGATGGCCTCGGTGGCGCTGCCGGCCGCCGAGGTGGCCGCCCGGATCGACCGCTGGGGCGGGCGGCTGTCCGTCGCGGTGGTGAACGGCCCGTCCTCGGTGGTGGTGTCGGGGGAGCCGGAGGCGCTGGCCGAGCTGGTCGCCGAGTACCAGGACGAGGCCGTCCGGGCCCGGCTGATCCAGGTGGACTACGCCTCGCACTCGGCCCAGGTCGACGACCTGCGGGCGGAACTGCTCGACCTGCTCGCCCCGGTCCGGCCGCGCACCGGTACGGTGCCGCTGCTCTCCACGGTGACCGGCGACTGGTTCGACACCTCGGGGCTGGACGCCCGGTACTGGGTGACCAACCTGCGCGAGACCGTCCGCTTCGAGGAGGCGACCCGGGCGCTGGCCGCGCAGGGGCACAGCACCTTCGTCGAGGTCAGCCCGCACCCGGTGCTCACCGTCCCGCTGCAGGAGACCCTGGAGTCGGCCGGTGCGGCGCGCGGCACGGTGGCGGTCGGCTCGCTCCGCCGCGACCAGGGCGGACTCGACCGGTTCCTCGCCTCGGCGGCCGAACTGTACGTGCGCGGCGTGCCGGTGGACTGGCCGGCGGTCTTCGCCGGGACCGGCGCCCGCCGGGTGGAGCTGCCGACCTACGCCTTCCAGCGGCAGCGGTACTGGCTGGACGCGACCGTCTCCAACAGCACGGTCGGCGGCGCGCTGGGCCTGGCCGCGGCGCAGGCCGCCCCGGCCGAGGCGGCCTGGCTGGGCCGGCTGGCCGGGCTGGCCGCCGCCGAGCGCGAGGAAGTCCTGCTGGAGCTGGTGCGCACCGAGGCGGCCTTGGTGCTCGGGCACACCGGCACCGCGGGGGTCGCGGCGGACAAGGCCTTCCGCGATCTCGGCCTCAGCTCGCTGACCGCCGTCGAGCTGCGGAACCGGATCGGTGCCGCGACCGGCCTGGAGCTCCCGGCCACGCTGGTCTTCGACCACCCGACCCCGGCGGCGGTGGCCGCCTACGTGGTGGCCGAACTGCCTGCGGCGGGAGGGGAGTCGGAGCCGCTGACGGTGCTGGCCTCGTTGTCCGCGCTGGAGGACGCGCTGGCCGCGCCGGCCGGCGAGGACGAGGACCGGGACTCCGTGCTGGCCCGCCTGCGGGCCCTGGTGGACCGCTGGGACACCGGCGACGCGCTGCTCTCGGTGGAGGACGAGCTGGACCTCGAAACGGCGACCGACGAGGAGCTGTTCGAGCTGATGGACCGGGGCGCCGAGTCCCTGTGACCCGCGCGGAGCGGGCCGGGCGCGACGCGGGTCGCGCCCGGCCCGGCCCGCGGCCGCACCTGACCTGAGCAGTACCGATCCGAGCAGTACCGATCTGAAGCACCCGAAGTGCGCTGTGCCCGACGTGAGATGTGAGAGGCAGTAATGTCCAACGACCAGAAGCTCCGCGAGTACCTGAAGCGGGCACTCGCCGACGCCCGGCAGGCCCAGAAGCGCCTCCAGGAGGTCGAGTCCGGCCGTCGGGAGCCGATCGCCATCATCGGCATGGCCTGCCGCCTCCCGGGCGGGATCGCCTCGCCGGAGGACCTCTGGCAGGTGGTCGCGGGCGGCGTGGACACCGTCTCGGAGTTCCCCGACGACCGCGGCTGGGACCTGGCGGGCCTCTACGACCCGGACCCGGACCACACCGGCACCTCGTACACCCGGCACGGCGGCTTCCTCGACAGCGTCGCCGACTTCGACGCCGAGTTCTTCGGGATCTCCCCGCGCGAGGCACTGGCCACCGACCCGCAGCACCGGCTGCTGCTGGAGACCGCCTGGGAGGCCTTCGAGCGCGCCGGGATCGACCCGACCGGGCTCAAGGGCAGCCGGACGGCCGTCTTCGCGGGCATCGCCGGCGGCGACTACACGCCCCGGATGCACGACGCCCCGGGCGAGTTGGAGGGGTACCTCGGCATCGGCGGGCTGGACAGCGTGGCCTCGGGCCGGATCTCGTACTCCTTCGGGTTCGAGGGCCCGGCGGTGACGGTTGACACGGCCTGCTCCTCCTCGCTGGTGGCCCTGCACCTGGCGGCGCAGTCGCTCCGCTCGGGGGAGTCGGACCTGGCCCTCGCTGGCGGCGTGAGCATCATGGCCAGCCCGCAGGGGTTCGTGGAGTTCTCCCGCCAGCGCGGACTGTCGGCGGACGGCCGCTGCAAGGCCTTCGGCGCCGGCGCGGACGGCACCGGCTGGGCGGAGGGCGTGGGCCTGCTGCTGGTCGAGCGACTGTCGGACGCCCGGCGCAACGGCCACGAGGTGCTGGCGGTGCTGCGCGGCTCGGCGGTCAACCAGGACGGCGCGTCCAACGGGCTGACGGCGCCCAGCGGGCCGGCCCAGCAGCGGGTGATCCGGCAGGCCCTGGAGAACGCCCGGCTGACGGCGGCGGACGTCCACGCGGTGGAGGCGCACGGCACCGGAACCTCGCTCGGCGACCCGATCGAGGCGCAGGCGCTGATCGCCACCTACGGGCAGGACCGCCCGGCCGACCAGCCGCTCTGGCTGGGCTCATTGAAGTCCAACATCGGCCACACCCAGGCGGCCGCCGGGGTGGCGGGCGTGATCAAGTCGGTCCAGGCGATCCGTAACGGTGTCCTGCCGCGGACGCTGCACGCCGAGGAGCCCACCCCGTACGTCAACTGGTCGGCGGGCGCGGTCCGGCTGCTGACCGAGGCCCGGCCGTGGCCGGTGGAGGGGACGCGCCGGGTGGGTGTCTCCGCCTTCGGCGCCAGCGGCACCAACGCGCACGTGGTGATCGAGCAGGCCCCGGCGGACGAGGCCCCGGCGGCCGAGGAGGAGCAGGCGCCCGCGCCGGCTCCGGCCGCCGTGCGTCCGCGCCCCTGGGTGCTCTCCGCCCGGACGCCGGAGGCGCTGCGCGAGCAGGCGGCCCGGCTGGCCGAGCGGGTCCGCGCCGACGAGGAACTGGGCCTGGCGGACGTCGGGTTCACCCTGGCCACCGCACGGGCCCGGCTGGACGAGCGGACGGTGGTCGTCGCCGATGACCGGGCCGGCTACCTGGCCGGACTGGACGCGGTGGCGGCCGGCGGCGGGCTCACCGGTTCGGCGGTGGGAGCGGGTTCGCTGGCGTTCCTGTTCACCGGGCAGGGGAGTCAGCGGGCCGGGATGGGCCGCGAGCTGGCCGAGGCCCATCCCGTGTTCGCGGAGGCTTTCGGTGCGGTGGCGGCGGAGTTGGATCCGTTGCTGGGTGTGTCGTTGGCGGAGGTGGTGGAGTCGGGTCGTGGTCTGGAGCAGACGGGTCTGACGCAGCCGGCCTTGTTCGCGGTGGAGGTGGCGCTGTTCCGGTTGTTCGAGTCGTGGGGTGTGCGGCCGGATTTCGTGTCGGGGCATTCGATCGGTGAGTTGTCGGCGGCGCATGTGGCCGGGGTGTTGTCGTTGGCGGATGCGGCGGTGCTGGTGGCGGCGCGGGCGCGGTTGATGCAGGCGTTGCCGTCGGGTGGGGCGATGGTGGCGGTGCAGGCGTCGGAGGAGGAGGTGTTGGCGGCGCTGTCCGTGGGTGTGTCGGTGGCGGCGGTGAACGGTCCTTCGTCGGTGGTGGTGTCGGGTGACGAGGCGCCGGTGCTGGCGCTGGGGGAGCTTTTTGCGGAGCGGGGGCGTAGGACGCGTCGGTTGCGGGTGAGTCACGCGTTCCATTCGGCGCACATGGACGGGATGTTGGAGGAGTTCGGTGCGGTGGCGGCCTCGCTGTCGTTCTCGGCGCCGCGGATCCCGGTGGTGTCGAACCTGACGGGGCGGGTCGCCACGGTGCAGGAGATCACCGATCCGCGGTACTGGGTGCGGCATGTCCGTGAGGCGGTGCGTTTCGCGGATGTGGTGCGGGAGTTGGACGCGAACGGGGTGACGACCTTCGTGGAGCTGGGGCCGGACGGCACGCTGTCCGCGCTGGTCCAGGAGACCCTGACCGACCCGGTCGCCGTCCCCGCCCTGCGCCGGGACAGGTCCGAGACCGTGACCGCCCTGACCGCCCTCGGCCGGGTGCACGTCCACGGCCGGGCCGTCGACTGGACGGGGCTGTTCGCGGACGCCGCCCCCCGGCGGGTGGACCTGCCGACCTACCCCTTCCAGCGCCGTCGCTACTGGCTGGAGCCCGGCTCCGCGCAGTCGGCCGACGCCGCCGGCCTCGGCCTCGGCACCGCCGGGCACCCGCTGCTCGGCGCGATCGTCGCCCGGCCCGACGCGGACGGCGTGTTGCTCACCGGCAGTCTCTCGCTGCGCACCCACCCCTGGCTCGCCGACCACGCCGTCCAGGGCACCGTGATCGTCCCCGGTACCGCCCTCCTGGAGCTGGCCGTCCGGGCCGGCGACGAGGTCGGCGCGAGCACCGTGGACGAGCTGGTGGTGGAGGCGCCGCTGTTGCTGCCCGAGCGCGCCGCCGTCCAGCTCCAGGTCTCCGCCGGCGCCCCGGACGAGTCCGGCGCCCGGCCGGTCGCCATCCACTCCCGCACCGAGGACGGAGACTGGCAGCGGCACGCCTCCGGCACCCTGCTGCCCACCTCGGGCGAGCCGGCCTTCGACCTCACCGCCTGGCCGCCGGCAGGTGCCGAGCAACTCCCGGTCGAGCAGGTCTACCAGGACCTCACCGCCGCCGGACTCGCCTACGGCCCGGCCTTCCAGGGCCTCCGGGCGGCCTGGCGGGACGGCGACACCTTCTACGCCGAGGTCGCCCTGCCGGAGGCCCCGCGCGAGGAGGCCGGCCGCTTCGGCCTGCACCCCGCCCTGCTGGACGCCGCCGTGCACATCACCGCCCACCACGGCCTGCTGGACACCCCGGCGGGCTCCAGCCGGCTGCCGTTCGCCTACACGGGTGTGCGCCTGCACGCCGCCGGGGCGGCCGCCCTGCGGGTGCGGCTGCGCCGCACCGGCCCCGAGGCGATCTCGGTCGAGGCCGCCGACGAGACCGGCGCGCCGGTCGCCACGGTGGAGGGGCTGCTGGCCCGGCTGGTGTCGGCGGCCCAGCTGGAGCCGGCCAGGACGGGCGACCGGGACGCGTTGTTCCAGCTGGACTGGGCGGTGCTGCCGCCGGTCACCGGTCCCGCCGGCGCGGTGCCCGGCGCCGGGCCCTACCCGGATCTCGGCTCGGTCGAGCCGGGTGCCGAGAGCCGCGCCTGGCTGGCCGTCGGCCTGGAGGGGCACCAGGAGCCCCGGACGGCGCTGCGCGACGCGCTGGCCCTGGTGCAGGAGTGGGTGTCCGAGGAGCGCTGGGAGTCCGCCCGGCTGGTCGTGGTGACCAGGGGTGCGGTCGCCGTGGCCGAGGGGGAGCGGCCCGACCTGGCGCTGGCGCCCGTCTGGGGTCTGCTGCGCTCGGCGCAGGCGGAGCACCCGGGCCGGATCCTGCTGCTGGACCTGGACGGGCACCCGGACTCGGCGAGCGCGCTGCCCGCCGCCGTGGCCTCGGCGCTGGCCGCCGAGGAGCCGCAACTCGCCGTCCGGGCCGGGACGGTGTGGGTCCCCCGGCTGGCCCGGGTGGCGGTGGCGGCGTCGGCCGGGCGGGCGTGGGACCCGGAGGGGACGGTGCTGATCACCGGTGGCACCGGCGCGTTGGCCGGGGTGCTGGCCCGGCATCTGGTGGCGGAGCGCGGGGTGCGGCATCTGCTGCTGGTCTCGCGCAGCGGCGCGGATGCGCCGGGTGCGGCCGAACTGGCCGGGCTGGGTGCTTCGGTGACCTTCGCGGCGGCGGACACCGCCGACCGGGAGGCGCTGGCGGCGGTGCTGGCCGGCATCCCGGCGGAGCATCCGCTGACCGCGGTCGTGCACACCGCCGGCGTGGTGGACGACGGTGTGATCGGCGCGCTCACCCCCGAGCGGCTGGACACCGTCTTCGGCCCGAAGGCCGACGGCGCCCGGCACCTGCACGAACTTACCCGCGACAACCCGGACCTGGCCGCCTTCGTCCTCTACTCCTCGGTCGCCGCCGTCCTCGGCGGGCCCGGTCAGGGCTCGTACGCGGCGGCGAACACCTTCCTGGACGCGCTGGCCGCCCACCGGCACGCCGAGGGCCTGCCGGCGCAGTCCCTGGCCTGGGGCCAGTGGGCCCGCGCCAGCGGGGTCACCGCCCACCTGGGCGAGGCCGACCTGAGGCGCGCGGCCCGGGCCGGCGTCCGGCTGATCTCCGACCAGCAGGGCGCCGAACTCCTGGAGGCTGCTGCCCTGCTGGACACCCCCTACCTGGTGCCGGCGCCGCTGGACCTGGCGGCCGTCCAGCGCTCCGGGCAGCCCGTGCCGGCGCTGCTGCGCGGTCTGGTCCGGCCGGCCCGCCGGGCCGCCCGGGCCGCGGCCCAGGACGGTCCGGCGCTGCCGGCCAGGCTGGCCGGGCTCGGCGAGCCGGAGCGCGAGGCCGTGCTGCTGGAGCTGGTGCGGGCCGAGGTGGCCGGTGTGCTGGGCGCGGACGCCGAGGCGGTGACGGGCGCCCGCCCGTTCAACGACCTGGGCCTGGACTCGCTCTCGGCCGTCGAACTGCGCAACCGCCTCACCGCGCTGACCGGCCTGCGGCTGCCGCCGACGGTCACCTTCGACCATCCGACGCCGGCCGTGCTCGCCGCCCACCTGCGGGAGTTGCTGGGCGACCTGGCCGAGCAGCCGGCGACGCCGGTGGCGGCCGGCCCGGCGGCGGAGCCGCAGCACCCGCTCTCCTCGCTGTACCGGGCGCTCGCCGCCCAGGGCAGCTTCGCCGAGGCCTCCGCGCTGATCGGCGTCGCCTCGGCGCTGCGGGCCCGGTTCCCCGCCGAGGAGCGGGCCGCGCACACCCTGGCGCCGATCCGGCTGGCCTCGGGTGAGGGCGAGTTGGCGGTGGTCTGCTTCCCCGCCCTGAGCGCCATCTCGGGTCCGCACGAGTACGCCCGCTTCGGCCACACCTTCCAGGGCGAGCGCGATGTGTTCGTGCTGCCCTCGCCCGGCTGGGCGCCGGACGACCACCTGCCGGACAACCTCGACACCTATCTGCGGATGCAGGTCGACACGGTGCGGCAACTGCTCGGCGAAGAGCGGCCGTTCGTGATCGTCGGCCGGTCGATGGGCGGCTGCGTGGCGCACGCGGTGGCGGCCCGGCTGGAGGCGGAGGGCCGGTCGGTGGCGGGTCTGGCGCTGATCGACGCCTACCCCGTCGACAGCGCGGTCCGGGAGGGCATGGGCGAGTGGTGGCTGACCGCCATGCTCAGCGGGATGCTCGACCGGATCGAGCAGTACGACATGGTCTGGAGCGACGCCAGCCTCACCTCGATGGGCGGGTACAACACCGTCTTCGCCGACTGGCGCCCCGAGGAGATCACCACCCCGACGCTGGCCGTCCGGGCGGACACCCCCCTGCGCGGCACCGTGATCGACCCGACCGGGCGGCACGACTGGCGCGCGTACTGGCCCGTCCAGCACGAGGTGGTGGACGTCCCCGGCGACCACTTCACCGTGCTGGAGCAGCACACCCCGACGACGGCGGACGCCGTCCGGCAGTGGATCGAGAAGAGGGAACAGGAATGGTCAACCCGGTAGTACTGGTCACCGGCGCGGCGTCCGGCATCGGCGAGGCGACGGTCCGGCTGTACGCGGAGCGCGGGCACAACGTGGTCGCGGTCGACGTGGACGAGCGCGGTCTCGGCGAGCTGGAGAAGCTGGACGGCGTGGCGACCCTGGTCGGGGACGTCTCCACCGAGGAGACCAACGCGGGGGCGGTGCGGCTCGCCCTGGAGCGGTTCGGGCGGCTGGACGCGGCGGTGCTCAACGCCGGGATCGGCGGGGCGGGGCCGTTGGAGTCGCCCGGGTCGATCGAGCGCTTCGACCGGCTGTTCGCGGTGAACGTGCGCGGCGTCGCACTGGGCATCCGGGCGGCGGTGCCGGCCCTGCGGGCGGCCGGCGGCGGCTCGATCGTGGCGACGTCCTCGGTGTCCGGGCTGCGCGGCGACCCCGGCACCTGGGGCTACAACGCGACCAAGGCGGCCGTGATCAACCTGGTCCGGGCCGCCGCGATCGACTACGCGGCCCAGGACATCCGGATCAACGCCATCGCGCCCGGCGGCACGGTGACCGCGATGACCGGCAGCCAGGTCGCCGACCCGCAGTTCTCCCGCCTGATCACCAGCAGGATCCCGGCCCAGCGCTGGGCCGACGCCCGCGAGCAGGCCGAGGTGATCTGGTTCCTGACCTCCCCGGCCGCCTCGTACGTGACCGGCGTGACCGTCCCGGTCGACGGCGGGCTGAGCGCCAACGGCGGCATCCTGCCGCCGCCCGCCCGCACCTCCTGATTCCCCTTTCCGTCCGCCCACCGATCCGTTTTTCGACGAGGAGAGACATGAGCACCATCGAGGACAACAAGGCCCTGGTCCGCCGCTACTACCACGAGCTGGTCAGCGAGCAGCGGATCGACCTGCTGGAGGAGCTGATCGCCGAGGACGCGGCCGACGAGACCGTGGTGGGCCCGGGCGGCACCGGTACCCGGGAGGACTTCGTCGGGCACCTGCGGGTGCTCTGGGCCAACGTGCCGGACGTCCGCGCCACCGTCGAGGACCTGGTGGCCGAGGGCGACCGGGTGATCGCCTTCTGGCGGATCGAGGGCACCCACGCGGGCCCGGTCTTCGGGGTGCCGGCCACCGGCAAGCCGTTCAGCGGCTTCAGCATCAGCACGCTGACCATCCAGGACGGCAAGGTGGTCCGCTACAACGTGCTGCCCGACCGCCTGGGCATCATCACCCAGCTGGCCGGTGCCGGGGCGCACTGACCCCGCCCCGCGCCCGCGCCGGCCCCACCCGGCCCGCAGCTCCCGCCCCCACCGCAGCTGCCGTCTCCACCCGTACCGCCCGCTCCCCGCACCACTGCCCGGCCGGCCCCACCCGGCCGGGCAGTTCCGTCCCCCACCCCCGTCCCGTCCCGTCCCTTCCTGTCCCGTCCCGTCCCGCTTCGCCGAGGAGTCACCATGGCCGCTGAACTGACGCTCACTCAGATCGACGAGATCCGCCGGCTGTTCGCCCTGTTCTCGCACGTCTTCGACAACGGCGAGGTCGACGCGCTCGACCAGGTCTTCGCCGCGGACGGTGTCGTCGAACTGGCCCGTACCGGCTCGGTCTTCCAGGGGCTGGACGCCATCCGGAAGTTCAACCTGAGCCTCGGCGAGCACTCGCCGGACCACCACACCGTGGACACCGTGCTCTCGGTGGACGAGGACGGCACCGTCCGGGGCCGCAGTCGCTACCTGGCGATCCTGCCCGACGGCACCCTGCACAACGGCGACTACTTCGACGTGCTGGTGCACACCGAGGCGGGCTGGCGGATCGCCTACCGCAGGTCCGTCCCGCGCTACCCGCTCGCCGGCCTGTACTGACGGTCCGGCCCGGGGCCCCGCCCGGGGCCCGGCCCGGGCCGGGAGGGGTCGGGCCCCGGGGTCGTGACTAAGGGTCCGGTAGGGGCCCGCTAGGGGTGCGACGGCGAGCGGCGGATCGCTAGTTTCTGATCATCCCCCCGACGCGGAAACCCCTGAAACCATCGGAGTCACCGGCATGCCCAGATCTGTCCGCAGACCGTCCGCCCTGATCGCCGCCGCCGCGGCCGGGACCTTGCTGCTCGCCGGGTGCGGCTCCGGCGGCGGCTCGGCGGCCGCCGGCGGCGACGCGGCCAAGCCCGTCGAGGGCGGCTCCCTCACCTACGCGGTGGACACCGAGCCGGTCTCCTTCGACATCCACGCCAGCTCGCAGGACATCACCGGCGCCATCCAGCGCAACGTCTTCGACTCCCTCGTCCGGCAGGACGACAAGGGCGAGTTCCACGCCTGGCTGGCGAAGACCTGGGAGGTCGCCGCCGACCTGAAGAGCTACACCTTCCACCTGCGCGACGACGTCAAGTTCACCGACGGCACGGTCTTCGACGCCGAGGCGGTCAAGGTCAACTTCGACCGGATCGTGGCCAAGGACACCAAGTCGCAGTACGCCTCCAGCCTGATCGGCCCCTACACCGGTACGGACGTCATCGACGCGCACACGGTGAAGGTGAACTTCTCCGAGCCGTTCGCGCCGTTCCTGCAGGCGGCCAGCACCCCCTACCTCGGCTTCTACTCGCCCGCCACCATCAAGGAGAACGGCCCCAAGCTGGGCTCCGGCGGCGCGGTGGACATCGGCACCGGCCCCTTCGTCTTCAGCGGCTACACCAAGGGCCAGAGCGCGGTCTTCACCAAGAACCCGGCCTACAACTGGGCCCCCGAGGGCTCCGCGCACCAGGGCGCGCCCTACCTCGACAAGCTCACCGTGCGTTTCCTCAGCGAGAGTTCGGTCCGGATCGGCGCGCTGAACAGCGGACAGGTGCAGGTCGCCGACGCCGTCCCGCCGGCCGACGTCAAGACCCTGAAGGCCGACTCCCGGATCCAGCTGATCACCAAGGCCACGCCGGGCGCCAACTACGGCCTGGTGCTGAACACCACCCAGGCGCCGCTGAACGACCCGCTGGTCCGCAAGGCCGTCCAGCGCGGCATCGACGTCGACACGGACATCAAGAGCGTCTACTTCGGCGTGTACGACCGCGCCTGGAGCCCGATCTCGCCGACCACGCCGTACTACGACGCCTCGCTGGAGAAGAGCTGGCCGTACGACCAGGCGCAGTCCAACTCCCTGCTGGACCAGGCCGGCTGGACGACCCGTGACGCGGACGGCTACCGCACCAAGGACGGCAAGCGGCTCACCGTCGAGTGGCCGCTGATGCCCGCCGAGTACGTCCGCGACCAGCGCGACACCCTGGGCACCGCGATCCAGGCCGACCTGAAGAAGATCGGCGTCGAGATCACCCGCCCCCGGCTGGACATCGGCACCTACATCAAGAAGGTCTACGCCGGCGAGGAGGGCATCGCCGACTACAGCTGGGCCCGGTTCGAGCCGGACGTGCTGCGGCTCTACTTCAACAGCGCCAGCGACCCCCGCAAGGGCGGCCAGAACGCCACCTTCTACAAGGACGCCGACCTCGACACCTGGACGGACGCCGGCAAGGCCACCCTGGACAAGGCCGTCCGGCAGGACGTCTACAGCAAGACCCAGAAGAAGGCCATCGACCTGGCCCTGTTCGTGCCGCTCTACGTCCGCACCGCGGTGGCCGGCGCCGGCACCGACGTGCACGGGCTGCGCTCCGACCCGAACACCTGGCTGAACTTCTACGACACCTGGCTCGGGAAGTGACATGACCCCCGGACCCTTGTTCCGCGCCGTCGCGAAGCGGCTGGCCGGCGCCGTCGCGGTACTCCTCGGCGCCGCCACGGTCGCCTTCACGGCTCTGCAGCTGATCCCCGGCGACCCGGTGACGGTGATGCTGGGGCCCGGCACGGCGGCCACCCCGGAGATCAAGGCGCAGATCAGGGAGAATTACGGACTGGACCAGCCGGTCGCCCTCCAGTACCTGCACTACCTGGGCAACCTGCTGCAGGGCGATCTCGGCGAGTCCTACCAGTTGCAGCGGCCGGTGGCCGGCCTGATCGGTGACCAGCTCTGGCCCACCGTCCAACTCGCCCTGGCCGCCCTGGCGCTGGCCGTCGTCCTCGCGGTCACCGCCGCGGTGGCGACGGCCGGCCGCCGGCCCGCGCTGCGGGCGGTCGCCACGCTGCTGGAACTGCTGACCGTCTCCAGCCCCCCGTACTGGATCGGCATCCTGCTGCTCACCGCCTTCTCCTTCCAGCTGCGGATCTTCCCGGTCGCCGGCGACCAGGACCTCTCCGCCCTGGTGCTGCCCGCCGTCACCCTGGCGCTGCCGCTCACCGGCGTGCTCGCCCAGGTGCTGCGGGAGGGGCTGGAGGCCGCGCTCGGCCAGCCGTTCGCGGTCACCGCCCGCTCCCGGGGGCTGAGCGTCACCGCCGTCCGGCTGAAGCACGCCCTGCGGCACGCCGCCGTCCCGCTGGTCACCCTGGTCGGCTGGCTGACCGGATCGCTGCTGGGCGGGGCGGTGCTGGTGGAGACCGTCTTCGCCCGCCCGGGGATCGGCGCGCTCACCCTGCAGGGCACCACCAACAAGGACATGCCCCTGGTGATCGGAGTTGTCCTGCTGTCCGCCTTCGTCTTCGTGCTCCTGTCGACCCTGGTGGACCTGCTGTACACCGTCATCGACCCGCGCCTGAGGACCGGCTGATCACATGACTGCTCCCGACACCGCCCCGGCGCCGGACACCGCCCCGGGGCCCGGCACCGCCCCGGGGCCCGGCACCGCCCCGGGGCCCGGCACCGCCCCGGTCCTGGACGCCGCCCCGGCGTCCGGCCCCGCCCGGCAGCCGGCCGCCGTCCGCCCACGGCGCCGGCTGCCGCGCCCGGCCGGCGGCCCCACCCTGGTGCTGGCCTCCGCCGTGCTCGCGCTGATCGTGCTCGCCGCCCTGGCGCCGGGCCTGTTCACCAGCACCTCGCCCATCGAGACCGACCCGGCGCACGCGCTCACCGCCCCCGGCGGCGCGCACTGGTTCGGCACGGACCAGCTCGGCCGCGACCTGTTCTCCCGGGTGCTGTACGGCGCCCGGCCCTCGCTGCTGCTGGGCCTCGGCGCCACCCTGTTCGCGGTCGCGGGCGGTGCCCTGCTCGGCATCGCCGCCGCGCTCGGCGGGAAGTACGCCGACCAGGCGCTGATGCGGCTCGCCGACGTGCTGCTCTCGCTGCCGCCGATCCTGCTCGCCCTGCTCGCGGTCATCGTGCTCGGCACCGGCTCGGGCAACGTGACGGCCGCCATCGCGATCGCCTTCGTCCCGGGCTACGCCCGGATCGTGCGCGCGGAGACGCTGGTGGTGCGTCGCTCCGGCTACGTCGAGGCGGCGGTCGGACTCGGGCTGCCGCGCCCGCTGCTGATCGTCCGGCACGTGCTGCCGAACGCGCTCGGCCCGATGCTGGTGCTCGCCACCGTCGGCTTCGGCTCCTCGCTGATCGCCGCCTCCGGCCTCAGCTTCCTCGGCCTCGGGCCCGAGCCGCCGTCCCCGGAGTGGGGCGCGATGCTCTCGCAGGGACGCGGGTTCCTGGCGACGGCCTGGTGGATCGGGGTCTTCCCGGGCGCCGCGATCACCCTCACGGCCCTCGTCGTCAACGCGGTCGGCCGCCGGGCGCAGGCCCGCTTCACCAGGAGGACCCCCCGATGAGTCTGCTGCGCGTGGACGGCCTGGACGTCTCCTTCGGGGACGTCCGTGCCGTCCGGGACGTCTCCTTCACCCTGGACCGCGGCGAATGCCTGGCGATCGTCGGCGAGTCCGGCTCCGGCAAGAGCGTCACCGCCCGCACCCTGGTCGGCCTGGCCGGCGACCGGGCCGCCATCACCGCCGGCACCCTGGACTTCGACGGCCTGGACCTCGCCGCGCTCACCGAGACGCAGTGGCGGGCCGTGCGCGGCCGCCGGATCGGCCTCGTCCTGCAGGACGCCCTGGTCTCGCTCGACCCGCTGCGCACGGTCGGCGCCGAGGTCGCCGAACCGCTGCGGGTGCACGGCCTGCTGCCCCGCGCCGAGACCCGCGAGCGGGTGCTCTCGCTGCTCGCGGACGTCGGGATCCCGGAGCCCGAGCGGCGCGCCGCCCAGTACCCGCACCAGCTCTCCGGCGGCCTGCGCCAGCGCGCCCTGATCGCCTCCGCCCTCGCCGGCGGCCCCGAGCTGCTGATCGCGGACGAGCCCACCACGGCCCTGGACGTCACCGTCCAGGCCCAGGTGCTCGACCTGCTCGGCGGGCTCAAGGAGCGGGGCACCGCGCTGCTCCTGATCAGCCACGACCTGTCGGTGGTGGCCAGGCTCGCCGACCGGGTCGCCGTGATGTACGGCGGCCGGATCGTCGAGACCGGCCGCACCGCGGACGTGCTGGCCGACCCCCGCCACCCGTACACCCGCGCCCTGCTGGACGCGGTGCCCGCCACCCACGCCAAGGGCACCCGGCTCGCGGCCCCGCCGGCCGACCGGCCCGCCGCCGGCCCGGCGGGCTGCGGGTACGCGGCCCGCTGCGCCGCCGCCGACGACCGCTGCCGGGCGGCCCTGCCGGCGCCCGACGAGCAGGGCGCGCTCTGCTGGCACCCGGGGTCGGGCGGCGCGCTGCCGGCGGTCGCGGTGCGGCTGCGCAGCCGTGACGGGGAGCCGGCGGTGAAGGCACCGCCGCTGATCGAGGCCGAGCGGATCTCCAAGCGGTTCCGGGCCCCCGACGGGAGTTCCTACGACGCCGTCAAGGAGGTCTCGTTGACCCTGCGGGCCGGCGAGACCCTGGGTGTGGTGGGGGAGTCCGGCTCGGGCAAGACCACCGCCGCCCGGATCGTCCTCGGGCTGCTGGAGCCGGACGCCGGCACCGTCCGCTTCGCGGGTGAGCCGTGGAGCGGCGTGCCCGAACGGCGGCGCCGGGCCGCCCGGTTGCGGATCCAGGCGGTCCAGCAGGACCCGTTGGGCTCCTTCGACCCGCGGTTCGACGTGCAGCGGGTGGTCGGCGAGGCCGTCGCCCGGGCCGGGGTGCCGCGCGGCCGGGCCCGCCGGGCCCGGGTGACCGAACTGCTGGACCGGGTGGGCCTGCCGGCCGCGCTGCTGGACCGCCGGCCCACCGAGCTCTCCGGCGGTCAGCGCCAGCGGGTGGCGATCGCCCGCGCGCTCGCCCCGGACCCGGACGTGGTGGTCTGCGACGAGCCCGTCTCCGCGCTCGACGTCTCCGTCCAGGCGCAGATCCTGGATCTGCTGGCGGATCTGCAACATGACCTGAATCTGGCCCTGTTGTTCATCTCCCACGACCTCGGAGTGGTGCACCATGTCAGCGACCGGGTGGTCGTCATGAAGGGCGGCCGCGTGGTGGAGACCGGCGAGGTGACCGAGGTCTTCGCGAACCCGGCCGAGGACTACACCCGCGACCTGCTCGCGGCCGTCCCCGGCGGCAACCTGCTGAGGAGCTGACAGTGACGACGACGCCCGGCAACGACAACGACCTCCAGGCGCGGACCTCGACCGGCGGGCGCCTGCTGGCCGTGAGCGACCTGCACGTCTCGTACCAGGAGAACCGTGCGATCGTCGAGGACATCCACCCCACCGGCCCGGACGACTGGCTGCTGGTGGCCGGCGACATCGGCGAGCGGACCGCCGACATCGAGTGGGTGCTGGGCCTGCTGGCCGGCCGCTTCGCCCGGGTGGTCTGGGTGCCGGGCAACCACGAGCTCTGGACGCACGAGAGCGATCCGGTCGGGCTGCGCGGCGAGCAGCGCTACCAGCACCTGGTGGCGCTCTGCCGCCGGCTCGGCGTGCTCACCCCGGAGGACCCGTACGAGGTGTTCACCGGTCAGGGCGGGCCGGTCCGGGTGGCGCCGCTGTTCCTGCTCTACGACTACACCTTCCGTCCGCCGGGCACCCGGAACAAGGAGGAGGGGCTGGCCTACGCCCACCGCACCGGGATCGTCTGCAACGACGAGTACCTGCTGCACCCGGACCCGTACCCGAGCCGGGAGGCCTGGTGCCGGGCCCGGGTGGAGTGGACGGAGCACCGGCTGGCGGACTGCCCGCCCGAGGTGCCGCTGGTGCTCGTCAACCACTACCCGCTGGTCCGGGACCCGATGAACATCCTGCGCTACCCGGAGTTCGCCCAGTGGTGCGGCACCGAGGCCACCGCCGACTGGCACCGGCGCTTCCCGGTCGCCGCGATGGTCTACGGCCACCTGCACATCCCCCGCACCACCTGGTACGACGGCGTGCGCTTCGAGGAGGTCTCGCTCGGCTACCCGCGGGAGTGGCGGGCCCGGCCCTCGCAGCGGCCGCTGCTGCGCGAGATCCTGCCGGCGGTGGCTCCCGCATGATCGAAGACCTGCTGGGGAGCCCGGTGGTGACGGCCGAGCTGTTCGGCGACTCGGTGGCCGTCCTCTACCCGGAGGAGGCGGCGGCGATCGAGCACGCCGTCGACAAGCGCCGGCGCGAGTTCACCTCGGTCCGGGTGTGCGCCCGCCGGGCACTGGCCCGGCTGGGCCGCCCGCCGGTGCCGCTGGTGCCCGGTACGGACGGTGCCCCGGCCTGGCCGTCCGGCATCGTCGGCAGCATGACCCACTGTGACGGCTACCGGGCCTGCGCGGTGGCCAGGACGGAGACGGTCGCCTCGCTGGGGATAGACGCCGAGCCGCATCTGCCGCTGCCGGCCGGTGTGCAGGAGGCGGTCACCCTGCCCGAGGAGCGCGAGCATCTGGCGCGGCTGGCCGCCCGGTTCCCGGGGACGGCCTGGGACCGGCTGTTGTTCTCGGCCAAGGAGTCGGTCTACAAGACCTGGTACCCGCTGACCGGCCGGCCGCTGGGGTTCGAGGAGGCCAGGGTGGAGTTCGATCCGGACGGCACCTTCACGGCGCGGATCCTGGTCGAGGCTCCGGTCGGTGAGTTCACCGGCCGGTGGCTGACGGGTGGGACCCACCTGCTGACGGCGATCGTCCATCCGCGGCCGGCCCCGGCTGATTCCCCCGCCTGACTCCCCCGACCGAGCCTGCCCGGCCGAGCCCGCCGGCTGAGCCCGCCGCCGCCGGGCCGCACCGCGCGACGGCGCGACGGCGCGTCGGTGCGGAGCAGGGCGGCCCACATACAGGCCCGGCCGGTGCGCGGTCCCGCGCCGGCCGGGCCCTCTCAGCTCCCGGCCGGCAGCACGCCGAGCGTGATCCGGGACGGCCGCCGCGGCGAGTGGTGCACCTCCTGGTCGGCGGCCAGCAGCCGGACGGCGGTGGCGGTCGGCTCGCCGCTGCCCGGGTTCCGGGCGAACCGGGGGTGGGCGCCGCTGGAGACCTGCAGCCGGATCCGGTGCCCGGCCCGGAACCGGCAGGCGGTCGGCGCGAGGTCGAGGACCAGCGTGAGCACCCCGTCCGGCTCGCCGTCCTCCTCGCCGGGCCCGGCGGCGGGGGAGCCGGGGCGCACCCGCAGCAGGCCGTCGGTGATGTCCACCGAGCGGCCGTCCGGGTGGACGTCGCAGAGCCGGGCGAAGAAGTCGGTGTGTTCGCGGCCGGACCGCACGTGCAGCTCGGCCGTGACCTCGCCGACGGCGTCCAGGTCGGCCTCCAACGGGTCCGTGGTGAAGGTGAGTACGTCCGCGCGGGCCTCCAGGGCGCGGTTGTCCCGCGGGCCCGCGCCGGTGCCCGTCCAGGCGCCTCCGACGGCCGGGGTGGGGTCGGCCGGGTCGTAGCGATAGCGGTCCGGTGCGCTCGGCGGCGGCGGTTCGGGGTCGAGCCGGCCGCCCGGGTGCAGGTACCAGGTCCGCGGGGACGCCTGCGGCGGTGGCCAGGCGTCGAAGCCGCGCCACTGCTCGGCGCCGAGCAGGTAGAGGCGTACCGGGTCCGGTTTCGGGGTGCCGGGCCGGTCCGGGCGGGTGCGCGCGGCCGGGCCGTCCGGGAAGATCTCGGCGAGCCAGTCCAGCGAGTCGGTCATGAAGGTCTGCCACCAGCGGCCGAGCGCCGCGTGCGTCCAGGGCCCGACGGTCAGCCGGGGCGCGGCGCCGCCGGCCCGGAGCAGGGCGTACTGGCGCAGGGTCTGCGGCAGGAAGGCGTCGTACCAGTTGCCCTGGAGCAGCACCGGGACGCCCGCGCCCCGGACCAGCGCGGCGGTGTGGTCGGAGGCCGTCCAGTAGGGGTCGTCCTCGCCCTCGTGCGCCAGCCAGGCGTCGAGGTGCGGGTACTCGCGGCCGAGGGCCCGGGCGGCGGCCGCGCCGAGCGGCAGCTCCCGGTAGGCGGTCCGCTGCAGGTTCCGCTTCTCGCGCAGCTGGGTCAGGGTGTCCCGGACCGGGCCGCGCTTGGGGTGGCTGATCATCGAGGCCCAGCCGGCCATCGTGTCCAGCGCGAACGCGCCGCCGGGCCAGGCGACCTGTGAGTACTCGTGCGGCCCCATCTGGACCACGGCGCCGCGCATCCCGGCCGGCGGGTCGGACAGCAGCGCCCACTGCACGTAGCCGAGGTAACTCGCCCCGATGGTGGCGAACTCGCCCGGGTACCAGTCCTGCCGGCCCATCCACTCGACGGTGTCCCGGCCGTCGGCGGCCTCCTGGACCCACGGGTCGAGCACCCCGCCCGAGCCGAAGGTGCCCCGGCAGCGCTGCACCAGCACCTGGTAGCCGCGCTCGGCGTAGAGCCGCCCGTAGAGCAGGCCGATCGGCAGGTCCCAGCCGTAGAGATTGCGGACCAGCAGGGTCGGCGGCCGGCCGCCGCCGGCCGGTGCGTAGTGGTCGGCGAGCAGCTCGACGCCGTCCCGCATCGGCACCCGCAGGCCCCGGGTCACCCGGACGCCGTGGCCGGTGACGGGCGGCAGCCGCAGCAGCCGGCCCGCCGCCCGCGCGGCCAGGGCGCCGCCTCGCTCAGCCCGCATGCAACAGCCCCAGGGTGAAGAGCAGTTGCAGGTTCTCGGCGGCGCTCCACCACTCGACGACCTGGCCCTGCTCGATCCGCAGGATGTCGATGCCCCGGTTGGCGACCGGGGTGCCCGGTGCCGCGGTGGCCTCCGGCAGGCCGCCGCGGTAGGTGCCGGCGAAGCGCCAGCCGCCGGTGAGGTACGCGCCCTGGGCGATCGGTCCGACCTCGGTGGTGTAGGTCAGGTCGGCGATGCCCTGCACGCCGCCGATCAGCGCCAGGGCGCCGTCCCGGTCGCCGATCAGGCTCGGGTCGATGCTGTCGGACAGCTTGGGGGAGTGGACGGTGAGCCGCTCGGCGAGCAGCTCCTTGCCGAGGGCGAGGTCGCCGTTCCACAGCGCGATCCACTGCTCCCAGACGCGGTGGGCCTCGGCGGAGGTGGGGTCGGTGGTCATCTTCGCTCCTTCTGCTGCTCAGCGGGACCCGGCCGGGGCCGGCCTGCGGTCGGTGGTGCGGGAGTCCGGGCGCTGCGCGGGGGCGGCGTCCCCGGTGACGAGGTGGCGGGTGCGGTCGCGCAGCAGCTGGCGCAGGTAGCGGTAGACGTCCAGCTCGACGGTGAGCCGGGGGGTCGCCGAGTAGCGCCGCCGGACCTTGCGCTCGTCGGCCGCGATCTCGGCCTCCATCGCCTCCCGGCCGGGCAGCCGGGTGCGCCCCTCGATCAGGTCGGCGGTCCACTCGGCCTGGGCCTCGGCGACCGGGGTGATCGCGCTCAGCGTCTTGGCGAAGCCGAGGAAGAACAGCCCGTCGTGCCCGGGCATGACGACCCGGCGGAAGAGCCGCATCGGGCCGGTCATCACCGGGGTGAGGGCGGCGGGCAGGAAGGGGAAGCTGAACTTGAAGCCGGTGCACCAGACGATCGCGTCGAACTCCTCGACCGAGCCGTCGGTGAACCGCACCCGCTTGCCGCCGTCGAACCGCTCGATGCCGGGCCGCACGCCGATCCTCCCGGCCTTGACGGCCGGCAGGTACCCCTCGCAGGTGGCGGGGTGGGTGCGCAGCGCGAGGTGGCCCGGGGCGGCCAGCCCGTACTTGCTGATCCGGCCCTGCATCAGCCAGAGCATGGCGGTGAGCGAGAGGCTCTGGACGGCGGGCGGCACGTACTTGGCGAACGGCAGGTTCACCTCGTCGGCCGGCCTGCCGAAGAAGTACTTGGGGGTGATCCAGAAGCCGCGGCGGGCGCTGGAGACCACCCGGCCGGCCACGGTGGAGAGTTCGGTGGCGATGTCGCAGGCGGTGTTGCCGAAGCCGACCACCAGCACCCGCCGGTCGCGCAGCGGCCCGGCGCTCTTGTAGTCCTTGCTGTGCAGCTGGCTGCCGGTGTACTCGCCCTGGTAGGCGGGCTCGGGCCACTTCGGGTCCCAGTGGAAGCCGTTGGCGACCAGGACGTGGGAGTACCGGTGGGTCTGCCCGTCGTCCAGCGTGACCAGGTAGCCGTCGCCGTCCTTGGCGACGGCGGTCACCGAGGTCCGGAAGCGGATGTGCGGGCGCAGGCCGAAGTGCTCGGTGTAGCGCTCCAGGTAGTCGAGCATCTGCGGATGCCCGGGGAAGAGCGGATAGTCCTTGGGCATCGGGAACTTGGGGAACCCGCTCATGTCCCGCGAACTGTTCAGCTCGATGGAGTCGTAGACGGCCGACGTCCCGCTGTCGTTGCGGAACCGCCACTGGCCCCCGACGTCGGAGCCCTTCTCGTACACGTCGAACGGGATGCCCCGCTCGCTCAGCACCTGCGCGGCGGCGAGCCCGCAGACCCCGGCCCCGATGACGCACACCCTTGACGACATCCGATCCCGCCGCTCTCTCGTGAACTCCTTTGGTGGGAAGGAGTGTTCGTGGACCGGCTAAAGACGTCCTTGTGTTCGCCGCCGGGCCGTCCGGAAATTCACGGGCCGCCGCGCCGCCGGCTGGGTAGCGTGCCCGGCATGAGCCTCGAAGACCTTCCCGTGGTGGAGTTCGCCTTCCCCGGTCCGCTGCGCGACCAGCTGGTCGCCGCGATCCTGTCCGGCGCCAAGACCTCCACCTCCGGCCTGGTGCTGGAGTACGAACGGGAGAACGAGCCGCTGCCGAAGCCGGGCGAGCGCGCGGCGGTGATCGACTCCCGGGGCCGCCGGGTCGCCGCGATCGAGCTGACCGAGGTGCGGGTGGTCCGGCTCGCCGACGTCGACCTGCGGCACGCCCTGGACGAGGGCGAGGGCCACCGCTCGGTGGCCGAGTGGCGCGCCGGGCACGAGAGCTTCTGGCACAGCGCCGAGATGCGGGCGGAGATGGGCCCCGACTTCACGGTGACCGACGACACCCTGGTGGTGGCCGAACGCTTCCGGCTGGTGGAGGCGGGCCAGGGCCGGTAGCGGCGCCCGGCGGGGGCGGAACCGCAGGGGCACGGGCGGGCGTGCGGCCGCTGGACGGCCGACTGCCCATATGATCCCTTATGTCCCTTTCGGTGCCGTGCGGGTGCCCTCTCCGGGAGCCGGGGCCCGCCGGCCGCCGACCACGCCGCCGAGTCGAGGAGCGCGGACCGCATGAGGCTAGGAACGCGGGCCACGGCCGCCGCCGCCCGACCCGGGGCCGCCACGAGCATCCGGACGGGCCCCGAAGGGCCGGGGCCGGAGTCACCCGGAGGTGCCCGATGAGGGACGCCCTGCAGGCCAAGGCCCTGCGGCTGACCCGCCGGTTCGAGAAGCACCTGCCGGTGCTGAGCCGGGTCGCCGGCCGGCTGGTGGAGGTGAACGTGCTGGAGGCGGCCACCCGGCTGGCCGCGCAGTGCTTCCTCACCGCCATGCCGTTGCTCTTCGTGATGGCCTCGCTGGCGCCCAAGGGCTTCGAGGACCAGGTGATCAACTCGCTGCGCTCGGCCTTCGGCCTGTACGGCAACGCCGAGGCGCAGCTGCGCCAGCTCTACCAGGGCAACGACGACCAGCTGCGGGAGACCGTGGGCGCGATCGGCCTGCTGATGGCCCTGCTGTCGGCGACGGCGTTCAGCCGTGCCATGCAGCGGGTCTGCGAGCGGGCCTGGCAGGTGAGCAGGGCGAGTGCCCGGATCGCGGCCTGGCGCTGGCTGGTCTGGGTCGGGTCGTGGCTGGTGATCCTGGTGCTTCAGGGGCCGCTGCGGGAGGGCTTCGGCACGGGCCAGATCCTCGGCATCCCGCTGACGCTGGTGGCGAGCGTCCTGGTCTGGTGGTGGACGCAGTTCCTGCTGCTGACCGGCCGGGTGCGCTGGCTGCCGCTGCTCCCGGGGGCGCTGCTCACCGGGGTGGCGATGAGCGCGATGTCGGTCACGGCCCGGCTCTACATCCCCGGCGCGCTCAACCGCAGCCTGTCCGAGTACGGCGCGCTGGGACCGGTCTTCACCCTGCTGTCCTGGCTGATCGCGCTGTGCGCCGCCGTGACGGGGTGCATCACGGTCGGTGCGGTACTGGCCCAGGAGCCCTTCCTGGCCCGGCTGCTCGGGACGCCGCCGGCGACCGCCGGGCCTGCCCCCTTCGGTCGCCCGCCGGCTGCTCAGCCGGGGCCGGTCGCACCGGACGGCCCCGCCGGGCCGCCGCCCGGGCCGGATCCGGGCCCGCCGCCACCGCCCCCGGCCCTCTCCCGTTCCGCGCCGCCGTACGCGCCGCCGCCGGCGCCGCAGGGCGGGGACTGCGGGCCTTGATCGGGCGCACCCCGCCGGCCCTCACTTCTCCCGGAGCAGCGGTTCGGCCCGGGCCAGGGTGTCGGCCAGCCGGGCGACGGCGGCCTCGTCCCGCTCCACCGGCTCGTACAGCGGGCCGTCGGCCGTCCGCCAGCGGCGGGCCACCTCTTCCGGGCGCTCGCCGGTGAGCAGCGCGGCGGCCTGGGCGGCCGCGCCGAGGGCGACCAGTTCGCGTCCGGCGGGCACCTGGACGGCCCGTCCGGTGAGCCGGCGTACGGTGTCGCGCCAGGCCTGGCCCTGGGCGCCGCCGCCGATCAGCAGGATCGGCGCGTCCGGGTCGGCGGGCCCGCCGCCGGCCCGCAGGACGTCGTCCAGGGCGGTGAGCAGGCTGTGGGCGGCGCCGTCGTAGGCGGCCTGGAGGATCTGCCCGGCGGTGGTGTCGTGCCGCAGCCCGTGCAGCAGTCCGGTGGCCTCGGGCAGGTTGGGGGTGCGCTCGCCGTCCAGGAAGGGCAGGACGACGACGCTGCCGCCGGGCTCCACCGCGCCGCGGTCGCGGCCGAGCAGGGCGGCGATCCGGTCCACCGCCTGGGTGCAGTTGAGGGTGCAGGCGAGCGGGAGCCAGCCGTCGGTGGCGTGCGCGAAGCCCGCCACGGTGCCGGTCGGGTCGGCGGGGCGGCCGCGGGTGGCGGCGTAGACCGTCCCGGAGGTGCCGAGGCTGAGCACCGGGCGGCCGGCGGCGGGTCCGGCGCCGAGGCCGAGGCCGAGGGCGGCGGCCATGTTGTCGCCGGTGCCGATCGCGACCCGGGTGCCGGGTGCCAGCGGGCCGTCGGCCCTGGCGGTGCCGGCCGGCCGGCCCGGGGGCAGGACGGCGGGCAGCAGGGCGGGGTCGAGGCCGACGGCGGCGAGGATCTCCTGGTCGTAGCCGTCGGCGGTCCACCAGCCGGTGCCCGAGGCGTCGCCGCGGTCGGTGACGGCCTCGCCGGTGAGGCGTTCGGTGAGGTAGTCGTGCGGGAGCCGGACGGCGGCGGTGGCGCGGGCCGCGTCGGGTTCGTGGGCGGTGAGCCAGGCCCACTTGGCGACGGTGAAGGCGGCGGTCGGCACGCTGCCGGTCCGGCGGGCCCATTGCGTCGCGCCGAGCCGGGCCACCAGCTCGCGGGCCTCGGGCGCGGAGCGTACGTCGTTCCAGAGCATCGCCGGGCGGACGGGCCGGCCGGCCGCGTCCAGGGTGACCAGGCCGTGCTGCTGGCCGGCCACCGAGACGGCGGCCGCGGCGCCGGCGTGGCCGGTGCCGGCCAGGGCGGCGCGGAGGGCCTGCCACCACTGCTCGGGGTCGCTCTCGCGGGCGCCGCCCGTTCCGGTGACGGTGTGCGGGGCGCGGCCCTCGCCGAGGACGGCGCCGGTCTCGACGTCCACGGCGAGGGCCTTGGTGGCCTGGGTCGAGCTGTCCACGCCGATCACCACGCGGGCGGTTGCTGTCATGGCTGCTGCGTCCTTCGCTTGTTGCGGTGGGTGGTGGGCCGCGCACGGCGGCGGGCGTGCCGGGTGGGGGCCGGGAGGTGCGGGGGCCGGGCGGGCGGGATCCGGTCGGGCGGCGGGCTTTCGCGGAACCGCTTCCGCATACTAGTTTGTTTTTTGCCATTGCAAATAGGCCCGGCAGCGATTTACCGTCGGACAGGCCCGTCCGTCCGAAGCTCGCACGGGCCCGCCCCCGCATCGCCGCCGACACCCCGCACCACCCCCACCCCGTACCACCCCCACCACCGCTGTACCCCCACCACCGCCGCACCCGCCCCGTCGCGGGCGCGGCGACCCTCCGCCAGAGCCGCCAGGAGTCCGCTGATGAGCACCGACCGCACCGCCCCCGCCGCCCTCACCCCCACCCCCGAGGACCGCTTCACCTTCGGCCTCTGGACGGTCGGCTGGCAGGGCCGCGACCCGTTCGGCGACGCCACCCGCCCGGCCCTCGACCCGGTCACCTCGGTCGAGCGGCTGGCCGCGCTCGGCGCCTACGGCGTGACCTTCCACGACGACGACCTGATCCCCTTCGGCTCCACCGACGCCGAGCGCGAGGCCCACGTCAAGCGGTTCCGCCAGGCCCTGGACACGGCCGGCCTCAAGGTCCCGATGGCCACCACCAACCTGTTCACCCACCCGGTCTTCAAGGACGGCGCCTTCACCGCCAACGACCGCGACGTCCGCCGCTACGCGCTGCGCAAGACCATCCGCAACATCGACCTCGCCGCCGAGCTGGGCGCCGAGGTATACGTCGCCTGGGGCGGACGCGAGGGCTCCGAGTCCGGTGCGGCCAAGGACGTCCGGGTGGCGCTGGACCGGATGAAGGAGGCCTTCGACCTGCTCGGCGACTACGTCCTGGAGCAGGGCTACGACCTGCGGTTCGCGATCGAGCCCAAGCCCAACGAGCCCCGCGGCGACATCCTGCTGCCCACCATCGGCCACGCCCTGGCGTTCATCGACCGACTGGAGCACCCGGAGCTGGTCGGCGTGAACCCCGAGGTCGGCCACGAGCAGATGGCCGGGCTGAACTTCGCCCACGGCATCGCCCAGGCGCTGTGGTCCGGCAAGCTCTTCCACATCGACCTGAACGGGCAGTCCGGCATCAAGTACGACCAGGACCTCCGGTTCGGCGCGGGCGACCTGCGGCAGGCCTTCTGGCTGGTCGACCTGCTCGAATCGGCCGGCTACACCGGCCCCCGCCACTTCGACTTCAAGCCGCCGCGCACCGAGGACTTCGACGGCGTCTGGGCCTCGGCCGCCGGCTGCATGGCCAACTACCTGATGCTCAAGGAGCGCGCCGCCGCCTTCCGCGCCGACCCCGAGGTGCAGCAGGCGCTCCGGGCCTCGCGGCTGGACGGGCTCGCGCTGCCCACCGTGGCCGAGGGTGAGGGCCTGGCGGGCCTGCTGGCCGACCGCACCGCCTTCGAGGACTTCGACGTGGAGGCCGCCGCCGTGCGCGGGATGGCCTTCGAGCAGCTCGACCAGCTCGCCATGGAGCACCTGCTCGGCGCGCGCTGAGCCGTCGTGGTGCGACCCGACCGCCCGGCGGAGGCCTCAGACCTCGGCCGGGCGGCGGCGGAACGGCCCGTCCAGGGCGGCCCACTGGAGCAGCATGATGGTCTTGGCGTCGGCGACCGCACCGCTCCGGACCATCGCCAGGGCCTCCTCGAAGGGCAGCTCCAGCACGGTGATGTCCTCGCCCTCCGCGGCGATCCCGCCGCCCTCGTCGGTCGCGGTCGCCCGGCTGTAGGGGGCGGCGAAGAAGTGCAGCCGCTCGGTGACCGAGCCGGGGCTCATCCAGGCCGCGAAGACGCGCTCCGGCGTGCCCACCGTGTGTCCGGTCTCCTCGGCGGCCTCCCGGCGGACGGCCTCCTCGGGGCTGTCGCCGTCCAGCAGTCCGGCGGCCGTCTCCACCAGCATCCCGTCCGGGTGCCCGTTCACGTAGGCGGGGAGCCGGAACTGGCGGGTCAGCAGGACGGTCCGCCGCCCGGCGTCGTACAGCAGCACGGTCGCGCCGTCGCCCCGGTCGTACGTCTCGCGCTGCTCCCGGCTCCAGTGGCCGTCGCGGTGGCGGTACGCGAAGGTGGTCTTCCGCAGCACGTACCAGTCGCAGGAGAGCAGCTCCACCTGCTCGATCCGCACGCCGGGGTTGCCGGTCAGCTCGCGGCCGTGCCGGTCCAGGCCGGTGCGGCCGCGCCGGTCGGGGGTGTCGATCCCGGCCGTCATCGCGCGGCCGGGAGCTCGTGGACGGCGGTGTAGACGTCCGCCCCCTGCGCGCGGGCCTGCGCGACCATCCGGTCGGCGCCCTCGGACGGGCCGCCGATCCGCAGGACGGCGTCGCAGCGGGCCAGCAGCCGCTCCGCGACCGGATGGAAGATCTCCTCGAACAGCGGGTCGCCGGGGCCGGCGCTGCCGGCCGTCTCCAGCAGGGGCAGGGCGAGGGCCTCGCCGGTGACCGGCAGGTGCCCGGCCCGGAAGAGCGCGAGCGCGGTCTCGTTCATCGCCCGGACGTTGGCGTCCAGCTTGGCGGGATCGTCGCCGGTGCCCGAACGGTACGGGCCGGCGACCAGGATCATCAGCGGGCGTGGTGCGGTGGTCATGCCAGGTTCTCCTCGGGGGCGAAGCGGGGCGGGGCGGGCGGGCGCGGACGCGCCGGAGGTCAGGCCAGGACGGTGTGCACGCCGGCCTCGCGCAGCGCCGCCAGCGTCTGCGGGCCGTTCGGATGGGTGGCGGCGTCCTTGGCCGCCGTGTCGGTGACGAAGGTGTCCACCGCGTCCAGCCCGGCGACCTGGCTGAACGCCCGGACCCCGAGCTTGGTGGCGTCCGCGACCGCGATCGTCCTGGTCGCCTGGGCGAGGGCCGTCTGCTTCACCGCCGCGTCGTCCAGCGAGAACTCCGACCACCCGTACTCGGCGTGCACGCCGCCGATGGACAGCACGTAGCAGTCGAAGGCCAGCGACTCCAGGGTGCGCAGCGCCAGCGGCCCGACGAAGGACCGCTCCCCGGGCCGGGAGCGGCCGCCGACCACCAGCAGCTCGATCCCCGGCCGGTCCGCCAGGCCCACGGCAGCTTGCAGGCTGAGCGCCGCCACGGTCAGCGGCGCCCGGTCGACGAGGTGCCGTGCGACGTGCACCGTCGTGCTGCCCGCGTCCAGCAGGACCCGGGAGCCCGGCTCGATCATCGCGGCCACGGCGGCCCCCAGCCGGTCCTTGGTCGCGGCCTGCCACGGCTCGCGGGCGACGAATCCGGCGCCTTCCTCCCGCGAGCGGGTGGCGACGGCGCCGCCGTGCACCCGCTGGACCAGTCCCTGTCCTTCCAGCGCGTCCAAGTCCCGGCGGACGGTCATTTCGGAGACCCCGAGGCGCTGCGAGAGCTCCGAGACGGACACCCGTTCGGAGTTCTGCACCAGGCGCAGGGTCAGGTCCAGCCTGTTGGCTACGGTCATACGTCATTTCTAACACGGGAATGTGCGAATGAACATCTCCATGTGCAAGGGGGCGGGCGCGGCCGGGTGCGAGAGCGGCGGGGGAGCCCCGGCGGGTCCGATCCGGACGCAGGGCGCCCGGCCACCCGGGCGGAACGCGTCGGCCTGCGCGGCGCCGGGCGGGAACAGCCCCAGGGCCTCCCGGGCGGCGGCGAGGCTTCCTGCGGGCGGCGGAAGGCCGCCGGGGTGCAGGCGGGGACGTCCCCGGCCGGCACCTGGGCCATATCCCCGTCAAGCCGCCTCCGACCAGCGGGAATTGAACCGAAAGGCCCTTTGCTATGGTGGGCCGATGTCAACGATCAGGCAGGTCCAGATCACCTTCGACTGCGCGGAGCCCGAGCGCGTCGCCCGCTTCTGGTGCGAGGTGCTGGGGTACGTCGTACCACCGCCGCCGAAGGGCTTCGCGAGCTGGGACGAGTACAACGGCTCGCTGCCGCCCGAGCAGCGGGGTGCGTGGGCCGTCGCCAAGGATCCCTCGGGCGAGGGCCCGCGGCTGTACTTCCAGCGCGTCCCCGAGGGCAAGGTCGCCAAGAACCGGGTGCACCTGGACGTGCGGGTCGGCACCGGACTCGTGGGTGAGGAGCGCCTGGCCACGCTGCAGGCCGAATGCGCCCGGCTGCTCGCGCTCGGGGCGGTGCACGTCCAGACCCTGATCGCCGACGAGGACAACGAGTCGTGCATCAGCATGCAGGACGTCGAGG